>JBAXOU010000134.1:0-9504 GCA_037133115.1 Planctomycetota bacterium | reverse complement strand
ACGACCACGAGCACGGCCTCGGGCTCGCTGCAGGTGGTCGATCAGCGGGTGTTCACGACGAGCACCTCGACCCTTGCCCTGGGGTACCTCCATCAAGGCGCGACGGTATCGGGCACATCCGTCGGTGTCACGAGCACGGGGCTCAACGCCACGACCGCCAGCGGCACGCTCGGCTCGTTCACGGGTGGCCCGAGCGGCTTCGCCCTGGGCCTCACTGCCGGTTCGGCCGCGTTCCTCGGTGCGACGACACCGCAGACGGCCACGTACACGCTCACCGGCACCGGCTCGACGCTCGGCTCGATCAACGGCACCTATACCTCGGTCGTGGCCGCCGAGTTCGGCTCGATCCCGAACGTCGCGGTGGCCGTGAGCGGGCAGGTGTACAGCGGTCAGTCGACCTGGGCCACGAACGGCAGCGGCGACTGGGGCACGCTCACCGGCACGAGCGGCAATGCGTTCGGCCTCAACTGGGGCACGAACCAGGGCTCGCCCGGCCTCGACGCCGGCTTCTCGAGCACCGACACGGCGACGTTTGGCTCGGCCCTCACCGGCGGTACCGCGGCCATCTTCCTCAACGGCGCCACGCCCAGCCTGGCGGGCATGACGTTCAACAGCTCGGCCGGCTCCTACCAGATCTACCCGAGCAACGGCAGCGGCCCGGTCACGCTCGTCGGCAGCGGCACCATCCCCGCCGCCCTCACCGTGTCGGCAGGCTCGCACGGCATCCGCGCCGACGTGAACCTCGGCTCGAACACGACCGTGAACGTGGCCAGTGGCGCCGATTTCACGTTCCAGACGGTCGGCGGCACGGGTCTGCTGCAGAAACTGGGCGGCGGCGTGCTGACGCTCGCGGGCTCCAGCACGTTCAGCGGCGGCACGCTGCTCGATGCCGGAACGCTGCTGGTGAACGGCACCCTGGCGTCGAACGTGACGGTCGCCAGCAGCGGCACGCTGGGCGGCTCCGGTGTCATGCAGGCGATGATCGCCGGCGTCGGCCTCGTCAGCCCAGGCAACTCGCCCGGCATCCTCACCGCCGGCATGTTCGACCCGACCGGCGGCCTGCGGGCGGCCTTCGAGCTCACGGCCAGTGCGCCGAACTACACGGTCAGCGGCTCCGGCGCCCTCAACGACGTCCTGAGGCTGACCGATGCCAACCCCTTCAACTCCGCGTCCCTGAGTTCTGCAAACGTGGTGGACGTGTACTTTGACGTCGACTCCATCGTGACCGGCGACACGTTCGAGGGTGGTTTCTTCACGACGCAAACCGACGCGCAGCTTCTCGGCTCCGTCCAGAACGCGAATTACTCGTTCTGGGCGAAGACGACCTCGGGTCCGGGAACTCGGATCTTCAACGGCGTCGCTTACAGCTCCATCTCGGCTGTGTATCCGACGATCACCAACGTGCTCGTGACCACGCTCCCGAAGACGGCCACCGACTTCGGAAGCGGTGGCACCGTACCGTCCGGCAGCGTCACCGCGTTCATCATCGTGCCCGAGCCGAGTGTGACCTTCTCGATGGCATGTGGCGCCGCGATCATGGCCGCTGTGAGGTTGGCCAGGCGCCGGTCGGCGTCAGCAGCCTCGTGATCGCCGGTGCCTTGACGAAAAGAGGGCGGCGGGAGACGTTCGTCCCCCGCCGCCCTGACCATTCACGCTGAGCCAGCGTCAGTCGCTACTTGCCGCAGCACCCGGAGCCGCAGCATCCTTCCTGCTCGGCCGTCACGCCGGCAGTCGGGCACTCGCCGCCGCAGCAGACGCAGGTGCAACTCGTGCACTCGCAACTGCCCGTCTCGCAGCAACCGCAGCAATCACACGTCTCACAGCCAGCCCGCTGGCTGCTGAGGGTGGCGGGCACGAAGGGCACGAAGGCCAGTGCCGCCAGGAGAAACAGACTGTTCATGGGAAAGATCCTTTGCATGGAAAACTGAATCGATCACGCCACGTCACGACGTGTGAGCGTGGGAAAACCACCGCAGACGTCATCCGACCGGCGGGCTCACGCCCCAGGACGGGAAGACATCGGTTCGGCGGCCGATTCAGTTCCGCCAGACGCCATAGAGGACCCGGACTGGCCGGATCGGCACGGCAAGCGATGCCGCCGCATACTCTCGGCTCACGCCGATCGTATGCGGGACTTCCAGAGAAGCCGACTCCACCACTGCGACCTGCTCGAGGAGGTCGCGGTCAGGCGTGCTGCCCTTGGAGACGGAGAGCGGCTGGTCCTGCCGGGCTTCCACCTGGCAGTGGCAGGGCGGGGCGGTGGTTTCAGCCGGGCAGGCTGAGCAGCATCCGCCGCGCTCGGCCGCACAGCAGCCGCGGTCGCATTCCTCGCCCCAGGCCTGGGGAACGACCTGCGCGGCAAACGCCACGAAGGCCATCATCAGCCAGACCGGGTTTTGCACGCGGAAACGCATGACCGAGCCTCCTTCGACCCATTTCTACGCCTCCCCACCCGAGATGGTTCGCGGCCGATGGAAAACGCACGAATCCATGGCGATTGGAAGCCAACCGGCTGTGAGGCCGCGGACCGCTATTCCGGCCGGTCGAAGTCGGCACGGACGTCGAGCATCGTCTGGTCGTAATCATCAAGGCGAATCAGTCCGTAGCGGGGCATCTCCAGGTCGTAGGTCACCCAGATCGTGACCGACGTGACGGCGGCGAACACGGCCATGTGCAGCCAGTTGAACCGCTTCGTGCCTGACATGTCGTGGCCGGCGAGCAACGCGGCGAAGATGGAGACGAAGAGCAGGAGAACGAGGATCTCCGTCGGCGTGTGGGCCATGGAGGCGGCCTGGTGCCGGGTGCCGGCGTCAAACATCTCGTTGAGCGACGCCAGCAAGATCGCGGCCGTCTGGTCGCTCGCGCACCGCGGCACGGCCGCGACCGACTGCCGCCAGATGGCATCCCGCTGATCCTTCAGTCGATCGGAGAGTTCCGCCTGCGACTCGGCAGGGGAGGCGGCCGGCCGCTGCGCAAGCCGGGTGTCGAGATAGCCGCGAAACAGGTCGCGGACCGACGAACGGGTGTCTTCGGGGAGAATCGACAGCCGTAACCAGGCGGTGCCGATGGCGTTGGCCTCTTCCACGATCAGGCTCCGCCGCATGTCGAGCCGCGTGCCCGCCGAGCTGAACCAGAACGCGATCAGCAGGCCCAGTAGGCCGAGCACCGCGGCATCGACGGCGCTCGTGCCCACCGTGTCCGCATCGTCGGACCGCAGCCAGCGAAGCCGGCCCAGGCGGCGGCCAACCTCCGCGGCCACGACCATGGCAACGAAGAGCAGCACCGGCAGGGCGATCATTGGCAGTTGCACGCCGTTCATGGCTGGGGTCTCGAGGGGGTGGGATCTGGCGGCTGCGGCTGGCCGAACACCGCCTCCAGGCCGCGGCCGATGCCATCCTTGAGCACCGCCTCGGCAGTATTCTCCACGATACGGCCGAGGATCGATTCCATGGCCGCCGCGTCGAACTGCGGCTTCTCCACCGTTCCCTTCAGCGGCACGATCAACGGCGTGCGGAAGAGCCGGCCGAGGACCGGCGTCTGGCCCACGAGGTCGCCCCGCAGCGCCACCTCCAGCCGCATGTCGAGTGAGCCGTCCTGCCCGACGCTTCCCTGCGACTTCACCACGAGCTGGCCCGAGTCCATCACGAGCCCGTCATGCGCGATCCGCCGGCGGGCGAGCCGCACGCGGACCGGATCGGGCCGCACTCGCAGAAGCACCGCCTTGTCACCGAACGCGAACCGCGGATCGACCACGCTCTGGAGCTTCACGAGCAGGTTCACCAGCGGCTGCACCCCGGGCGAGGGGCTGAGTTCGAGGTTCTCGAAAACCAGCTGGCCCGCTAGTTCGCCGCCGAAGGCATCGCCAAACGGCAGCCTCGCGCCAGCAAGATCAACGCTTACGACGCCCGCAGCATGGGCGGCGTGGCCGAGCACGGGCGAGAGCCACATCGCGATCCGTCGGCAGGTCTGCTCCGACAGCGCGACACGCTCCACGAGGCGTCCAGGTGGGATGACGAGCTCACCCGGCGCGGGCACGAGCCGCACCCACGGCGCGCCGCGGATCCGCCCCCCCGCAACCGGAATGTCGAATGGCCCAAAGGCGAGCTGCCCTTCGAGCAGCCGCACCGGCACCTCCCCTGCGGCCAACGGAAAGCCCTCGACGTCGCCGCCAGTCCAGGCGGCGGTGGTGTCGATCGCCAGCGACTTGAGCCGGCCATCGACGGGCCGAACCGAGGCGCTCGCCGGCCGCGTGATCCGCATCGCGAGATCGGGCTCCGCTTCGGTGCCGCGGGTCGCCGCCAGCCAGTCGGCCGGGAGTTGCACCGCGGCTGCGGCGGGGCCACCACCCGGCCCCGCCACGTCGGCGGGCCCGCCACCGGCCGCCAGCGGCAGCCGCAGCGCGAAGGGCCTGCCGTCCGATCCCACGAGCCTGACCCGGCCGCCCGTCCACGGTGAGAGCAGCCGGGAGACCTGCTGCCAGTCGTAGGCCGCCGTGCCTTCGAGCGTGACGACCCGCCGCGCATTCCAATCGTCGAGCCGACCGGTCGCGGCCACTGCGAGCGTGGACGACTCGACCGAGAGCCTGTCGATTCGCAGCTCGTCGGCAAGCGAGCCCGACGCGGTGCGCGGACGCGTCACCTCCAGGACCCCGGCGACCCGTGGTTCGTTCCAGACCGGCCGCGCTGCCTGCCCTTCGCGGCCGCCAGCCGCGAGCACGAGCTGGCTTCCCGTCGCTTCGACGAGCAGGTTCACGCCCGCCTGGGTGTCGATGATCTCGACGGTGCCCCAGCCACGGCCGCCGGCGGGCCACGAGCGGGCGACAGCGGCGGTCATGAGCCACGGCTCCACGCGACCGACGTCGGCCTGCCACTGGATGCGGCCCCGGAGCCGCTCGGCAGTGGCTTGCCCGGCCATCACCGGGAGCCAGGTGAGTCCACCCGTGCGGAGCGATAGGCTCGTTGAGAGCAGCTCACCAGACGAGAGGTCCACCCTGCCCGATACCGCATCGACTCGTCCTGCAGACGTGATCACGACCCGCGGCTCGACGATCTCGCGGCCGTCGTGCCGCGCCACGAGCCTCTCGACTTCGCATCCCGCCCGCGTCCACTGCCAGACGTCGCCCTGCGGCACCACCTCGGCACCCGCCTTGACCGTGCCGGCGAGTTCGAGGCCTGGGGTCGCAAACATCGGGATGATCGCCGCCAGCCTCGGCTGCCACTTCGCGAGATCACCGACGAGCGACCCGACGGCCTTGGTGGCGGTGGAGTTGGCCGCGGGGCGGATCCAGGCGACGGTGGCATCGGCTGGAAAGCCGGCGACGGCCGCGAGGTCGACGACGGCGCCGCCGTCGAGCGACGCCTCCAGCCGATCGTCGCCCGATGCGAGCACCATGCGGCCGCGGTCGATCGCGGCCCCGCCCGACACCATGCTGCCCTCGGCCTCGGCCTCGACCGAGAGCTGCGTGTCTTGCCAGGTTGGCCTGCCCGGCACGGCCACCTCGACATCCGAGAGGCTTGCGGCAAGCGAGAGCGATCCCGGGCCGGTTCCAGTTCCGGCAGCCGCCACGTCGAGCCGTCCCTGAAACGTTCCCTTGGCAGTCGCCTCTCCCAGATCGAGCACCTGCGCCAGTTCGCCTATGACGCCGGCGAGATCCGCCTTCCACTGCACCACGAACGCGGCGGGCGAACCCGACGCCGTCGCCTCAACGGCCTGCGAGACGAGCTTGGACTCCTCGATCCGCAGCCGCTCGCCGCGGCCAGGGCCCCGACGACCACGAACCCAGGCCGTGAACGGCTCTGGCCACGAGAGCGGCAGCGTCGCCTCCTCACCGTCGGCTGCAGCGACCGGCTGCGACCGCACCGCGGTGAGATCCCGCGCCGTCGCCCGAAGTTCCAGCACGCGATCGCCGCCGTCGCCCCGCGCCGCTGCCGCGAGCCTGAGGTTGCCCCCGGTGACGCGGACGTCGGGCCGCACGGTGAGGCCACCAGGCAGGGCGCTGGATGCCGATGCCAGATCGACGTCGACCGACGCCGTGAAATCGTCCGCCACGATCCGCTCGGCCCAGTCGGGGTCGTGGAGCGAGGGCATCCTCACGCTGCCCGACGCCTGTGCCTTGACCACATCCGACGCCGCCTCGAGCCTCCGCACCACGATCCGCTCGGCGTCGAGCGACATATCGAACGGCACGGTGCAGCGGTCGATGGCCACCTGCTCCGCGAGCGTCGTGGCATCGCAGACGGCGAACCGCTCGAGCGTGGCCTCACCCGCCACGTGGCGGCCGGTCGCGTCGAGCGACACGTCGAGACGGAGGTCGGCGATCCCGTCAACGACATACGGCTGCCCAAACCTCGTGGCGACAATGGTCGAGGCGCCGAGCGGCAGCCGGTTCGTGGCGAGCGTGATCGTCCGTCCGCCGTCGGCCGCTGCCGGTGGAGACGAGATCGACCAGCCACCATCGCGGACGAGCACCGCGGCCGCGGCCGCTGGAATCGTGGCCCGGTCGAGCTGCACCGGCTCGCCCGGCGGCGGCGCCGCGCTGGGGTGTCCGACAACCGCCGCGCCGTCGGAGTGCCGCAGGCGGCCGGCGGCCGTCCAGCCGGCAAGTGATCCGTCGGCCTGCAGCGAGCCCGCCGCGATCACGTCGGAGAGCCGCCATGCGACGCGATGAACCGTGTCGACCAATTCGACCGTGCCGTTGACGACCTCGAGTTCGATCGCCACCGGTCTCGCGGTCGCCGCGAGCCACGGGGCAACGACGTCTTCGAGCGAACTGCCGTCGCCACGCACCTCGACGAGCACCTCGGGATCGACGAGTCGCACCGTACCGAGTGATTTCGGATCGACCGCCAGTCGGAGGAGCCCACGGTCGAGGGCGAGCCGCGGCACGAACACCGCCGCGCGGCCCGACCGGTCGCGGAGCACGACGTCGCGATACTCGACGCCTCCCACCCATCGCCAGGAGGCGGCGGTGCTCGTGATGCTGCCATCGATGCCGGCAAAGGCCAGCGCGAGCGGCCGATCGCGGAGGGGCGTGTGCACGAGCACCGCCGGCGCGACGGCGACGATGGCCGCGGCTGCGGCGGCCATGACGACGAACCCGCGCGCCCAGCGGCGCCGAGGCCTCGATCCTGCACCGTGACCGGAGTGTCGCCTCGCCATGCGGCGGAGTATAGGAGTGGCCGTCAGAGCCAAGAAGGCGGGATTCCCCGGGATTCCAGCCGCACCAGATCCGCGGGCGTGTCGAGATCGAGAAACGAGTCGAGATGAGGGTCGATCGCCATCATCTCCTCCGGCGCCACAAACCGCACAGCCTCCGGCTGCCACGCGACGAGGTCGTCGAGGACGGCCCGGGGTCCACGGCCGGCGGCGGCGAGCGCGGCGATCGACGACGCGAGGTCGCAGGCCAGCACCGCCGCGAGCACCTGCGGGTGGCCGGCAACGAGCGGCACAACGAACCTCGCGGCCGACGACCGGGCCGTGTTGACGAGCAGCCGCACTACCGCGGGCATCAGCAGTGGCACGTCGCACGACGCCACGAACGCCCACCGCGGCGGTGGCACGCGGCTCGTGCCGTATGCCAGGCCGTCGCGGATCCCGGCCAGCGGCCCCGCGTTCGGCGTGGTGTCACGCATGATCTCCACGTTGTCATCAAGCAAGGGCAACGGCTGCCCGGCCGCCGCCACCACGATCACCCGCGGCACCACGGCCGCGACCGCACGGCAGACGCGACTGAGGCATGGCTCTCCGCCGATGTCGAGCGCGGCCTTACCACCAGCGCCAAGGTCGAGCCCCGTGAGCCGACTCGACCGGCCACCGGCAAGCACGATCCCGACCACGTCGTCATGCATCTGCAACCTCCAGCCGGCGGCCCCGCCGGCCCGATACGGTCACGCCACCGTCGTCCACGATACCGCCGGGGTGTCCCGGCGACCTCCACTGCCCGGCGTCGGCTCGCCGCCGGCCGCTGTTGCCCGTGGCATCCCGCTGGCGAAGCATCGTTGAGGATCCGGAGGCGGCCGAGCGGTTGCCCTGGCTTTTCATCTGGTCGGCTGGACGCCTACCCAATCGACACCCGCCACTGGCGGGCCCTGGAGGCGAGGATGGCAACGGTGACCGAGCGGACGAGCGTGGCGGTGGAAAGCCTGTCGATCGAGGCGGTGCGATCGCTGATGCAGCCGCAGGCTGCCCCCTGCCTGTCGCTTTACCTGCCGACCCACCGCAACGTCCCCAACAACTCGGTCGACCTGCCGACGTTTCGTCACCTCGTGGGCGGACTGGAGACGGGCCTCGCGGCGGCGCATCCCCGACACGAGATCGAGCGGCTCCTCGGGCCGTTCCACGTGCTTGCGGGCGATGCCTGGTTCTGGCGACACACCCGCGACGGCCTCGCCGTACTCGCCAGCGACGGCCGAGCGCGGGTGTTCCTGCTGCAGCGGCCGGTGAAGCCGCTGGCCATGATCATGCGGCGGTTTCACCTGATGCCGCTCGTGCGTCTGGCGGCGGCGATGGGAAGGTGCCATGTGCTGGCCCTCACCAGTCGCGAGGCGAGGCTCCTCGAGGGCACGATCTGGCGCGATGCCACCAGCACCGTGCTCGGACGGCTCGACCCCGTCGCCCTGGTCTCGCTGCCCGGCCATGAACCGGCCGAGTCGCTCGCCCGGGGTGACGTGGTGGACGAAGAGACTTTCCAGCCGCACCGTGTGGAGCGAGGGCTGGGGCCTTCGGGCATGGCAGGTCCGACCATCGTGCACGGGGGCGCAGACTCGAAACAGGATGACATCAACGCCGACACGGAGATCTTCCTGCGACACGTCGACGCGGTCGTGATCGACCAGGCGTCGCGACCAACAGGCCTGCCGCTGGTGCTCGTCGCCGGGCCGAAGCTGGCCGCAACGTTCCGCGGCCTCTCGAAGAACGACCTCCTGCTCGACGACCACATCGCCAAGGATCCGCACCTCATGGATCTCGACGAACTCGCAGCGGCGGTGGCCAACGTGTTTGCCGCGGCGGCGGCCGCGCGACTCGCCCGCGAGATCCATCTCTACGAGCAGGGCCGCGCGCACGACTTCGCCGCGGGCGATCTCTCCGACGTGGGCCGCGCCGCCGTGGCAGGCCGCGTGGCCACGCTCCTCATCGAAGCCGACCGGTTCGAGCCAGGACGGTTCGACCGCACAACAGGCGCGATCGAGTTTGACGGCGCGGGGCGGGCAGGCGAGCAGGCGTTTGGCCACGAGTTCGAGCGGGAAGACGTTTTCGGCGCCGTGGCCGAGACCGTCCTCGCGCATGGGGGCACGATCGTGTCGGTGCCGCGGATCGACATGCCGACCGAATCAGGCGTGGCAGCGATCTACCGCTACTGAAGCGGCAGTTCCTCGAGGCTCGCGCATCGGAGCCCGCAGGCTTGAACGGGCACAGGTTGAAAACCTGTGCTACGCGCTGATCACACTGCGAGCCACTCGCGGAGCCGCGCGAGGTCGCGTTTGAGTTGAGCGATCAGCGCAGGCC
>JBAXOU010000133.1:0-9506 GCA_037133115.1 Planctomycetota bacterium | reverse complement strand
CCGGCCCGATCACGTCAGCCCGCTGCGTCGAGCCGGCCGATCCGGCGGGTGAGGGCCGCAGCGCTCGTCCGCACGTCGGCGACAGGATCACTGCCGAGCGCGGTGACGATTTTCGTCACGGCTTCCGGGGGCGGGCGTTTCGTGGCGTCAACGAGCAGGCCCACGCCCTTGATCGCGTTGACCACGATCATCGCGCGGCGGTATCGCTCGGCCTGCCCCTTCTGATCGCCGGTGGCGGGCACGGCGTCGGGCAGCGCGAGCATCTCTTCGATGGTCTGCCAGGCAGCCTCATCTCCCTGCCGGGCCAAGCCGATCGCGGCGTTGTAGCGGACATCGTCGCCAGCATCTTCAACGAGTAGCCGGAGCCGCTCGATCGCCGGGCCTCCGCCGAGCACACCGAGGGTGTACGCGGCCGACGACCGCAGCGACTCGAGGTCGCTCGTCGATGCCTTGAGCACCGCGGCGGCCACGGCGGCGGGATCGTCGAAGCCCTTGCCCGCGGCAGCGAGGTTGGCGGAGAGCACGGCAATCGCCTCCACGGCCGCCTGCGCGGTCTGCGGATCACTGGCATCGCCCGCCCGCTTCACCAGCGGCACCGCCGCCTCCGGCACGGCAAACTCCCCGAGGGCACGGCAGAGATAGTTGCAGAGCGTCTTCGCCTGCTCGGCCGCGTTACCGCTGCCGCGCGTGCGGCCACTGACCATTTCGTCGTCGAGGATGCCGGCGAGGTCGCCCGCCAGTTTCGCGTCGTTCTTGAGGGCCGCGCCACCGGGCCCCCGGAGATCGTTGGCGAAGTTGAGCGCCACCTGCCAGCGGCCCTCGTTGTTGCGGCGAAGGGCGCGAACGTAACTCTCCGGATCGTTGCCCATTTGGGCGAGCCAGTAGAATCCCCAGACCACGAAAAGTCCGCAGGACACGATCGTGAGCGGCACCACGAACAGCTGCACCAGAAATCCCGCGCTCGGCGGCTCGACGGGCGGCAGGGAGTCGTCGGACCGGATGCCGTGGCGGGGTTGTTCGTTCATGTGTGAAGTCTAGGAGGCTCGGAAAGTGAGTCAACGTCCCGTCGCGGACGGCCCCGCCCGCTGGCTCGACGTCGAACTGCCGAGCGTGGCTGAGAACCTCGCCCTCGACGAGGCGCTCCTGGCCGAGGCGCACGACGGACTTTGTACAGGGCTGGTGGTCCGCACCTGGATGGCACGAGAGCCCGCGGTGGTGCTGGGTTCGTCGAGCCACGTGTCGCAGGAGGTCGATCTCGCCGCCTGCGACGCGGAGGGAGTCGCGGTCGTGCGGCGGCCGAGCGGTGGGCTCACCGTTGTGGTCGGCCCCGGCTGCCTGATGTGGACCGTGGTGGCGACATGGCCCGGGCCAGCTCCCGCCATCGACAGAGTGCACGCGGCGGTGCTCGACCCGCTCGCGGCGGCGCTGCATGCCGCGGGCCGTCCGGTGGTGCGGCGGGGTTCGAGTGATCTGGCGATCGACACATCGGGCGAGCTTCGCAAGGTGTCGGGCAACGCGCTCCGCGTGCGGCGGCAGGCAGTCCTCTATCACGGCACGCTGCTCGACGACTTCGATCTCGGCCTCGTGTCGCGGGTGCTCGGGCATCCTCCGCGAGAGCCGGAGTATCGCGCAGGACGTGATCACGGCTCGTTCCTCGCCAATCTCGGCCTGGGCCGCGGGCCGCTCGAGGCGGCGGTGCGACAGGCGTTTGCGGCCGAAGAGCGTCGGCATGAGTGGCCGCAGGATCGCGTCGCGGAGCTCGTGCGGGATCGGTATCGCGACATCGCTTGGACGCACCGGCTGCCATAACAACGGCGCAGGCTGCGGCAAGCGGGCAGACTGGGCTGACCGAGACGGACATGCCGAATGGGCAGTGATCGATTTCGGGGGTGATCGCGGGGAGCCGGGGCGGTCGATGCTCAACAGTGGTGGCGGGCCGAGAGGCCGTCCGGGAACTCCCGGCGGCAAATCAGCCTATCGTCGGCGGCAACGCCCCGTTAGGTTTCCCGGCCCGATCGACAGGAAGTCGAGTCGACAGCCCGCAACAGGAGGTTGCCTTCCATGCGTCTGCACATGAATGCCGCGGATGTCCGTGGCCTAGTTTCTCGCCACTTCCTCAAGCTTGGGGTCGATGGCGCCGATATCGAGGACCTGCAGGAAAACATCCGCATCGACCGCGGTCGATGCGTGGCACGCTGTTATCGCGTGGCGGAGATGTTCGCCATGTGGCTGATCGATGTCGGCGTCCTCCAGTTCTACGACGCCGACGGCGAGATGCTGCACACCGTGAACCTGTTCACGGAACTGCAGCCCCAGCGGGTCGCCGCCTGATCGCGGCGGGCTGACGTTCGGGGACAGCGAGTATCGCAGCCGATCCGGGGGGATCGTCTGCGCGGTCAGCAGGGGAACGGAGCGGGGGATCATGGCGATACGGCGTCAGACCGGTGGTTCGCGTCGGCTCTCGGTGGTGGTTCCCGCGACCGAGTTGACCGGTCTCGAGGAGACGCTCGTCAGCGTCCTCGAGCACCGGCCGGAGAACAGCGAGATCGTCGTCGCGTTGGGTACTCCCTACGACGACCCGTGGAACATCCGCGAGGAGGTGACCTTCGTCGACGCGGCGAAGGGCTCGGGCCTCGTCGGCTGCGTGACCGCGGGCATCGCCGCGGCGAGCGGCGACGTGATTCATGTGCTCGCTGCAGGCTGGAAGGCGACGGACGGCTGGGCCAACGCGGCTCTCAGGCACTTTGCGCAGCGGGATGTGGCGGCCGTCGTGCCGCTGGCGGTGTCCGAGGCCGACCACGAGCAGCCCACGTCGGCCGGCATCCGTCGGACGGCCGGCGGGCGAAGCGTCACCGTCGTACCGCGGCGCAAGGCCGGCGGCATCGTGACGGGCGCACTGCCCTCGGCACCGCTGCTCGAAGCAGGCTTCTGGCGGACCGACGTGATTCGCGAGATTGGTCTCTCGACCGCCTGCGGCGACGCGCTCGCGGCGGCCGACATGGCAGCCGGACTCACTGCCTCGAAGGCCGACGTCGTACTCGAGCCCGAGTCGCGGGTCATCGGTGGGCCGACGCGGAAGCGCGGTTCGTCCTTTGCGGCTGGCCTGCACGCGGAGCGGCTCTTCTGGCGATCGCTGTCGTGCGAGCGGGCCGTACCCGCGCTCCTCGCCCATGGCGGCGAGGTGCTGCGGCATGCGGCGATGACCGCGCCCTTGGGCACGTTTGCAATGCTCGCAGGCCGGCTCACGGCGCTGGTGCAGTTTGGCTCGTGCTTCGGCCGCACCATGCAACTCCGGGCCTTGATGCGCGAGGCCATCATCCGCGAGGCGGAGGGCGACGCGTCGGCACGCACCTACCGGATCGACGAATCGCACGAGACGTCGCGGCCGCACATCGACCAGCCGGCCCGGGAACTCAGGCGGTCGGCGTGACCGCAGCCGGCGGGCCGTCTGTCGTGGCGCGGCCCGCGAAACGCCGCTGCTTTCTCGTCCGTGGGGCTGCTGCTAGACTGCCGCAGGTGCGCCGCTCCCGTAGCTCAATTGGATAGAGCGTCAGCCTCCGGAGCTGAAGGTTACTGGTTCGATCCCAGTCGGGAGTATTTTTTGGGTCGGGAGTATTTCGCTTTTCACCGTGGCAGGCCGCAGGCCTCCGGTGACGGTGCTCCGGCCTCCTTGTAGCACAGGTTGTCAACCTGTGTGCCTTCCCGGTTCGCCTTGCGCTCGGGGCTGCCTGGACCAGATTGAGTGGCTGGCACAGCCTCGCGCGGCCACGAGGAAGCGTAAGGCGTACGGCACGCTGTCAAGCCGCGGCTTCTGCCGCCCGCGAACCTCTGCCGTTTGGGACGAGAGGGTTGAAGAGCGGCCCGTGTTTTTTAGACTATCCACTTGGAGACTCTCGTCTCCCCGCCGCCTGCTGTCACCTTATTCACCCGGTGGCACATGCTCGATCCAGAGCTCGAATCTGCCTATCGGTCCACGTCGTACTCGGTGATCGTGCCGGGCCGGGAACCGATCTCGATCCGCTGTGGGGCGCGGTGCATGCCACTCGACCTGTTGCTCGCCGAATCGCGGGCGATCGACTGGGCATTCATCACGGCGTGTAATCCGCGGTCGGCACCGCTCGACGAAGACGCTAACGCCGAGCGGATGATGCGGCTCGAGATGGCCGTCCGCGGACGCGGCCTCAACTGCTTCCAGGGCGAAGGCCAGGCCGATGACGGTGACTGGCCGCCTGAGCCGAGCCTGCTCGTGCTCGGGATCTCCGAGGCCGACGCCGTGACCATCGCCCGGGAGTTCGAGCAATACGCCATCGTGTCCGGCAGCCGGGGCGGCGAGGCGCGGCTCGTTTGGGTCGATGCCAGCACCGATGGAGAGGCCGCTGAATAGGATTGTCTGGGTGACGCCATGGCAATCCGCGACGATTCCGGGCCGTTCATGCCGGTGGGCCGCATCGCCCTCGGTCGGGCGGTGCTCGTCTACGACACGTGGACGGTGCAACCGGAGGCCCACGTCACGATTCCGATCCGCGGGCCGCGCGGCGGAATCGAGCCCTTCATCGCCACCGGCGACGATCTCCCGGCCGCCGTCGCCGCGGCCTTGCAGTCGCTCTCGATGGTTCCCTTCGCGATCGCGGCGTGCACTATGGTCAGGCCACGGGATGACGGCCGGGGCCGTGCCGCCACGGTGCTCGTGCGGTCGCGTGACGCGGCGCGGCCGCGATACACGACCGGACATGCCACAGCCGCCGACGACGCCACGGCCGTGGCGGTCGCCGCTACCCGAGCACTCGCCGCGGGGGGATTTCTCCAGCCGCGACTCCTCGCCCCCGGCGGCCGCGACGTGGAGGCCTCGACCGAGCGAATCGTCCGCGGCATCGAGCGGCTCACTGCCGCCGAGACTCTACCGCCGGAGACGGTCGGCGCGATTCGGGAACTCGTGGCCCACGAACTGCACCGCTTCGGCGCGGGCCTGGCGATCCTCACCGCCCATGCGCCCGACCGCGAGGGTGTGCTGACGCGGTTCGACGCCCACGCCGCGCTCGAATTGCCCGCAGGGGCGACGAAGACGAGCGACACGAGAACCAGTGCCTGGTGGGAGTGGTTTCCGGGACTCGACAACGACTCCCGCACGCTCCGCGAGGTGCTCGCCGAACTGCCGGCGGCGCCCGCCACCGCGATCCCCTGGATCGTGCGGCTGTTCGAGAATCCCGATGGCTGGCTGCGGCTCCACGGCGCCATCCATCTCAAAGACCACGACATGATCCATGTGCTGCTCGGCCGTGGGCTGCTCGACCAGGATGAAGCCTTCGTGATCGGTTTCACGATGGGAAGCACGAAGGCGGTGTCGTGGTTGGAGCGGGCGTGGTTTCGGTTTGTGGTGTCGCGGCTCTATCCGGAGCCCTACCGGATCTCGCAGCGGATGCTGGCGGCCTACGACCTCGGTCTCGAAGCGGGTCGGGAACTCGACGTGAAGGACCTGCGCCGCGTGCTCCGCGACGACATGCTCGACTGTCCGCTCGGGGACGTGCGGCGGGAACTCGGGATCGACTCGCGTCTGCTCCGCGAGTTTTACGCGCGGGAACTGGCCGCGCTGCCGCGCACGCTCGCGAGTTCGCGGCTGCCGCTCAACCTCGTCGCGGTAACCGACGTGCCACCGCTCCCCGAGGCAGCGTAGCCGCGACGGGGGCGAGGGCGGTGGGCAAGCCCGAGCGGGAGGCGAAGCTGATGGGCACAGGTTGCCAACCTGTGCTACGTACGACACACAGGTTGAAAACTTGTGCTACTGAGGACAGCGAGGGGGGCTGCCCGTGCCCGGGAGCCGGCTTTGCTTTCTCCGCGCAGCCACGATGGCGGAGCGGAGAAAGCATCGAGCGAGTGAAGGGCAGGATGCCCGAAGCGAGCGTCCGGCGACGGGCATGGGCAGCCCCGAGTGTGGGTGACCAATGTCAGACGTCCTCGATCAGTCGGAAGCGGGGCACCTTCTTGCCCTCGATGTCGACCGTCTCCAGAAACATCGCCGCCGGCCGCACCCAGAGGCCATGATCGCCATATTCCTGGCGGTAGACGACGAGTTCGTCGAGTGTCTCGCTGTGCCGCGCCATGCCAAGCACGGTGTATTCGTTTCCCTTGTAATGGCGGTAGCGGCCGGGACGGATCGTGGTCATGCCTCACCTCACCTGGATCGACTGCCGCGCCGGCCAGACGATCATCCGTGGCCAGTCGCGCCGCCGTTTATACTCGCGACGCTCGGCCGGGCACAGCTCACGCGCAGTTCCTTGCTCCCGCGACGATCCGGCTGCCGGAATGATCCGATGACCGCTCCCTCCGCCTCAGGCGGATCCGAACACACGCCCGCAGCCGCTCCATCGTGGCGGGAACTCGCGTTCACCGATCCGCTCACCGGACTGCCTAATCGCCGCCGCCTCGATGAGGTGATCCAAGGGGGCTGGAGCCGATGGATGCACGACCAAACGCCGGTCACGGTGCTCGTGATCGACGTCGATCACTTCAAGGCCTTCAATGACGCCTCTGGCCACCCTGCCGGAGACGCCTGCCTGAAGACCATCGCCGCGACCCTCGCGGCCACCTGCGACGCACCGAGCGGGCTCGTCTGCCGCTGGGGGGGCGAGGAGTTTCTCATGCTTCTGCCCGACAGCGAAGCCGCTCAAGCAGCTGTGGTCGCGCGGCAGACACTCGAAGCGATCCAGGCCCTCTCGCTACCGCACTCGGCGTCGCCGACCGGCAGGGTCACCGTGTCGATCGGCGTTGCGACAGCCATACCGACGGGCGACCTCGCTCCGGATGAACTGATCGCCCGGGCCGACCGGGCGCTCTACGCCGCCAAGCGGGCCGGACGCGATCGCATCGTCGCGGCTCCCGACTGACATTCGTCGCTTTGGCTTGCCCGCCCAGGATTCCCCTTCTCCACGGGCCGCGGTCCGTGATAGGTTTCTGATACGGCTGACTCATGCCGTCGCCCCGATACCGGAGAGATGCCATGAACGCGTTCCGCGGACTGCTGTCGCTGCTCGCCCGGCTGATGATCGCCACGATCTTTCTGCTCAGCGCAGTCGCGGGAAAGATCATGAACTTCAGCGGCACCGTGGAGAAAATGGCGGCGGAGGGTGTGCCGTCGCCCACGATCCTCCTTGGTGGCGCGATCGCCTTCCTGATCCTCGGCAGCCTCTCGATCGTGCTCGGCTACAAGGGGCGGTTCGGGGCTTTCCTGCTGCTCTGCTTCCTCGGCGCCGCGACCTACTACTTCCACGACTTCTGGAAACTGCCCCCCGACACGCCCCCGGCCACCATGCAGGGCGAGTTGATCGCGTTCATGAAGAACCTGGCCCTCATGGGCACGATGCTCTTCCTGATCGCAAACGGCACCGGACCGTGGAGCCTCGACAATCGCGGCAAGGCCACGGCCCAAGACGCCACAGCCGACGACGACGAATGAGCACGCCAGCCGGCGTTCAGCCGCCCGCCGCCATGAGCATGGTGGCGGTGTGGATGTCGACGATCGCGTCGAGATCGGCGGAGTAGCCGCCGCCCAACACGATCGCCAGCGGCACCCCTGCGGCCCGCGCCGCATCGAGCACCATCCGGTCCCGGTTCACGAGCCCCTGCTTGGTCAGCCGTAGGCGACCAAGCCGGTCGTGCTCGTAGGGGTCGGCGCCGGCGATGTAGAAGACGAGGTCGGGACGACCGCGGCCGAACGATTCGACTACCGCGGGAGCCAGCGCCGCGAGATAGGCGTCGTCGTCCGTGCCGTCGTCGAGCGGTACATCGAGCGAGCTCGGGTGCTTGCGGAGCGGAAAGTTTCGGGCGCCGTGGATCGACATCGTGAATACGTTCGGATCCGCGGCGAAGATCTCCGCCGTGCCGTTGCCCTGATGGACATCGCAGTCGAGGATCAGCACCCGCCGCGCGACGCCGCGGGCCTGCATCTCCCGCGTGGCGACGGCAGTGTCGTTGAACACGCAGAAGCCCTCGCCCCACGACGTGCCGGCGTGGTGCGTGCCCCCGGCCAGGCTCGCGGCCACGCCATCCTCGACCGCTGCCGCGGCTGCATCGACGGCGGCACCCGTGCTCCGCAGCGACCGCTCGACGAGCGCCGCGCTCCACGGGAAGCCGATTCGTCGCTGCTCGTCCCTTGTGAGCGTGCCTGAAAAGACCCGCCCCACGTAGCCGCGATCGTGCACCCGGAGCAGCTCCTCGTCGGTGGCGGCATGCGGCTCCACGAACTCGAGCGCCGCCCCTGCCACCGCATGGGCCTCGAGCCGTCGGCGGAGCAGGCGGTATTTCGCAGCCGGAAAGCGATGCCCTTCGGGCAGCGGCAGCGGGTAGCGGTCCGATGGAAACAGGCGCATGGGGGCTCCGGCACGCCGTCATCCTATGCCTCCAGCGTGTGCAGTCGATGCCAGCGACCTGCGCACCAGGCTGTGGTCAGGGCCGCCGGCCCGACCTCGGCGCCGGTGAAAAACCACGATACAGACCCAGGTTTTGCCGCAATCCGGCAGACCCACGATCGATTGGCACGGTATCTGCACCTTCGATTCTTCTGTCGTCCGAGGAACCGCAGCCGTGCATCGAATCCTCTTTCTCCAGCCTGTCCGAAAAACGAGCATTCGCTCGTCGTGCCGTCGGATCGGGATCGCGACCGCGGTCGTCTGGCTCGCAGTCGCCCTGCAGAGCCGCAACGCCACCGCCAACTTCGACGTGCACGGAGCATCCTCCGCACGAGCCGAGGCCATCGTGCGGCACTCCGAACAGGTTCGCAAGCGTGCCTTCGCGACGCTCCTCGGCACCGATGCCCCAGCCGCCTGGACCGTCCGCTGTGAGATCCATCTGCATGCCACAGAAGAGTCCTTTGCTGCGGTCGTCGGCGGGCCGCCGGACGGAGCCCGCGGGGCGACGTCCATTGAGTTTGCCGAAGCTGATATCTGCGTCCGGCGAATCGATCTGATGGACGACGACCCGACAGTGGTACCAGACGCGCTCGCCCACGAACTGGTGCACGTCATCCTCGCCGATCACTTCACCGCAGCGCCGCCTCCCCGGTGGGTTGACGAGGGCCTCGCGGTGCTCTTCGACAACGAGGAGAAACAGGCCGGCCACGCCCGCGATTTCGCGGTAGCTCGACGGGCGGGCATGACCTGGTCGGCCTCGCATCTGCTCGCGATGGAGGACTATCCGCGCGAACCGCATCGGCAGCGGGTGTTTTACGGCCAGAGCGCGGCGCTCGTCCGCTGGCTCATCGACCAGCGAGGCGCGGCCACGCTGCTCTCATTCTTGGACGACGCCGCGGCGATCGGCGAGGGGCCCGCCCTGGAACGCCACTACGGCTTCTCGACGGTGGCGGCCCTTGAACGCGCGTGGCTCTCGCAGCCGGCCGACACCGACGTGGGTGTGGACTGACACGAGTCGCTCGTGAACCTCGCGCAGCCGTTCAGCTTGACCGCGAACTCCAACGTGTGGGGACGCCCGCGGCCTTACGGCCGGTCGGCTTGAAC
>JBAXOU010000132.1:0-9593 GCA_037133115.1 Planctomycetota bacterium | reverse complement strand
CCCCCATGCCCGCCGGTCGCGGCCTCGCCCCGCTTGCCGACATTCCCGATCGCCAGCGCCGTGACGGCTTTTCGCAGCTTGTGGTTCGGCGCGAATACTCCTGGCTTGTTTCAAGGCGGCAGGCGATGCCTGTGCTTCCGGGGCGGCTCTTGAGACGATGGCGCGTCACAAGTCAGTCACTCCCGATAGCTCTTTGGACTGCGGCCGACCCACCGCTTGAAGGCGCGTGAGAAGACCGATGCATCCTCGAAGCCGACCTGCCGAGCGATCGACTCTACCTTGTCGTCGGTGCTGGCGAGCAGGTGCTGAGCCCGCTCGATCCGAAGTGACGCCAAATGCTGCATCGGGCTCCGGCCAAGTTCCCGAAGGCACACGCGGCGAAACTGCTCCTTGCTCACGCAGAAACGCTTCGCGAGAACTTCAAGCGTCCAGTCGGCGGTCAGATTTCGGCCGACTTCATCCCAGACGGTCCACAGCCGCTCGTCCACCCTCCAGGGCTGCGCGATCCGCTTCGCCTCGCCTTGAGCCAGTTCGATCCAATGGTGCAGGAGTCTTGGATCACGGCCGCTTTCCCACTGGGCTCGCAGGCCCGACACGATCCTCCACAGCGATTCCCCGTCGCATCGAACCCGCACCGGCGACGCCGCCGAGACCACGGGGCGAACGTGCTCGGGCTCGTCGTAACGGATCCAGGCGAACCGCCAGCGGGCGGCCGGCACGGCGTGGAAGGCGTTGAGCACCCGCGGGGGTGCGAGGCACGCGACCCCCGTACGGCTCGTCTGCCAGCGGCCGTCGAGCAGCACCCTGCCCCGCCCCCCGGAGCAGACCATCACAAAGCTGCCGGCTGGCCGCACCCGCACCCGGCAGTAGGGCGGGGCCGCATCGGCGAGACCAAGTTGCTTGATCCGGTGCATCGTCAGTTCGGTGAAATCGTCGCGACTCAACGACCACAGCCGGCTCCCCGATCCGTCGATCGTGGACTCGCTCAGGTCGAGGTGAATCTCGCTCATGGTCGGCTCCCGGGGGCGAGTCTAAGCGAAGACACCAAGCCCCGCGCGACGGCCGGGGGATGAACTGATCCGCGTTGGATTTCAGTCAGCAGTGGGCGGATTTCGATCATGGATTCGGTCCCCGGGACGCGTACCATGAAGATTTGGTTGGGGCGGCCTACGGATCTCATGACGACCTCACTCCGCCGCGGCGGCTTCACGCTCGTCGAACTACTCGCCGTGATCGCCATCATCGCGGTGCTCATCGGGCTCCTGCTGCCGGCGGTGCAGTCGGCCCGGGAGTCGGCCCGCAGAACGAGCTGTGCGAACAACCTCAAACAGCTCGGGCTCGCCCTCCAGAATCATGTGAGCGCCAAGCAGGTGTTTCCCATGGGGGCGCAGACCGCGCTCGACAATACCGGACCGACCGTCAACGGTGTCGAGCATGCCAACCGGCGGTGGTCGTGGTTCGTCTACGTCCTCGGCTTCGCGGGTGAGCCGGTCCTCTATGACATGCAATGGGCGCACTACCAGAGTTCGAAGTGGCAGAGCAGTCCGAGCGACGGATCGACGCTCTCCTACGCCGCCCTGCCCGGCAAGACGACGGTAGTCTCCGGCTTCATGTGCGCCTCGGACGCGACGAGTCCGAAACGCAACAGCCAGGACGGCCCGGGGTCGACCAACGACCAGGGATTCCACGGCAACTACCTGCTCTGTGCCGGGAGCAAGTCGTTCGGCACGACGGCCGAGAACTCGGCTCAACTCGACGGCATCTCCTTCCCGCTGTCGGCGGTCAAGCTGAAGGATGTCACCGACGGACTCTCGAAGACGCTGGCCGGCGGCGAGATCATGCTCGTTCCCGAGGCCATCGGCGGCGGCCTCGCCGCCATCGACATTCGGGGGCGATACCACAACAACATCCATGGCGGCTGCAGTTTCAGCACGCTCTATCCGCCCAACACCACGATCTCCGATCAGTTGCCCTACTGCACCAATGTCTTGCCGCGGGCGCCGTGCGTGGGCGGGAGCGGCGCCAACCACGTCATCTCGGCCCGCAGCCACCATCCTGGCGGCGTGAACGTGGTGCTGGCGGACGGCGCCGTCCGCTTCGTCAACGAACAGGTGGATGGTGCCGTCTGGCAGGCGGCAGGCAGTCGCAACGGAGCCGAGAGTGTCCATGGGCTTGAATAGTGCCTACGCGGGCGTGCGGTGGTGGGCGGCGATTGCCCTGCTGGTCGCCGGATGCTCCAGCAAGAGCCTGGTCACCGTGAAAGGCTTCGTGCGCTGCGATGGCGAGCCCGTGGCGTCGGGTGCGATCTCGTTCCACCCCGCCGAGGGCACCTCCGCGCCTCAGGGCTCCCGGGTCGTCGCCGGCCGATTCCGTATCCGCATCCCACGGGGCCGGTACCGGGTCCAGATCGTGGCGACCCGCCCCCAGCAGGGTGGCGTCGAGTTGACGCCGGGCATGCCTCGCCAGGAACAGTACATTCCTTCGCGCTACAACGCCGCTTCGGTGCTCGAGGCACATACGAACGGATGGTGGTGGAACCACTTCGCCTTCGATCTCTCCACGGCGGAAGCCGAGTAGCGGCCGCACCCCACTGCGGCCGACGTTCTTTCGCGCACGCTCGATGTGGATTTTGATCATGGCGGGGCGATCGACTCCGGTTTATCGTCAGTCGTAGAGGCTCGTGGTCGGTGATATAACGGCGGGTTGGGTTGGTCATTCCACGCCGAGAACGCACCATGCCGAATCCCTGGACTGGCCGAGGCAATCCCTACACCCGAGCCGAGGTCCTCGACCGGCTCCGCGGCACGCTGCGAGCCGGGAAGCCGATCATCGCCGCCGGGGCCGGAACCGGGATCAGCGCCAAGTTTTTGGAAAAGGGGGGCGTCGACCTCATCATCATTTACAACTCGGGCCGGTTCCGCATGGCGGGCCATGGCTCGACGGCCGGCCTCATGGCCTACGGCGACGCCAACGCGGTGGCCATGGAGATCGGCGAGTTCGAGGTGCTGCCCGTCGTCGATGAGGTGCCGGTGATCTGCGGCGTGCACGGCTCAGACCCCAGGCGCCGGATGTGGCACTGGCTCGGCCGCGTCAAGGAGATGGGCTTCTCGGGCGTCAACAACTTTCCCACCCACTGCATCGTCGACGGCCAGTTTCGCCAGATCCTTGAAGAAACGGGAATGAGCTTCGGCAAGGAGGTCGAGATGATCGGCCTCGCCCGACGAATGGACCTGTTCACGATCGTCTACGTCGCCACGCCCGACGAGGCCCGGGAGATGACGCGGGCAGGTGCCGACGTGGTCATCGCCCACGTGGGCACGACGGTCGGCGGCTCCATCGGAGTGACGAGCGCCACCTGCTCACTCGACGAGGCGGCGGCCCGCGTGCAGGCGATCGCCCGCGCCGCGCTCGATGAGCGGAGCGACGTGATCTGCCTCTCGCACGGCGGCCCGATCTGCACGCCGGACGACGCGGCCTACATCAACGAGCACACCGACGTGGTCGGGTTCGTGGGTGCTTCGAGCCTGGAGCGGCTGGCCTTCGAGCGGTCGCTCCCCGAACTGGCCCGCCAATTTAAGAACATCCCGCTCGGTAAGCGGAAGTGACCTGCCGGAGGGCGTTGCATGGCCACGATCGCGGTCCTCGGCACACTCGACACGAAGGGCCGCGAGCACGCGTTCGTGGCGGAGCGGATTCACGGCCGCGGCCACCAGACGCTCCTGATCGACGTCGGCACCGGGGCTGAACCGGCCGTGACGCCCGACGTCACCCGGGCCGCGGTGGCAGCTGCCGGCGGCATCGACCTCGCGGCAATCGCGGCCCGGGGAGACCGGGGCGAGTGTGTTTCGGCGATGGCGAAGGCCGCGCCGCGGCTCCTCGAGCGACTGGTAGCGGACGGAAAGATCCAGGGCGTGATCGCGCTCGGAGGCGGCGGCGGCACGGCGATCGCGTCGGCGGCGATGCGGCCGCTGCCGATCGGCTTCCCCAAGCTCATCGTTTCCACGCTGGCCAGCGGCAACACCGCCCACTACGTGGGCACGAGCGACATCGCCATGATGCCCGCCGTGGTCGACGTGCAGGGCCTCAACCGGATCTCGCGGACGATCCTCTCCCGGGCGGCCGGTGCGATCTGTGGCATGGTTGAAGCCGACGTGGCGGCAGGCGACGACAAGCCGCTCGTCGTGGCCAGCATGTTCGGTAACACGACCAAGTGCATCGAGGCGGCGATTCCCCTCCTTGAGCAGGCCGGCTACGAGGTGCTCGTTTTCCACGCTACCGGGACCGGGGGCCAGGCCATGGAGGCGCTCATCGCCAGCGGCCTCGTGGCCGGCGTCCTCGACGTGACCACGACGGAACTCGCCGACGAACTCGTTGGCGGCGTGCTCTCGGCGGGCCCCGAGCGGCTCGACGCGGCCGCGAAGCACGGCGTGCCCGCGATCGTCGCCCCCGGCTGCCTCGACATGGTCAACTTCGGCGAGCAGGCCTCAGTGCCGAAGCAGTTCGCCGACCGCCACTTCTACGTCCACAATCCGCAGGTCACGCTCATGCGAACGACCGCCGATGAGTCCGCCGCCCTTGGCCGACTCGTCGCGGCGAAGCTCAACGCCTCGCGCGGTCCGGTGACCGTGCTGATCCCGCGGCGGGGCATCAGCGTGATCAGCGCGGAGGGCGGGCCGTTCCACGACGCCGCGGCCGACGCCGCCCTGTTCTCGGCACTCGAGACCAGCCTGCGGCCCGACATCCCGCGTAGGTCTCTCGACTGCGACATCAACGATCCCACGTTCGCCCGGGCCTGCGTCGAGGCGTTGCTCGAGAACATCCGCCACCATTCGGCTGCCAGCTGACCCGTGCCATCGATCCCCGAGGAGTTGCCCATGCCCCAGGTCAAGCATTACGGAGTATTTCAGTTCAAGTCCGAGGTCAGCCCGGTAGAAATCGCCACCTGCTTCCGCGAGATGGCGGGCATGGTGGGCAGGATCCCCGGGCTACTCGACTTCGCCCACGGCCCCTACGACAGCGACGAGGGCCTCAACGACGGCTTCACGCACGGCTTCATCATGACGTTTTCGAGCCCGCAGGCCCGCGACGAATACCTGCCGCATCCCGAGCACGAGCGGGTGAAGGCGATCGTGGTGCCGTGCCTGGCGCGGGTGATCGTGTTTGATTTCAACATCCCACAGGCCTGACCGGAGAGGCCCGCCATGCGCATCGTGACAACCTGGTTCGTCGTCGCAATGGCTGCGGTCGCCGCCGTGGGCAGGGCTGACGCACCACGGCCGCTGTTCGACGGCGCGTCGCTCGCCGGCTGGGAGACGGTCGAGGCCGATGCCCGCTGGTGGAAGGCCGCCGACGGCATGCTCGTGGGCGGGTCGCTCGAAGAGCACGTGCCGCACAACACCTTCCTTTCCACGAAGGAGCGGTTCGGCAACTTCGAACTCTCGTTCATGATCCGGATCCGCGGAGGCGGCGGCTTCATCAACTCGGGCATCCAGATCCGCAGCGAGCGGGTGCCGAACTCGTCTGAGATGTCGGGCTACCAGGTCGATGCGGGCCCCGGCTGGTGGGGCAAGCTGTACGACGAGTCGCGCCGCAACCGGGTGATCGGCGAGCCGCTCGATGCGGCGGCCGTCGACGCGGCCATCAGGCCTGACGACTGGAATGAATATCGCATCCGAGCGGAGGGACCTCGCATCCGTTCCTGGATCAACGGCGTGCCCGCGCTCGACTACCGCGAACCCGATCCCGGCATCCCGCTCGACGGCCACATCGGCTTCCAGGTGCACGGAGGCGGCAACGCGCTGGTGGAGATGAAGAACATCGTGCTCGAACCGCTGCCGCCGACGCCGTCAGGGGCCGCGACACCCCAGGGTCCGCCCCCCGCCGGACCGCTCTCGGCCGAGGATGAAGCTCGGCACTTCGCCCTCGCCGACGGCTTCACGGCCGAACTCGTGCTCACAGAGAGCGAAGACCCAGGCAATCCCTACGGCAAGTTCGTGGCCCTGGCCTTTGACGCCGGCGGCCGGCTCTGGACGACGACGGCGCTGGAATACCCGGTCGACGCCAACGAGAACGCCGAAGCTGCACGGCGGCTGTTTGCCGCAGGCGGCCGTGACAAGGTGCTCGTGGTCGACGACCCCTGGGCCGCACGACCGTCCGCGCCCCGAGTG
This sequence comes from Planctomycetota bacterium, assembly GCA_037133115.1. Classification (GTDB taxonomy): domain Bacteria; phylum Planctomycetota; class Planctomycetia; order Pirellulales; family UBA1268; genus QWPN01. The sequence goes on along the minus strand of JBAXOU010000132.1, from coordinate 3,426 downwards.
TTTGCCGAAGGCCTGGCGATGCCGCTGAGTGTCTTGCCTGTGCGAGGCGGGGCCTTCGTGCAGTACGGACCCGAAATCAGGTTCTATCGCGACCGCGATGGCGACGGCCGCGCCGACGGCCACGAGACTGTCCTCGAGGGGTTTGGCATCCAAGATTCCCACCTCTTTCCGCACCAGTTCACCCGCGTGCCGGGGAACTGGATCCTGCTCGCCCAGGGGCTCTTCAACACGTCGCAGGTGAAGCGGCCCGCCGGTGCGGCGTTTGCCGACGGCTCCACCGAAATCCGCTTCGATGCCTGCAAACTCGGCCGCTTCCGGCCCGACGGCGCGGCCTTCGAACCCCTCACGGCCGGGCCCAACAACATCTGGGGGCTGACGATCTCGCGGACCGGCGAGACCTGGCTTCAGGAAGCCAACGACATCGGGTACCCGATCTTCCCCTACGAGCCTGGCGTGTTCGTCTCCACGGGATCGCCCGACCGACTCCGACCCTACCAGCCGCTGATGCCGCAGCCCCTGGCGCCACCGCAGATGGGGGGCACGGGCCTCAGCGGCCTCGCGCTCGCCGACGACCTCGACGGCTGGCCGGCGCCGTGGGGTGCCGGCCAGGAGTCGACTCCCGACGAGCGGATCTTCTACGTCGCCAATCCGATCACCAACTCGATCCAGTCGATCGTCGCCACACGGGCCGGTGAGCGCTGGACGTATCGCAAGGGCGACGACCTGCTCAAGAGCGGCGATCCGTCGTTCCGCCCGGTCGCTCTTCAGTTTGGCCCCGACGGCTGCCTGTATGTCGTTGACTGGTACAACAAGGTCATCTCCCACAACGAGGTGCCGCGGACGCATCCCGACCGCGATCGCATCCGCGGCCGGATCTGGCGGATCAGGCACGCGTCGCAGCCGGTCCGCGAGCCGGTGGCGATCGCAGCGGTGGCTACGGAGAACCTGCCCCGACACCTCGGCGTGGCGAACGCCCGGCTCGCCGACCTCGCCTGGCAGGAAATCATCGACCGTGACGCGCGAACGCTGATTCCGGAACTCGAGCGCATGGCGGCTGATCCGGCGGCTCCGGCCGGTGGCCGCGCGGGAGCTCTCTGGGCGCTCGAAGGGCTCGGCGCCGCCTCCGTGTCCCTGCTTGAGAAGCTGGTCGCGGATTCCTCGGCCGACCTGCGGCACGAGGCGATCCGGATCGCGGCCGTCGCCGGCTCCGAGGCCGAGTTTTGCCGCCTCGCTGGTCTGCTCGTCAACGACCCGTCGCCGCGGGTGCGGGCCGCGCTGGGCGACGCCCTTCGCTGCATCCCGGTCACGTCGCCCGAAACGATCGCGCTGCTCGTGCGGTTTGCCCGCGGCCCCGCGCAGGGCGATGCGTGGACGGTCTATGACCGGGAGTTCGAGCGGTTCCTCGCCCGCTGGGCCATGGAGAAGCATCCCGCCGAGGTCGCTGCATTTCTCGATTCGCCGGCAGGTCGCGGCCTGCCCGCGGAGAATCGCCTGCTGGCGATACTCGCGCTCGAGCCCGAGGCAGCGGCGCGAGCTCTCGTTGGGCTGCTCCCCGATCTCGGCCGGCCTCCCGACGCCGAGGAGATTCGCCTCCTCGCCGGTCAGGCCCGGCTTCCGGACGTGGCGGCGGCCCTCGAGCGGCTCGCGGTCGATCCGCAGACGCGGTCGAGCACGCTCGACGCGCTGCTTGCCCTGCGCACGAGCCTCGACTCTGGATTGATCGAGCCGATCGTGGCCCGGGCGGCGACCTCGCTGCTCGCGACGGGCGGCTCGCCGGCCGATCTCCTGCTCGGCCTGCGGATGGCGGGCGGCTTTGCGGTCACGAGCCTCGCTCCGCAGGCATCGGCCATCGCGGTCGACGCGGCGGCACGCCCCGAGTTCCGGCAGGCTGCAGTTCGTTCTCTGCGCGAGATCAGGGCGATGTCCGGCGACACCGGCCGGAAGCTTCTCAAGGCGGCGGGCGAGGATCGGGCGGCCCGGGCCGACGCCCTCGCCGCCTGGGCCGAGTCGCGAGATGCAAACGCCTGCGGCGATCTCACAGCCTTGCTGAACGACCTTGATCTGACTGAACGGCAGGCGACGGCGGCGGCGCTTGCCCGGCATCGTGAGGGCGCGGCAGCCCTGGCCGCGGCGCTCGCTGCCGGCGACATCGAGACCACGAGCCTGCCCGTCGCCGTCGTGGCCGACATGCGTACCGTTCTGGGCAACGATGCCACCGTCGAGCAGATCTGGAACGAACTCACCGCCGGAGCTCCCGCCGTCCTGCGACTGACGGGCGGCGACGCCGACGCGGCCGCATCGGTCGATCTCGAGGGCCCCTTCACCGTGGAGGCATGGGTCAACCTCGAGCCGCCGATCAGCAACCAGGACAGCCTCCTCGCGGCCGACGGTTCGGTCGACATGAACTTTTTCGGCGGGCAGTTCCGCGTCTGGACGGCGGCTCATAACGACGTCCTCGTTGCCACGGCGCAGACCGTGCCCGGCACGTGGAAGCACTACGCAGTCACCCGCGACGCTGAGGGCGGGTTTCGGCTCTACGTCAACGGGGAACTCGACTCCGAATCAACTGCCCGCGACATCACGCCCTACCGCGGCCTGCGGATCGGCTACAGCACCCCTAAGGACGCCGGCACGCACGGCCGCATCGCCGAGTTCCGAGCCTGGAACCGTGCCCGCACGGCCGAAGAGATTCGGGCCGACTTCGACCGCAGTTACGCGGCCGCCAGTGAGCGGCCGTCGAGCCTGGTGGCGTTTTACGGTGGGGCTTCATGGGGCGATGTGGCTGGGCAGGCACGGGTCGAGCCCGCCCTCGACGCGCCGCGGCTCGTCACGCAAGCCGACGTGCAGGCCCGCACCGAGAAGTTCGCGCGGTTCCGCGGGCTCGCCGAGTCGGGCGGCGATGCAACACGTGGACGAGCGGTGTTTACCACCAAGTGCCTCACCTGCCATCAGCAGGGTGGACAGGGGGGCAGGATCGGGCCCGCCCTCGATGGCCTCGGACTCACGGGCGTGGAGGCGATCCTGCGGCACGTGCTGACGCCGAATGCGGCGATGGAGGGGGGCTATCGCAGCTTTCGCGTGGTCACCCGCGACGGCCGTGTGATCCAAGGGCTTCTCGTCTCCCGCGACGCTGACGCGATCGTGATCCGCCAGCCCGACGTGGCCGACATTCGCATCGCGTTGCGGGACGTCTCCGAGGCCGACTTCATGGGCATCTCCATCATGCCCGAAGGCCTCCTCGAGGCGATGCAGCCCGGGGAGGTATCCGACCTGTTCGCGCACCTGAAGTCGCTGACCGCGAAGGCGCCTTGAGTCATCCACCCCGCTCCCCCCGGTGGGCCGTGCTCCTGGGCTCGGGTGTCATGCTTGGTGCGGCGGGCGGCCTGTCTGGGTCATGCCCTGGTGGATTTGCGTCATGGACTCGTC
>JBAXOU010000131.1:0-9803 GCA_037133115.1 Planctomycetota bacterium | reverse complement strand
TTTCAACCTGTGTGCCTTTCCGGCTCGCATTGACTTGGTGTCGTGAAAGCCGACCGGCCGTAAGGCCGCGGGTAAACCAGGCTGGACGCGGCGTCTGGTGTTGGTTCACCCCACGCCTCACGGCGTTGGGCTTGTACGAGCGGCCGCGCAAGGCTCACGAAGAACGCGTCTCACATGTCCTGCCGGCGTTGAGCATGGCGCCGGCCGGCTGCGATCGCCCTCCGGCACGGGCGGATCACATACGACGCGTATCAGGGCCAGTTCAGCCCTGCGTTTGTCAGTCCTGTGCCGGTCAGCCCTGTGCCGGTCAGCCCTGTGCCGGTCAGCCCTGTGCCGGTCAGCCCTGCGGTTCGGCCACGTCGGATGGTGCGCCGAACGCAGCCTCGAGTTTCACCAGCCGCTCGCGATCGTCCGGCGAAAGCTGTGAGTTCGCCAGCCCACGCCGCCGGCCCGCTTCCAGCGATGACTTCGCGGCCGCCTGGTCGCCGTTCTCGAACTGGGCCCAGGCCAGATGGAGGAACTTCACGTCGCTTGGCTGCAGGACTGCCTCGGAAAAGTCGGCCACCGCGTCCTGGGTCTCGCCGGCCGCCATCCGGATCATGCCCCGTGTGTCGAGCAGGTCGGGGAGCGGGCCGAGCTCATCGATCGCCGCGTCGATCAGCTTTTTCGCCTCGCCCGTCGATCCCGGCTTCGCAAGGTGGAAGGCGAGGTTGTTGGAAATGATCGCCTTCTGTGTGGCGTCGATGTCGGATCGGGTGAGCAGCTCTCGGTAGATCTGTTCCGCATCTTCGGGCTTCGCGGCGAGGGTCAGGAGCTCCGCCTCCATCAGCTTGATGATCACCGAGCCCGGGTCGATTCGCTTGGCCTTCACGAACCACGGTTCGATTCGCGGTGTCCATTCCTTCGGATCAGCCTGCACGCGGGCCACCTGGATGGCCGTGGTAAGGGCACGCTCGAGCGATATTTCATCCCACCGGGCCTCGAGCAGATCGAAAGCCTCCTGAGGACGCCTCTGCCTGCCGAGGAACTCCACACGGGCCGCCGCCCCCTCTGGCGAGAGTTCGGCGAACTGCCCAAACACTTTGTCTGCCGCCTTGGGAAATCCGAGCTGCTCCATGAGCTTCGCGACGGCGTTCAGCTGCCCCGGCTCGCTCGCCGACACCACGCCGCCCGGCATCAACCTGCGGGCCGCGTCGGCGGCAAGTTTCCGGTCGTTCTCGGCGATCGCGAGCTTGGCCTCGAGCGCGATCGTGATGGCGGAGTCTGGGCTCGACTTCTGCAACCGCGAGAGCCACTGACGGCTGGTGGTAATTTCTCCGTGGTCGATCATTTTCTCGACCAGCATCGCCATGTAGGCGGGGGGCACATTGGGCGCAGCCGTGACGGCGATCAACTCGTTCCGGCATTCATCCCAGCGGCCGACCTTCTCGTGAAGCTGCGCCAGCATGATCCGCTGCCCCATGACGAGCGGCTGTCGCCGCGCAAGATCCTCCAGAATGGTAATCGCCCGTTTCCAACTCGCCGGCTCGGGACGGTTGGTGAGAAGCTTCACCTGCAGCAAGGCGTCTTCGACGGCCACCTCGCCCTTGGCGTCCACGTTGAGTTTGAGCAGATCGGTCGCCCGCTGCATCTCGCGGAAACTCCCCCGCTCGGCGATCAGTTCGGCACTCAGGCGTCGCGCCCACGCTTTGGTCGCCGCAGCCGCCTTCGAGTCATCTGGGGAGTCCAGGATGACCTGCAGCGATTCCTGCGCCGGCACGAGGCGGCCGCAGCGCACGAGGAACGAGGCGAGCGCCCGATGTGTCTCGAGGTCACCGGTGGCAACCTTCACGGCTTCCCGGAATGCCGCCTCGCTCTCCTCGAGCCGGCCCAGCATTTCGAACCCCTGAGCAAGAGCGAGTTGCTTCTGCGGTTCCTGCAACAACCCGGCGGCCCTTTCGAGGGTTCGCTCGGCCACCTGCTTCTTGCCCGTGGCTACTTGATGGCTGAAGAGGGCCAGTTGCACGTCGGAGCGGTCGGGGGCGACCTCGGTGGCCCGCAACAAGACCTCTCCGGCCCGATCCTTCTTACCCGACCGGTCAAGGATCTGGCCGAGCCAGAGCAGGTCGTCGGCATTGCTGGAGTCTTTCGCCACGCTCCGCTCCGCCAGGGCGATCGCCTCGTCGACCTTGCCGGCCTGGAGTTCTTTCTCTGCCGTGAGTCGGTCGGACCCGACCTCACCCTCGGCACCCAGGGTGGCCAGCATCGCCTGTGCTTCCTCGAGCCGGTTGACGGTGTAGAGCAGGGCCACGAGCCGCCGGACGACAGCGGGATTTGCTGGGCCGATCGCCACCGCCTTCTTGAGGCGATCGATGGCACCGGCCGTGTTGCCGCGAAGCAGTTCGACCTCGGCCGTGAGCGACTGGACCTGCCCCCACCCTGGGCGGTCGTTTTCAGCCTCGATGAGCAAGTTCCGGGACTCATCAACCAGTTTTTGCTCGTCGGGAGTCAACGCGGTGTCAGTGTCACCCGATTCCTGCCGCTTCTTCTGCGCTTGCCGCACCTCGAAGATCTTCACGCTCGCCTCGGCGACGCGGGATCGTGCCGAGGTACCGCCCGCCGCCGTGGCGACGTCGGCCGCCGCCGCCTTCGCCTTCTCGAGGTCACCCTGGTTCATCATCAGTTCGAGCACGGCCTCGCGGGCCCGGGTGTTGTCGGGCTGCCGCTTCACCACCTCGCGCCAGAGCCGCTCGGCCGCTCCCGCGTCGCCCGTGGAAATATAGACGCTGGCGATCGTCGTCAGCACGTTCACGGCCTCTTCATCGACAAGGGCCATCGCCTGCTTCTCGACTTCGGCAAGGTCCTTGTCGCGAACTTCGGCATCGCCCCTGGCGGCCACCTGCGCGCGGACCGTGAGCATGGCCGCCGACGTAGCGACGTCGGCGGGCACGCGGCCGAGCACCGCGGCAGCTTCGTCAGCGCCTGAACTACGGAGTATGAGCGTCGTGAGCGCGGCCCAGGCCTGCGGCCCGCCGTCGTCTCGCGATGCCTGTTCGAGGATCTCGCGGGCCGACTCGACCTCTCCCTTACGGACCAGCACGTCGGCCCTGAGGAGGGATAGCTGCGTCGGCGTCATGGCGGCCGACTGCTCGAGTGAGTCGAGCAGCTGGTCGACGCGACTCCAATCCCGTTGGGCGACTGGCAGGCGTGCCTGTTGCTGCATGCGGAGCTGAAGAAGGGGATACCAGACCTGAGGGACCGTCGCGAGACGTTCGGCGGGGATAGCCAATGCAATCGCCTCGAACTCGGCCAGGGCCTCGTCCGGCTTGCCGGCGGCCGCCAGGGCCGAGGCCGTGCCGGCGCGAGCGGCAAGCGACGAAGGGTCCTCGCTGAGCACGCGACGGTTCACGTCGAGCTGGGCATCGAACTCGTCGAGTTGGGCATGGCACTGACCGAGGTAGAGGTCGACCTGCCTGACGAGATCGGGTGAGCCCATGACGAGCGGTCGGACCAACTCCAGCTTCGCCTTCGCTTCGTTCCACTTCCGCTGCGCCACCAAGAGCCGTCCTTCGAGCAGGCCCACAGCGGGGCTCGATGGGCCGTAGAGTTCCTTGATTCGGGCGATCGACTGGGAGACCTCCTCCAGTTTGTTTTGCTGGAGCAACGTGTCGGAGAGCATCAGCAGAAGCGATGCCTTGCTCGGCAGCTGTTCGATCCCGTCGAGCAGCACCTGCTCGGCGCCGGCCAAGTCGCCACGTTGGAGCGCCACCGCGGCAAGCCCGCGATAGGCGCGTTCGTCAAAGGGGTTTAATTCCCTTCCCTTCTCGGCGAGGGTGCGAGCGGTCTCGTAGTCTCGACGGGCGATCGCGAGTTCGAACCCCGCGAAGATGCCGTTGACATTTTCGGGGTCGATTTCCATGGCCTTGTTGATGTCGGCCTCGGCGGCGTCGAGGCTTCCATGCTGGCGGTTCCAGCCGCTCCGTGTCAGCCACGCCTGGACGTCCTGCGCCTGATCCTTGACGAGCCGATCGAGCACCTTGCTCGCCGCTTCCCGGTCATTGAGCCGATCCTCGAGGATCGCTCCGAGGATCAGGTACGCCTCGGTCGGCACCGAGGCGGGGTCCTCGGACGTAAACGCCCGCGTGTCCATGTCGAAGCCGATCATCGAGGAGACGACCCCGGCGGCCTCTTCGAAGTCGTTGCCGCCCATCATCGCTCGGGCGGTGAGGATGGCGAGCACGTTCGCGTCGAGAGGCGTGCGTGCTTTCTCATCAGGAGAGCTGGGCGCTTCTTTCAGATCGCCGGACGCCAGTCGTTCCCGCAGCACTTCAAGGTGTTCACGAGCGTCGGTTGTTCGGCCGATCCGAAGTTGGAACTCTGCCAGCTGCCGCCGCAGGTCGTCGTTCTCGGGATTCCGACGAACCGCCGTCTCGAGCGTGTTGTAGGCGCGGGCCACATCGTTGCGGGTGGCGTCGGTCGCCTCGGCACGGCCGAGCATGAGCTTTGCGAACTCGGCGAACGCCTCGTCATCGTCCGGCCGGAGGCCGATGTAGCGGCTGTAGAGCGCCATCGCCTCAGCCGGCTTGCCCTCCTCGAGCCGTTGCTTCGCCTGACTGGCCAAGTTGCCCGCGTTTCGTTGGACCTGGAATCGCCGCAGAAAAAAAAGACCGGCAGCGCCAACCACCAAGGCGGCGAGGAAAATCAGCAGAAACTTCAGGTTGATCCGTTTCACGGGATTGGCGACTCGGGGTCGGTAGACGGTGGTGTGGGAACTGGGAGACGGGGGAGAATACGGAGTCTAACAGCCGCCGGGGGGTGAATTCCACGAACCGCCCAGGCTGACAACCGCCCACTCTCCGGGCGGTGTTGGGACGGAATCGACCAAAGATCGAGGACCGGTTGTGACGATAGCAACGACGGTGCCGACTGTGCTGCCTGGGAAGACCCTGCGGCTCGTCGGGCTCCGGGCCCGCAGAAGCCCGGTTTCCCGCTTTGAGGACCGCTCCGATGACCACATTCATCCCGCCGGCACGCCGGCCCATGCCGATCGCGGTGGCTCGCAAGGCCGTGCAAGCCCTGCCCCTTCTCGCCCTCATGGCTGTGAGCGTGCAAGCGGCATCGCCCACGATGACGGCCAGCCAGCGGCGGGCCGCGGCTGCTCAGCAAACTCAAGCAGCGCGCACCATCGTAGACCACTCCGTCCAGCCAGCTGGAGGAGCCTGTCGTCAGTGCGGTCCTGCCGGCTGTAAGCACGGCCACCATCGCGACTGCCGCGACGGGGCCTGCGTTCCGTATTGCCCGGTGCGACCGAGCACGTACGGCTTCTACGGGACCCAGTGGCGTCGCTGGCCCGGGGCGGGTGTCGTGCCGGTGTCAAACGAGCAGGCGGCAACGCCGTCGAAGCCGCCGAAGTCGTCGGTGCCCGGCCCCGATGAGGAGTCGCTCGGACCGAAACCGTCCGAGTTGCCGGAGCCGGATTTTCCGGCGGGCGATTCGGCCGAGGAGGGGGCACGGTCCGCAGTGCCACCCGAGCCTGACGCACCGGAGCCGGCCGCGGCAGCCGCCGACTCCAAGGATCCCGCTGGTGCGACGGAGGAGCCAATCGTTCCGGCGGCGATTCCGGAAGGTGAAGCGAAGCCCGTCCAGCCCGAGGCTACTCCGACGAAGCCGCGGCCACAGGACGAAAACCTGTTCGATGAGTCGGCGGCTCGAAAGGTGCGGCGGAAGATTCCGGTGACGAGCACGGCGGTTCCGGCCCTGCGACCGACGGCAAGCCGGGTGCAACCGGCGGCCCATCAGGAAGCGGCCGCCTCCGAGGCAGCCATCATGGCCCGTCGCCCGATCGCGAAGCCCGTTCCGCGGGTTGCCTTCGACCCGCGGAAGGAGTCGGAGCGGATGCGGCAGCCCGCTCGGTGAGCAGCCGATCAGAAGGTCGGCGGAGTGCGAGAGGCGGGAGTCGAACCCGCACGCCTTTCGGCACTGGAACCTAAATCCAGCGCGTCTGCCAGTTTCGCCACTCTCGCAGGGCTGCCACACCGGATTCATTCTAGCCGCCGCGGCGCTTCATCGCAGAGGGGGTGCGATTGCCTCGGGAGCGGTGGCCGCCGATTCGAGCAGCCTCTCGAGGTTGCCATGGCCTGAGTCGCCTCGCGGTGGCCACGCCGCCAGGAGCACATCCTGGAGAGCCTCCTGCCCATGCGATTCGACCCGCATGGCGAACCGAATCTGGAGGGCCCGCACCTGTTCCCCCTGGCCATGGCGGGCGTTCCAGTGACGCGCCAGGGCCGTCGCCGTCGGCCCAGCAAAGACCCGGCAATCATCCCGCGGAAGGACCCAGAAGAGCTTGTGCCATCGATGGGTGCCGAGCGATGCGAATCCTCCCGTGGGCCGCTCTCGCTCGAGCGGCCTGCCCTGACGCAGCAGATCAACGACACGCCCGTCTTCCAGCGTCGCTTCACCGTAGACCCACTGCTCCTGTCGTGGGATCGTGCCAAACATCGGCCACTCCTGCTCCAGGCCGGCGGCGAGGATCATCTGCCGCAGCGGAGTTGGCAGGGGCGAATCACCAAGGCAGCCCTTGCCGTGGACAAAACTGATGATGGCGAGCATGAGGGCGGCGGCGCAGGCGATCGACGTCGCGATGCCGAGGGATGACGTGGAGGATTCTCTCTGGGGACGGGTGACGGCGTTCCACGCCGCTGCCGGCACCATGGGAAGCCACGCGACGATGCCGACCGGGGCAAAGAGTCCCACCCACATCGTCGCCCACACGGCCAGATGGAACAGGATGAAGGCCGCTGCCACCGTCGCTCTCGTCGTGGATGTCGGCACGAAGACAAGAGCCAGCGGTCCAAGCAGTTCGCTTGCCAGGATCAGCCAGGTGATGGCACGCGACAACCAATCGACTCGTGACAGGAGCATGCCCAGCGAGTTGCCGTGGTCGTGGATCGACAGCGCGTAGGACACGGCTTCCCCGGAGAACCATGTCGTGTTGCACTTCGCGAGTCCCGCGCCGAAATACACGGCCGCGACCTGAAGCACCAGGGCCGCCGACGCCACCGACAGCACCGCAGAGGCGGAGCGAGTTCGGCTGCGGGGGGCGAGTGACCATGCGGCGCCCAGGGGGAGGAACATCGACCAGAAAAGCAGGCACAGCAGCAGCGAGTCCCCGGCGTTGTTCGCCGGTTCGGTTCGTCGCACGACGCTCATCGCCGCCAGCCATGCCACGACGGAGGCCTCTCGGCTGCGAAAGCCCGTCGCGAGCCACGCCCCCGCCACTCCCTCTGCCGCGAGCACCGCGGCTCCCCACCACGTGGCCTCGGAAAGGAGCGCGAGAGACCACTTGGCCGACGTTCCTTGGAAGCTGCGCAGCACGTCCGGAGGAAAAATCCCGTCGGCGGCGAACATCAGGGAGAACGTCCGGAACCGCAGCAGGCAGTCTGCGACCAGGACCAGGCCCAATCCGATGCGGAAGGCAGCGAGTCCGCGGACGTCGAGCGCGAACGCAGCTCGCCACCACGCACGGGCGATTTCGCTGCCACGATGGAACGCCGAGGGTCGGTCCATGGCGGAGGGCACCACGCGGTCGCGAGGCTTTCTTGAACGATTCCGCCAGCGAAACTACAACAAGCCCGCCGGTCCGCACGACCCCAATCCCGTCCGCCGGCCCCGCGTTGAGATCGTTTCGAGCCCGGGCCGCCCGATGACGCCTGCCTGACTGAGGAGATCGACATGCACGTTCCTGTGGTGGTGCTCGGCGGAGGCCCAGGTGGCTACGCGGCGGCGTTTCTGGCGGCTGACCTCGGCATGCAGGTGGCCATGGTCGAGCGGGATGAGCGGCTCGGCGGCACCTGCCTGCTGCGCGGCTGCATCCCATCGAAGGCCCTCCTGCACGTCGGGCGGGTGCTGTCCGAAGCCCGCGAGATGGAGGAGTGGGGCATCCACTTCTCCAAGCCGACGCTCGACGTGGCGGCGCTGCGGGCGCGGAAGGACAAGGTGATTTCAACGCTCACGGGGGGACTTTCGCAGCTTGCCAGGCGGCGGAACGTGACCCTGGTTCATGGCGCAGCCCGGTTTGTGAACTCGACTACGCTCGAGGTGGCCGCGGCCACCCCGGGGGGAGCGAGCCAGCGATTGACGTTCGACCACTGCATCCTCGCCAGCGGGTCGAGGCCGGCCCGAGTTCCGGCGTTCGACATCGGGAGCCCACGGGTGATGGATTCGACGGGTGCCCTGGAACTGGCCGACGTGCCCGAGTCGCTGCTCGTCGTCGGTGGCGGCTACATCGGGCTGGAGATGGGGACGGTCTACGCCGAACTCGGCTCGCAGGTGTCGGTGGTCGAACTCACCGACACGCTCCTTCCTGGGGCCGATCGTGACCTCGTCAAGCCGCTGCAGAAGCGACTCGAGGGTCTCTTCGAGGCGATCATGCTCCGCACCAAGGTGGTCACACTCGAAGACACCGGCAAGGCCGTCCGTGTCTCGTTCGAGGGGCCTGAAGGGCCGATGGCGAAGGAGTTTTCCCGGGTGCTCGTCGCCGTCGGTCGACGGCCCAACTCCGACGGGCTCGGCCTTGAGAACACAAAGGTCGTCGTCAGTGCCAAGGGCTTTGTCGAAGTGGACGGCCAGCAGCGGACCGCCGACCCCCACATCCTCGCGATCGGTGACGTCTGCGGCGAACCGATGCTCGCGCATCGGGCGAGCCACCAGGGCAAGGTGGCGGTGGAGGCGCTGCACGGCGAACCCGCGCTCTTCGCACCGCGGGCGATCCCCGCTGTGGTGTTCACCGATCCGGAGATCGCCTGGGCGGGTCTCACGGAGAACGAGGTGGCCGCGACGGGCCGTGTCGTAGAAGTCAGCAAGTATCCGTGGGCTGCCAGCGGACGGGCTCACGCCCTGGGCCGTACGGATGGCCTGACCAAGATGCTGGTCGATCCGGAGACCGACACCGTCCTGGGAGTCGGGATTGTCGGCCCTGGGGCCGGCGAACTGATCGCCGAAGGGGTGCTCGCCATCGAGATGGGCTGTTCCGCCCGCGACCTCATGGAGGCGATCCACCCCCACCCGACGCTGGGGGAGACGGTGGCCTTCAGCGCCGAGAATTATTTTGGCTTGGCTACCGAAATCTACAGGCCCCGGGCCGAGTCGGCCGACCGCTGAGCGGTTTCCTGGGCGGGGATGACGTGGTTCCGGGGGCAGGGCAATCGCCCTAGACGCCCCCGCTACGACCCGAATAATCTGAAAAGTCTCCCCGAATTCACCGGAGCCGCTCATGGCCAACTCCAGCGATCATTCCGCCACCGAGGCGGCCGACGACATCCTCGCCGGCGGCTCGCCGCTCCCCCGAGACGCCCACGTCCCCATGTCGATCGGCCAAATGGGTGACAACGCGACCGGCCAGCCCGAGGTGGTCGACGGCGTATCGGCGGTGGACGCCGACCCGACCGAGACCCGAGAGTGGCTCGATTCGCTGCGGTATGTGATCAACAGCCGCGGGGGTGATCGGGCCGCCTACCTCCTGCAAGCGATCGAGCAAGAGGCTTACCGGCTCGGGGTCCAGATTCCGTTCTCCGCGACCACGCCGTACATCAACACGATCCCGGTCGACAAGCAGCCGGCCTTTCCGGGAAACCGTGAGATCGAACGGCGGATCAAGAGCATCATTCGCTGGAACGCGATGGCGATGGTGGTTCGGGCCAACCGCGAAGACAAGAGCATCGGCGGCCACATCTCGACGTTCGCCTCGTCGGCCACGCTCGTCGAGGTGGCCATGAACCACTTCATCCGCGGCCGCAGCGACAACTACTCGGGCGACCAGGTCTACT
>JBAXOU010000130.1:0-9817 GCA_037133115.1 Planctomycetota bacterium | reverse complement strand
TCCATAGCGAACCTGGAAGACACACAGGTTGAAAACCTGTGCTACGGGTGGCAGCGAGGGGCTGCCCGCGCCCGGGAGCCGGCGTTGCTGACAAGCGCAGCCGGGATGGCGGAGCGCAGTCAGCATCGAGCGAGCGAAGGGCCGGAGCCCGGAGCGAGCGTCCGGCGACGGGCGCGGGCAGCCCCGAGCCTCGTCAAAGCGAGAGGATCAAGTGGGGGACGTATGAGGCCCGGCGGAGCGACGCCGGGGTTCAACTGGGCGTTCAACGGGAGCCAGCCGGAGCGGTTCTCCCGGCCGGCGGCTCAGCCAACTGCCCCTGCCCGACGACCAGGATTGCCAGGCCGGCGATCGCCCATTCGCGTGTCGTGCGGCCGGAAAGCGGTGATCTTGCGAAAGCGGCCACGGATGGCACACTTGTGGGCTTTCCACGCTTTCCCCGCCGCGTATCCCGCAGAGTTTTTCCATGAGCGACACGTTCGAAGTTTCCCTCCGCAACGGCAAGGGCTCCCGCGACAGCCAACGGCTCCGCCGGCAGGGCCTCGTGCCCGCCATCCTCTACGGTCACGGGGAAAAGTGTGTCAGCCTCTCGGCCACCCGCGAGGCGATCAAGGCCGCTGTCCGGCACGGGAGCCGGGTGGTCAACCTGACCGGCGCCGTGAAGACGTCCGCCCTCGTCCGCGAACTCCAGTGGGACACCTACGGCGTCGAGCCCATTCACATCGATTTCCTCCGGGTCAGCGCCTCGGACCGCATCCGCGTGAAGGTACCGGTGCACCTCAAGGGCGAGTGCCCCGGGCAACGGGCCGGAGGGCTCGTGAACCTTGTGATGCACGAGGTCGAGTTGCAGTGCACTGCCGATCACGTGCCCGAGTTCGTGTACGCCAACGTCGGTCATCTTGAGCTTGGGCACACCATCAAGGTGAAGGATCTCGAACTTCTCCACGGCGCGACGCCCGCTGCCGAACCGGAAGAGACGGTCGTGACGTGCATGATCCCAGGCAAGAAGGCCGAAGAGATTGCAACGCCGACAGGTGGTGTCGAGCCCGAGGTCATTGGCCGCAAGGCCGCCGAGGAAGGAGAGGCGGAAGCGGGGAAGGAATGAGGCATGCTCCGGCGGCCTGAGAGGCCGACCGGGACGCCCGCCCATTCACCCCACAAACCCCGGGAGACCGCCGATCGACCGTGAAACTCCTCGTCGGCCTTGGCAACCCGGGGCATGCCTACCGTGACACGCGCCACAACGTGGGCTTCGAGGTGCTGGACGTGCTCGCCCGAAGGGCGGGCTCCCCGGCCCGGAAGCAGCGGTTCCAAGGAGATGTGGCCCAGGCCACGATCCGGGGGATGCCCGTGCTGCTGCTTTGGCCCCTCACCTGGATGAATCTCAGCGGTTCCAGCGTGCTGGCGGCGAGGGACTTCTACAAGATCCCGGATTGTGACATGATCGTGATCTGCGACGACTTCAATCTGCCGCTCGATACCATTCGGCTCCGGCCGGGCGGATCGGCCGGTGGCCAAAACGGGTTAGCCGACGTGCTCTCCCGGCTCGGCACGACGACGATCCCTCGACTGCGGCTCGGCATCGGTCCGGTGCCGGCAGGCTGGAATGTGTCCGACTTCGTGCTCGGGAAGTTCCCGAAAGCCGAACGGGAGCAGGTCGGCGTAGTGATCGAACGGGCGGCCGACGCCGCTGAAGATTGGGTCGCCCTGGGCATCCAGGCGGCCATGAATGCATACAACTGACGCGTCGGGTGCGCGGCAGACGATTGATTCAAGACTCGACTCATACCACAACAACTCAGAGCACTCTCCAACAGCACTTTCAAGGAGTTCGACAGTCATGGCGGTGTACGAAGGCATGTTCATCCTCGATCCGGCGAAGTTTTCCCGCGATCCAGGAGCTGCGGCCCAGCAGGTGGCCGACCTGATCACGGGCCACGGCGGCACCGTGCTTGCGGCGCGACTCTGGGATGAGCGGAAGCTCGCCTACCCCATCAAGGGCCACAAGAAGGGCATCTACTGGCTGACCTACTTCACGATGCCGGGCGGAAACCTCACGGCCCTGGAGCGGCAGTGCGAGATCACCGACGAAATCATCCGCAAACTCGTGCTCAAGGTGGACGATCGGATCGCCGACGCCCTCGTGCAGCACGCTCTGGCGGGCGAGGCGACAGTCAAGCGTGCCACGACGGCTCCGGCCCCGGCCCCGGCGGCTCCCGCCCAGTAGTTCGCCCCGACCTTGCAGCCTCCAGCCGGGGGGGCTACGATCGGGGAAGTGAACAGGTGTTCATGTTCCCACTGGAGGTATGAGCCATGGCGAGTTTCAACAAGGTGGTCCTGCTCGGCAACGTGACCCGCGATCCGGAACTCCGGTACATCTCGAGCGGCACTGCCGTCACCGAGATCGGACTGGCCGTCAACGACCGCCGCAAGACAGCATCGGGTGAATGGGTCGAGGAGACCACCTTCGTCGACGTGACGCTGTGGGGACGGACGGCGGAGATCGCCGGCGAATATGTCACGAAGGGCGCCCCGCTGATGATCGAGGGCCGGTTGAAACTCGACACCTGGGAAAAAGACGGCAAGAAGAACTCCAAACTCCGCGTCGTCGGCGAGAAGATGGTCCTGCTCGGCTCCAAAGGCGAAGGCCCGCGGGGCGGCGGTCAGGGCAGGCCCGCTCGGGCGCCAGCGGGCGGTCGGCCACCAGCAACGGGCGGAGAGGACTACAGTCAGTCGGAGCCCGATTATGATGGGGGCCAGCCATCGGGCGGCGTGGCCGCCGACGATGACATTCCCTTCTGAGAGGGCGACCCTCGGGCCGCCCTGTCAGCTATCACCGCATCGATCACCAACTTACCCATTTCCAGCCTTAGGAGACGTACCATGCCCACCAAAGAAGCCCCCCTCATCCAGGCCACTGGCCGCCGCCTGCCCAAGGGCGACCGGGGCGGCGTCGAACTGCTCCTCGTCCACGCGGTCGAGCATCTCGGCAAGCAGGGCGAGGTCGTCGAGGTGAAGCGCGGCTACGCCTACAACTACTTGCTCCCGCAGGGACTGGCGACCATCGCGACCGACCATCACAAACGGATGGTCGAGAAGCACCGCGCGAAACTCGAGGAGATCGCCCGCGAGCGGCTCGCAGGGCTCCGGACGGTTCTTCAAGAACTGGTCCGCACGAGCGTCACCATTGAAGCCAACGCGAACGATGAGGGCCATCTCTACGGGTCCGTCGGCGCCCCGGAAATCTCCCGGTCTCTGAAGCAGCAGGACCTCATGGTCTCGCCGGAACAGATTATCCTCCAGGGACCGCTGAAGGAGGTTGGCCTGTACACCGTGAAGGTGAAGTTGGCGCCGGAGGTCGAAGGCGATCTCAAGGTCTGGGTGGTGCCGAGCAGCAGCGAAGGCGGCGCGAAGTAGCGGTTCGCCGCATCGTCAAGTCGCTCCCTGGCGCAGCTGCGCCGGAGTCGCGGTTGGTAGTCGGATCAAAACCAGAGGTGGCTCGCGAACGGAGGCGCGTCGATGGCTGGACCGACTGACGGCGGCAGGGGCAACGGAGACCGCGAAAGACGCCGACCGCGCCGTGATGGCCACAGTCAGCCGGCGGCAGCGTCTCTGCTCGACCCGCGAGACCGGCCTGCCAACGTCGACGCCGAACGGGCCGTGCTCGGCAGCATTCTGCTCAAGCCCGACGTGTGCGACGACATCGCGCTGGTCGTGCGGGCGGAGGATTTCTCCGACGAGTCGCACCAGCTTCTTTATCGTCACCTCCTCGACCTTCACGACTCCGGGAAGCGGATCGACGCCACCATTGTCGTCGAGCGGCTCAAGACCCAGGGCGACTTCGAACGGATCGGCGGCGCAGCGGCTCTCGCCGACGTTGTGCAGGCCGTCCCACACGCTGCCCACGCCACGCACTACGCCGCAATCGTTCGCGACAAGGCGCTGCTGCGCTCGCTCATTGATGCCGGTACCGACATTCTCCGCGACGCCTACGACGCGTCGGACGAACCCCGGCAGCTGCTGGCCCGCGCTGAAGAAAAGATCTTCTCGATTCTCGAACGCCGCAGTTCGGCAGAGGCGAAGCCGATCCAGTCTGTGCTTGAAGAGGTGATGGTGCGGATGGACGCCCGCATGAAGCACGAGCACACGATCGGCGGCGTGGAGACGGGCTTCACCGACCTCGACCAACTCTGCGGCGGCCTTCACAACTCGGAACTGGTGATCCTGGCGGCCCGCCCAAGTATGGGCAAGACGGCCTTCGCGATGAATATCGCGGAGCATGCGGCGATCAACCTCAAGCAGCCCGTGCTGTTTGTGAGCCTCGAAATGGCGGCCCTCGAACTCGCCGACCGACTGCTCTGCTCCGCCGCCCAGGTCAACGGCCACCGGCTCCGCAACGGCACGATCTCTCAGGAAGACAGGCGCCGCCTCGTGCAGAAGTCGTCCGAGATCGGGTCGGCGCCGCTGTTCATCGACGACACACCGAGCCGCACTCTCACCGAAATCGCCGCGGTAGCCCGCCGGCTCAAGCGGAAGCAAGGGCTGTCGATGATCGTGATCGACTACCTTCAGCTGATCGAGCCTGACAATCCGCGGGATCCACGTCAGGAGCAGGTGGCGAGGATCGCGCGGCGGCTGAAGGGGATGTCCCGCGAACTCGACATCCCGGTGCTCTGCCTGGCGCAGCTCAACCGGCAGGCGGAGGTGTCTCGCGACAACCGGCCCCGGCTCAATCACCTTCGCGAATCCGGCGCCATCGAACAGGACGCCGACGTGGTGATGTTCGTCCACCGCGAGGAGTACTACCAGACCAACGACGAGGATCGGGAGAGGGTCCGCGGGCAGGCCGAGATCATCATCGCCAAGCAGCGAAACGGGCCGATCGGTGACGTGAAACTGCTCTGGCAGCACGACTTCACGCGGTTCGTGAACCTCGAGCATCGGCCGTACGACGAGTTTGAGCAGTTTGGTTCAACGGGGTTCTAGACATACGGCCGCCGGGCCATCGTGGCCCCGGCTGCCTGAGCCTGAGGGCTCGCCTTCCGGGCGAGCGGTCCTGTGCACGGCCGCCGGGCCATCGTGGCCCCGGCGGCCTGAGTTTGAGGGTTCGCCTTCCGGGCAAGCGATCCTGTGCACGGCTGCCGGGCCATCCTGGCCCCGTCGGCCTGAGCCAGAGAGGGCTCTGCGAGGGGTACCCATGCCCTCGAGCGGGCTATGGGAGCAAGCGCAGCCAGGATGGCGAAGCGCAGCGGACATGCAGTGAGTCGAGGCCTGGAGGGCCGAGACGAACGTCCAGCGAGAGGGCGTGGGTAGCCCCGAGCCGCCGCAAGATTCCTGTGCAGGTTGACAACCTGCACCTACAGATAGAGATGCACTCAGCGAGGGGCTGGCCGTGCCGCGGCGGCGCGATCAGTGCCGGGCGTGACATCGAGCGCGAAGCCGTCGTCGTCGCCCCTCTCGAGACGCTCCCAGGCGATCGCCCCCATGGCGGCGTTGTCGGTGCAGAGCGACCGCGGCGGGATGAAGACCGCGACCCTTCGCCGGCGACCAAGGACCTCCAGCGACTCTCGCAAAAGCGTATTAGCCGCTACGCCCCCTCCCACCGCCACGGCACGGCAGCCAGTGCGAGCGAGGGCAAGCTCAACCTTGGCGAGGATCGAGTCGACCACCGCCTGCTGGAACGATGCGGCGAGATTGGCAAGCGGCCGACCCACCGGGGGAGGCACGTCAACCACCGAGTTTGGCGGTCGCACGAGGTAGCGAAGGGCGGTCTTCAATCCACTGAAGCTCAGATCGAGCCGGTCGCGATCGGTGGCCAGCGGCCTCGGGAGGCGATGGGCCTTGGGATCGCCTCCGGCGGCAGCCCGTTCGATCTCGGGGCCGCCTGGATAGCCGAGCCCCAGCAGGCTGGCGGCCTTGTCGAAGGCCTCGCCTGCGGCATCGTCGATGGTGCCGCCGAGCCGCTCAGCATCGAGCGGGCCATGCATGTGAAACAGCGAGGTGTGGCCGCCACTCGCGACCAGCCCGACACACGGATACGTGAAGCGCTCGCCGTAGGCGAGGCGACACGCGTAGAGGTGCGCCAGGATGTGGTCGTAGCCCACGATCGGTACGCCGAGGGCGGCGGCGATCGCCTTGCCAGCGGAGAGCCCGACGAGCAGCGAGCCCACCAGACCGGGGCGGACGGCCACGCCCACACCCTCGATGTCGCGCTTCGCGATCCCGGCTCGGGTGACCGCCTCATCGATGACCGGGATGATCCGCTCAACATGCGCCCGCGAGGCCACCTCAGGCACGACACCCCGCCACCGCGCATGGAGCTGCTCCTGAGTGGCGACCACGCTCGAGAGCACATCGCGGCTCCGAGAAATCACCGCGGCCGCAGTCTCGTCGCAGGTGGTTTCGATCGCGAGAAGTGGCATCGTTTCGGCCGCGGTCTGGTTTGGAGTGGGCGCTGGTTGTCGGCCGGCACCAGAACCCTACGCTACCGGGAATCAGTAGTCGTACCACATCCCGATACCGCATCGGTTCTGGTTGAAGTAGACGAACTGGTACTGGGGGTCGGAGCCCTGCAGGTATTCGAAGCCGATGCGGAAGAGCTTCTCACTGCGGTCGCCACGCCAGGCCCAACCAGTCTGCACGCAGACGTTGCCTCCCCAGTCGAGTTCTTGCCGCGACATCCCGTTGATCGCGAAGAAGGGAGCCCCGTGGATGCCGGTGGCGCGTGCCTGGATCAGTTCGGTGCCGTACTGAAACTCCCAGGGCTGGGAGCCGCCGGAGTTGAAGAAGGCATAGCCGACCTCACCGTACAGCCGCATCCAGTCGAAGAGATAGTAGGAGTTGCCCCAGACAAAGCAGTCGCGGACGTAGTTCACCCGGGTGAAGTCGGGATGCTTGAGCATCGCCTCGTCGCCGAGGTGGGCGCTGTTGTGGTAGTAGGCGAGCTTGGTCTGCCAGCGGCCGATGCCGTAAACGAGTGGCACGCCGAAGCGGTAGTCGGCAGAGCGGAGGTCGCGATCCTCCTGTGGATCGAGCCGCACGAACGCCGCGCCTTCGATCTGCACCTCGAAACCCTGCGGATGCAGAACAGGATCCGATCCGTATCGCAGAATCGATGCTCGGCCGCCGAGCGTCGAGTCCCAGAGCCAGCCGTTCTGAGTCGACGGATTAAGCGGATCAGGGGCGGTGTCATTGTACCAGACGGAGGCGAAGCGAGGCTCCTTCGGCCCAGCAAGGTAGCTCGTGTAGATCAGGTTGTTGGGCAGGATGTGCCATCCCCATGGCCGCGGCGCCCAGAGGTCGTCGAAGCACTCGGGGTAGCCACTGGCCGACGGGCAGTCGTCGGTGCAAGACGCCCCGGGCGGACACTCGCCATCAAGGATCACCGGCCCGCTTGGTCTGGTCGGCGGCAGGCTCTGGATATCAGCCGGCCCCGAGTAGAAGCCGTCGTCGGGCAGCATGAGCGGCGGGAGGGCCTCGCGTGGAGCCCGCGGGGGGGGCTGCGCGACGGCCGCCCCGGCCCAGACGAGCACCGCGAGGGTCGCGACCACCAGCCACGCCCGGCGACGGGGCGGCGCGGAGCGACACCGACAGCGCAGACGAACCGCGGGCGATTCGGCGAGAGATGCGAACGGCATGACGGGGATCGGGATCAGCGGCAGTTCCAGCATGGGCGGAAGCGTGGGCGTGGCTTGCGAACCCGCATCGCCGCGGCGACACTCTACGGTTCGCGGCCGCGGCATCCACAGAGTGATCGGCACACCGGCCCCGTTTCCGAAAGGACGCCAGCCGATCGATCATGAGTTCTTCCGCGACGCGGAAAGCGGGGCAAGATCGCGAAGCCGAAGCCTCGCCATCCCACCGCGATTGCCGAGACCACCACCATCACGCCAATGCAGCCATCCACCCAGCCTGACTCCGCCGCCGTCGATGCCGGGATCCCCGCCGCTCTTGGCCGCATCCCGAGCGGGCTGTTCGTTCTGGCCTGGCGCGATGGCGATGCGGACCGCTGCATGCTCGCCAGTTGGGTGATGCAAGCCGGCTTTGCGCCACCCCAAGTGAGTGTGGCGGTGGCCTCGACGCGGGAGTTCCTCGCAGCTCTCGACCGAGGCGCGACGTTCACCGTGAGCGTTCTCGCCGACTCGCAGCGGGCACTCCTGGCCCGCTTCGGAAAGCCCGCTGCCGACGCCTTCTCAGGCCTCGACCTGCACCGCACGGCACATGGCACCGCCGTGCTCGCCGACGCGGCCGCCTGGCTCGACTGCCGTCCCACGGCCCGTGCCGCCCACGGCGACCATGTGCTCGTGCTGGCGGAGGTCGTCGCCGCCGGTGGCACGGGAGCAGAACCCGCCATTCACGTTCGGAAGAACGGCCTGCGATACTGAACACCACGCCTGGAGGCCTTCCATGTCCGTCATCACGATGAGCGCGAACCGGCTCCCCCTTCTCCTGTCGATGATCGCAGCGATCCTGGCGGTGGGGTGCTCGAGCGACCGGAAGCCCGCAGCCCCCGTCGCAGGCGCTGCGGCCGACAAGCCGGCGGCAACGACCGCAACGAAGCCACGGCGATTCATTTTCATCACCAACGGCGACGATCCGTTTTGGGACGCGCTCCTGAGCGGACTCAAGGAAGGCGAGCAGCGGTTTCGCTGTGCGGCTTCCGGCATCACCGTCGCCCGCGACGTCAACAATGGTTCTGCCGAAGGGCAGATTGAACGGCTCCGGCAGTACGCCACGCAGGACGACGTCGCCGGCATCGCCATCAGTGTGATCCAGGCCGATAATCAGTCGATCGTAGAAGAGATGAAGAAGCTCCGGGCGAAAGGCGTGAAGGTGATCACCGTCGACGGCGACGTGAATCGCGACACCTTCCGAGACGCGCGCTCCTACTACATCGGCACCGACAACGTGGTTGGTGGTCGTACGCTTGGCACCGCAACCCGGGCCCTCCTCGAAGCCAAGGGGGCGAAGGACGGGGGCTACGTGCAGTTCGCCGGCTTCACCGACAACGACAACGCCCGCAGCCGGATGAACGGCGTGAAGGAGGCGATCGGCCCGGCCTATGCAGAACGGGATCGGATGGCCGACGAGATGGACCTGCCTCGCGCCCGCGACAACGTCCGCAACGCCACCCAGAACCATCCGGACCTGGCCGCCCTGGTGGGCATCTGGGCCTACAACGCGCCGGCGATCGCCGACGTGGTTACGGCGAACGGCACCCGCGACAAATACGTGATCGCCACCTTCGACGCCCAGGACCTCGCGATCGGCCATATGGAAAAGGGGCGGATCGACGTGATGGTGGTCCAGAACCCGTTCGAGATGGGTGTGCGGACCGTTCGGCTCCTCAAGGCGATGGTCGAGGACGACAAGCGGGTGCTCGATGAGATGTTCCCGGACGCTGCCAGCGCCGAAGGCGACGTCCACACCACGGGCCTGCGGGTCGTGGTGCCCGACGCGACATCGCCCGTGAAGGCCGATCTCTTCGATCCGCAGGTGGTCGAGTTCATGTCCCTGCCTGACTTCAAGGCGTGGCTGGCGAAATACAACCTCACCAGTTCTTGACCATGAACTCCCCCGGCAACGCAGGCGGTGGCTGGCGGATGCCCCGTCACGAACTCGCGATCCTCGCCGCGACGGTGGCGGTATTCGTGGCCACCGGCTGGCTCGACCCAAACCACACCTACTTCGCCAACTGGGCGGAGAGCCGTGACATCATCCTCCGCAACACGGCGCTCTTGGGGATCATCGCCCTCGGGGCCTCGGTGGTGATCATCGCCGGCGGCATCGACCTCTCGGCGGGATCGATGGTGGCCTTCAG
>JBAXOU010000129.1:0-9851 GCA_037133115.1 Planctomycetota bacterium | reverse complement strand
GGAGGGCACGCAGGTTGTACGGGGGAGCGAGGGGCTGCCCGTGCCCGAGAGCCGGGCTATGGGAGCAAGCGCAGCCAGGATGGCGAAGCGCAGCGGACATGCAATGAGCGGATGCCACGATGGCATCCGCGAATGTCCGGCGACGGGGCACGGGCAGCCCCGAGCCTCGTGAACGCCTCAAGAACAAAGTGTGACCCGTCTTAGGCTCGTCGCTTCTCGATGGCCCGTACCATCGCGGTCCCCATGTCGGCAGGGCTCTCGGCGACCTCGATGCCGGCATCCCTCAGGGCGGCCAGCTTGGCCTCGGCCGTGCCCTTACCCCCGGAGATGATCGCCCCGGCGTGGCCCATTCGCTTGCCCGGCGGGGCGGTGCGGCCGGCGATGAACGCCGCCACGGGCTTCGTGACGTGGTGCTTCACATACTCCGCCGCCTCCTCTTCCGCACTGCCGCCGATCTCACCCATCATCAGGATCGCGTGGGTGTCGGGGTCGGCCTGGAAGAGGGCGAGGATGTCGATGAACGAGGAGCCGACCAGCGGGTCGCCGCCGAGGCCCACGCAGGTGCTCTGGCCATGGCCGAGCTGCGTGAGCTGCCAGACCGCCTCGTAGGTGAGCGTGCCCGAGCGGCTCATCACGCCCACGTGGCCGGGGGTGTGGATGTAGCCGGGCATGATCCCGATCTTGCACTGGCCCGGCGTGATCACGCCCGGGCAGTTGGGGCCGATGAGCCGGCTCTTCGAGGCCTTCACGACCGGCATCACACGGGCCATGTCGATCACCGGGATCCCCTCGGTGATCGCGATCACCAGTTCGATCCCCGCATCGACCGCTTCGAGGATCGCGTCGGCGGCGAAGGCCGGCGGCACGAAGATCATCGTGGCGTTGGCGCCGGTGGCGTCGCGGGCCTCGGCCACGGTGTTGAAGACAGGCAGGCCGGCGACCTCCTCGCCCCCCTTGCCCGGCGTCACGCCGCCCACCATCCGCGTGCCGTAGTCCAGGCAGCCCCGGGTGTGGAACTCGCCGACCTTGCCGGTGATGCCCTGGCAGATGACCCGCGTGTCGCGATTGACGAGGATGCTCATGGGATTTGTGTGTCCGGGTGGTGTGTGTCCGGGTGCAGGGTGGGATGTGCGATTCAGGCCTTGGCCGCGGCCACGACCTTCTTGGCGGCGTCGGTGAGGCCGTCGGCGGTGATGATCTTCGCGCCGCTCGAGGCGAGGATCTTCTTGCCCTCCTCGACCTCGGTGCCCTCGAGGCGGACAACGAGCGGCACGGTGAAGCCGATCGTCTTCGAGGCCTCGACGAGGGCGGTGGCGATCGTGGTGCACCGCATGATGCCGCCGAAGATGTTGACGAGGATCGCCTTCACGTGCGGGTCGGAAAGGATGATCCGGAAGGCCTCGGTCACCTGCTTGACGTCGGCGCCGCCGCCCACGTCGAGAAAGTTGGCCGGCTCGCCGCCGTGGTACTTCACGAGGTCCATCGTGCTCATCGCGAGGCCGGCGCCGTTGACGAGGCAGCCGATCGTGCCGTTGAGCTTCACGTAGGAGAGGCCCGCGGCGGCGGCCCGCGTCTCGGCCGGCTCTTCCTCGGCCTCGTCGCGGAGGGCTGCGATATCCTTGTGGCGGAAGAGGGCGTTGTCGTCGAACGTCATCTTCGCGTCGAGGGCGACGAGCGTGCCGTCCTTCGCGAGGACGAGCGGGTTGATCTCGATGAGCGACGCGTCGAGATCGACGAAGGCCTGGCAGAGCTTGCGGAAGAAGGCCTCGGCGTATCGCCAGCTGGCCGTGGGCAGGCCGAGCTTGGAGGCGAGCACGCGGGCCTGGTAAGCCCCCAGTCCGCGGTCGGCGTCGAAGGGCTCGGCGAGGATGAGTTCCGGCGTCTTGGCCGCCACCTCCTCGATGTCCATGCCGCCGGCCGTGCTGGCAATCAGCACGGGCGACTCCACACGGCGATCGACGAGGACGGCGCAGTAGAGCTCGCGGTCGATCGCACAGCCGCTCTCCACAAACACCTGCCGCACGACCTGCCCCTCGGGGCCGGTCTGGATCGTGATGAGCGTGTTGCCGAGGAGTCCGGCGGCGATGCGCTTGGCGTCATCGGCGGTCTTGGCGAGTTCCACACCCCGCTGCTCGGAGCCCTTCACCTTTCCCTTGCCGCGGCCGCCGGCGTGGATCTGCGCCTTGACGGCGCAGACGGGAGTGCCGAGGGCGGTAAACGCCGCGGCGGCCTCGTCGGGGGTGCGGGCGACCTTGCCGACGAGCACGGGGACGCCGGCTGCTCGGAGGAGGTCTTTGGCCTGAAACTCATGGATCTTCATCGCGTGGGGCTCGCGGCGGGTGGGAAGGCCGACTGACGACGCAAATATCCCCGAAAACGCCTGCGCCGCAACCCGTGGTGCCACCCGGGCCGCGCCGCCGGGATCGGTCAGCGGGCGGGCCCGGCGGCAGCGGCACGTGCGGCTGCCCAGCCCACGGAATCGGCCGCCGCAAGCGTCTCGCGGTGGCCCCGCGCTGCTGGCAACGGACAGGCCTCGAGGTAGCCAGCGACCGCCCGGCGGACGAGCGGGTCGTCGCGGCCGAGCGACTTCCAGAGCGCGGCGACCCGGTCCACCTCATCCCAGCGTTCGTACCGCGCCAGATCAACGGCTGCATCGGCCGCCACGGCTGGATTGTCGAGCAAGCCGGCCGTGGCCTCCGCGACGCTGTCACGGGGGATCGAGTCGGCGAGGTATTCCCAGGCAAAGCGCAGCGCAGCCAGCGCGTGCTTCGCGTCGCCGGGCCGCGTGGTCGCGGTGAACAGTCCTCGGCCGCGAAGAACCTCGAGGCCCGCTTCGGACTCGGCCACGAGCACGCCAGCGAGAATGCCGTCGTAGCCGGCCCGCAGGTCGTCGCCAGCTTCCTCGACGGCGGCGCGCAGCGCCGCGATGCCTGCGCTGCGGTCAGCCGGCCGCTTGGTCGCCGCGATCGCCAGCCCAAGCGCGACCGCATAAAAGCCACGCCGCCGTCGATCGACGCGGGGATCGGCCAGCCAGGTTTGCAGTTGGTCCGGGTCGAACGCGTCGGCCACCGCGCTGACATCCGCAAACGGGGCCAGGCCAAACTCGGTGAAGGCGTCGGCCGCGATCGCGGGGTTGGCGTGCTCAAGACGGCTGGCAAACCAGCGGAGCCGCCGCGCGGCCGGCTCCTCGATGGCGGGCGCTGCGGCGACGTGGGCGATCAAGGCCTCGTCCGCGGCGATTGCCTCCCACCGCGTCCCGTCTGGTTCGCGGCTCCCGAAGAGGATGCCTGTGCCCGTGATGGGTTCGCCGACCCGGCAGTCGATTACTCCGGCCAGGACGTCGGCCGCGCCGCGGAGAGCGGCGAGCGGCGCCAGTGGCTGCACGAGCAGGCCGTCGGCAGCGCGGGTTGCATCTCCCGCGGCGTCGCCGACGAGCACCGAGTCGGCCGCGTCGCGGCGCTCCGCGAGCGACCGACCCACTGGTCCGCAGAACGGACAGGCCACGGCGGCGTGGGCGATGAGCAGCCAGACCACGGCGCCGCAGATCACAGGCATGGCGTCAGACGGCTTACACTTGTTCGTTACGAGGCGTGGCGACTCCGCAGCCGGCCGGCGACATGCTCGGCGCCGGCGGGACGTGTGAGTTCTCTGCTCAAACGCTCCGGAGCGACCGCCGCGTGGCACACGTCTCACCGGCTTCTGCGCGTGCCTCCGATCCGGCTGCTCACCCTCCCGGGGCCACACTCGAGGGATGGTGATGCGAGGGGCTGCCCGTGCCAATCGAGCGGCGTAGGAAACCGAGCGAAGCTTGGGGAGCGAAGCGAGGTTTCCTACGAGTGAGCGGAGGGCAGGATGCCCGCAGCGAACGTCCGGCGAGATGGCACGGGCAGCCCCGAGCCTCCTCAACGCACGAGGACTCAGTGTGAACCGCATCACACCGCCGCGGGCGTGGTCGCCTCGGCCTGCATCCGGGCCCGCCAGTAGGGCGTGGTGCACAGGAGCAGCTTGCCGGTGCCGCGGTAGCAGTAGGCGAGCTTCTGGCCCGACATCCAGTAGCTGATCCACGACCGCGCCGGCCGGCGCATCGAGAGCCGGATGCCGGCGGTGTGGGCGACCACCTGGGGTCCGTCGACCACGAGCTGATCGTTGTCGAGGTGAACCTCCTCGATCGGGCCGAGGACTGAGAGCACCGCCTGGCCGTCACCATTGAGCGCGGTCTTGTACCAGAAGAAACCCTGGTCGGCCCAATACGCCGTCCAGAATGGCTCGCGGTGAATGGAGAGTTTGACTTCTCCGTCGCTTGCCCAGAAGCACTTCGTGTCGAGGATCCACCGTTCACCGGGCTCGACCTGCATCGTATGAAATCCACCGAGCGAGGAGTCGAGATAGACGTTGCCGGTGCCGTAGTACCGCGGCCGGATGAGCGACTCGTCGGAGAACAGCGACACCCACCAGGCCTTGAGCGACGGGAACGGCACATCCATCGCGATCGCGCCCATGTAGTGGTTGAGCGCGCCCCGCTCGGCGCGGACGTCGTCGTCGTCGAGACCGACCTTCACCCACCGCATGCCCTCGGTTTCCTCGACCTCAAACGTCGCCATCGATGTCAACCTCCGCGCCGCGGGTGATGCCATTCTTGGTCCAGTCGACGCTCCAGCCGGGAAACGCCAGCGCCGGATAGGGGTCGGCGACGATCGGTTCTGGCGAGGCATGCACGATGTCGAACTGCTGGTCGGTGCGGATGCGCCCCAGCCGGAAGAACTTCGACGTGTGCTGCGTCTTGGGATCGAGCCGGACAGGGCCCCCCGGACCGGTAAGCTCCAGGCCGTCGCGGAACGCCTGCCGGACGGCCTCGGTCTCAAACGAGCCCGCCTTTTCGACCGCCTTCTTCCAGAGATGCACGAGGCACCAGTCGGGCTCCATCGGATCGCCGGTCACGCGATCGTAGCCAAACTCCTTTCGGAAGCCGTCGATCCACATCCGGTTGGCTGGCGTGTCGAGGCTCTGGAAGTAGCAGGCGGCGGCGTAGTGCCCCGCCACCTGCTCGGGCATGAGAAACCGCAGTTCGTCCTCGGCGATGCTCGTGGTCATGACCGGGATTTTGGCGGGATCGACCTCGGCCTTGGCGAGGGCCGCGAACAGGCCGATGTTGCTGTCGCCGTTGACCGTGCTCAGCACGCAGTCGGCCCCCGAGGCGAGGATCTCCTTGACCACGTCCGAGAAGTCGCGGTCGCCCAGGGGCACGTAGGCCTCGCCCACCGGTCGCATCTCCTTCGTGGCGAGATACTTCTTCGCGATGTAGTTGGCCGTCCGCGGGAAAACGAAGTCGGAGCCGACGAGAAAGATCTTTTTTCGAAGCCCTCCCGCCACGCTCGCCAGCCAGTCGAGCGCGGGCAGGATTTGCTGGTTTGGCACCATCCCGCCATAGACGACGTAGGGAGACGACTCGTTGCCCTCGTACTGCACCGAGTAGAAGAGGAGCTTCTTGGCCTCCTCGAAGATCGGCAGCACCGCCTTGCGGGCGGAGCTCGTCCAGCAGCCGAACACGGCGACGGAGCCGTCGTCGATGAGTTGCCGCGCCCGCTTTGGAAAGAGATCGACTTTGGATTTCGTGTCGGGGGCCCGGGCCACGACCTGGCGGCCGAGGATGCCGCCGGCCGCGTTGATTTGTTCGAAGGCATGAAGTTCGATATCGCGGAGCGACGTGGCGCTCATCGCCATCGTGCCGGTCTGCGAGTGGAGCAGGCCCACCTTCACGGTCTTCGCCCGGGGGGGGATGCCGAGCGAGCAGCCGGCGAAGAGGGCCGGCGCGAGGGCCCGCGCGGCGGCAAGCGTGGCGGCGCTGCCCTGCCGCAGGGCTTCACGGCGCGAGAGTCGGTCGGCCGGCGTGCCGCTCATTGTTCCTCGATCCGTTTGTAGAGGGCCTCGAAGGGCTCGGCGGAGATGCTCACGTCGCCCCGGAAGGGCTGATTCATGTCGAAGATGAGGTGCATCATGATTCCCAGGTAGGCGGCCAGGATGCCGCCGAGCATGAGCTGCGTGAGAAACCGCATGTCGAACAGCCAGCAGATCGCAATGTTGAGGATCGCGCCCACGATCATCACGAACCACATCGATCCCGGCAGCGACGCCTTCACCGAGAAGAGCCGCAACTGCCGGGCTGCGAGGAGCTCGTTCAGCTGCCGCAGGGCCTCGGCGTGGATGATCTCTTGGGAGGGGGTCGTGGGCTCGAAGTCGAGAAGCTGGTCGTGGAAGGCATGAATCCGGATCGTCCCCTCCTCGGGCACGATCCCCTGCTGCTGGAGCGGCCAGGCATACTTGATGACATACCGGGTGTAGTCGCGGAGCAGCCAGCGGAGGTTCTGCGAGTAGGGCTGGGGGTAGCGGGAGACGTCTTCGTAGAGCGCCGACAGCGCCGATGCCTCCCGGGTCACATTCGCCCCGGCCTCGGCCACGTTTTGGTAGGCGGTGACGGCGATCAGGCCGAGCAACAGGCCGTAGAACACGCAGAAGCAGGAGAGCACGTAGCCGACGATGTCATTGGAGCCAGGCGTGTACTTGACGAACTGCCGCAGGATCGGCCGCACGAGGATCGAGCCGACCCAATAGAACCCGACGAACACCGTGACGAAGAGCAGGGACAGCCGGAACGGCGGGACGTCGTACAGCCAGTACCACGACTCGGGGTCGAAGAGATTCATGGGCGATCAGGTGGGGGAGGTTCGCTGCCCCGGGGATCGGGCCTGCGGGAACGTCGCGATGGTAGCACCAGCGGGCGGTAGAGAGCCAGCAGGATTGCCGTGGCGACTTTTTTGTCGGCTACTGCACGCGTTCGCCGTCGAGGGCGTAGATCGCCAGGTGACGACCGTCGGGACCGCGGAGTTCCTCCACCCGAAGCCGCCCCTCGACGGCGACCGGCCGGATCGAGAAGTCAGCCGTCCGGCCGGGCTGCATCCGCACGACGACGCAGTCGTGGAGGGCCGCACCGGGGCCGAAGCAGCACTCCTGGTTGTCGCGGACGAGGACGAACTGGGTGAGGCCGCTCTGCTGGAAGCTCGGGAGGATGTAGCCGCGAATGCGGACCCGCTGCCGCTCGAGGTCTGCGACCCGCGGGGTGAGCCGGTCGCGGGTGAAGGGCTCGCCCTTTTGCATCTCGAGTTTGATGTCGTCGAACGTAATCTCGCGGATGGCGGCGGTGCCCGCGGCTGGGGTTGGCGGCGCGACGGTCGCTGGGCCAGACGGCGCGACGGCCGGGGAGTCTGGTGCCGGCCGGGGATCTGCGGCCGGCGGCTGAGGGTTTCCGCAGCCGATGATGAGGCACCAGGCGACGACGAGAAGAACACAGCGTGTCGTGCGGGAGGTCATGTCAGCGGACGCTCGCCGCATCGAGGTGATAGAGCACGCCGCCGGCGATGTCGGCCGTGCCAGCCGGCTGCACGCGGAACCGGCCGGCGACCTTCACGAGGTAGGGCGTGAAGTCGATGCCCGCCGGATCGGAGAGTTGCACGAGCACCCGGTCGGTGATCTTGGGGTTGCCGCCGAAGCAGCAGTCGCCCTGGTCGCGGACGAGCAGGAACTGCACGAGGCCATGCTGCTGCTTGCCGGGATAGATGTAGCCCTTGAGAAGCACGTCGCGGCCGTCCACGCCGCTGGCCGAATCGGGCACGTGGGTGGCGGCTTCGCCCTCGGCCGGCTGGAGGTCGGCGTAGGAGAGTCGGACAAAGCCCTCCGGAAGCTCCGTGGCGTATTCATGGGCGTGGGAGGCGAGGCTGGCCGCGAGCGTGATGAGCGACACGAGCAGAGCCGCCACGGCCAGCGGTCGGCCCGTCAGCAGGGGATGGCGAGCGGCGATGTCGCGCAGCGCGATCCCGGCGAGCACGGCGCCGACAAGTGGCACGGCGACCAGCCACCAGCCGAGGAACGCCACCGGTGACACCGCGGCCACGGCCGCTGCGGCAATCGCCGCACCCGAGATCGCGCGATACGAATCTCCCTCCTCGCGGGACTCTGCGTCCTGGCGAGCGGGTCGCGCCGAAGAATCAAACAGGCTCGTGCCCATGGGGTCAGCGGCTACCGGCGGGTGCGGTTCGCATTGCGGCGCGGGAGACCAACGCGATCGCGAGCACCACGGCGCCAAAGAGGATCCACTTCCACCGCGGCGCGCCGGCGGGCGTGGTGGGCATGGCAGGTGCCGGGGCCTCCGAGACGGGTTTCGCAGGGTCGCGGCCAGGCATGTCGTCGGTGGCTTCGTCGTCGGCGAGCACCGGTGCCATGGCGATCGGCAGGGATCCCTCGGCCGCGTCCGGGGGCGGGGCGTCGAGGCTGCGGCCGGAGTTGTCGTCGGCGTCTTCTGGCTCGGCGGCTACCGCCGACGTGCCGGAGGCGACGAGCCCGGCGATGCCCGCGAGCGTGGCGGCCCGGCGGACCGCCTCGGGGTCGATCGTTTCCAGTTCCGTGATCGCTGCGGCCGCCTCGGGGAGCGGGCAGGCGCGGAGGTAGTTCACGATCGGCTCGCGGACGAAGATGTTGTCGGCCTGCGCCTCCTTGAAGAGGGTGACGAGCCTGTCGATGGCCGACCAGTCTTGCCAGCGGGCGAGGTCGGCGATCACGAGGTCGGCGAGTTTCGGTTCCTGGAGCAGCAGCCGTAGTGATGCCAGCACGCGGTCTTTGGGAACGAGATCCGATTCCTCGCCGAGGAATCGCAGCGCCATCACCGCGGCGTAGGTCTCGGTAAATGGCACCTCGCGGCCCTGCCGGTCAAGGAACAGCCGGTCGACGAGGTCGAGCGCCTCCGGTCCCTTGAGGGCCACGTAGCAGGCGATCAGTGCGTCGAGCCCGCTGCGAGCCTCGAGCTGTTCCGGGGTGAGGCCTTCGCCGGAGAGGATCTTTCCGATTCGCTCGGCGTCATCCGCTGAGCCGCAGACGCCGAGCATCGTGGCGTAGAGGCGGCGGCGGTTGGCCTGCACCTTCGGATTCTCGATCCAGGAGAGGAGCTTGGCCGCGTTCATCTTCTCCTTCAGCCCCCGCACGTCGGCGTAGGGAGCGATCGCAAACTCATCGTAGGCGTCGCGGGCGAGCGTCTCGTCTTCGTCCTCGAGATAGTCTTGGAAGAAGGCGAGCCGCTCCGGACCCTTCTCCGGCAGGTCGCCGAGTTTCCGGATGTACTCGACCCCGCGGTCGCTGGCGCGGACCGGGCTCGACCAGATGAGGTTCGGCGGCTCCACGCCCATGAGCAGGAAGAGAGTGCCGACCGGCTTCTCCTCGAGCATGATCGTCTCGATCGGCGTCGCGTCGCCGCCGGTCAGGCCGGCGTCCGCGACGAGGTCGCCCCCCTTGAGCACCTCGACGATTGCGAACTTCCCTTTGGGCAGCGGGCCGTCCGCGGTGGGCGCGAGCAACGCGGCGGGGGGTGATTCGATCAGCTTGGCGATCACGGCTGCCTGGCTCTGCGCGATCTCCTGAGAGAACGTCAGCGACACCGCCGAACAGAACGGGCATGCAGTGGCTGTGGCGGGGGTGGTCGCCGCCATGACCAGGATCAGGCATCCGATGAGGAACGTCTTCATGGGCTCGTCGCCTTCTTGCGAAATCCGGCTGCGGGACGGGACGAGTTCGCTCGCCAACGGCAGGATAGCCGACGCTCGCGATCCTCGCCCCGATCCCGCAGCCTGCGGCCGCTCGGGGATCCCCACGTAGGTGCAGGTTGTCAACCTGCACAAGGATCCCCGCGGCAGCTCTGGGCTCCCCGCGGCCTTACGGCCGGTCGGCTTGAACACTTGCCCCAGCGTGGGGGATGCCCGCGGCCTTACGGCCGGTCGGCTTGAACACTTGCCCCAGCGTGGGGGATGCCC
>JBAXOU010000128.1:0-9888 GCA_037133115.1 Planctomycetota bacterium | reverse complement strand
GTCCACTCCGACCTGCCCATGCACGGACGCAAGGCATGAAGACTTCCCGTCCAACCGCCCAACCGCAGGGGCTGCCCGTGCCAATCGAGCCGGCGTTGCTGGCCAGCGAAGCCAGGATGGCGAAGCGCAGCCAGCATCGAGAGAGCGAAGGCCAGGATGGCCGCAGCGAACGTCCGGCGAGATGGCACGGGCAGCCCCGGCGCATCTCACGTGATCTCGCGACCTGAACGAAGCCCCCACGAGGACCTCACGCAGATGACCCACTCCGCCCCCAAACTTCACAACGCCATGTGGCCCGGCCTCGTTGGCAAGGGCACCGATGCCGGCCAGGAGCCGCCGATCTCGCTCGAGCGGATGCTCGAACTCACCGCCGCGGCGACGGTGAACGGCCAGAAGTTCGATGGCATCGACTACTTCCTCTTCCTGCCGCACACGAACCCCGAGGCGAGTGATTCGGAACTCGTGCAAATCGCCGACACGATCGCGAAGCACGGCTTCTCGGTCGGTTCGCTGGTGGCCCCGGTCTGGCCGGGCACGGTGGGCGACTCGGCCATGGGCGACACCGCGGCCCGGGAGAAGTTTCTCTCGGCCGTGAAGATGGCCTGCCGGATCGCGAAGGTGTTTGAGCGGCAGGGTGTGCGGAAGTACGGCGTGATCCGTATCGACTCGGCCGAGTTTGGGGTGGCGAAGTGGCGGGAAAACCCCAAGGCCAACACCGTGAAGATCGCCGAGACCTTCCGCGAGGCGGCGAAGATCGCGAAGGACAACGGCCAGCGACTGGCCGCTGAAGGGGAGATCTGCTGGGCGGGCATGCACTCCTGGAAAGACATGCTCGATCTGCTCGAGGAGGTTGGGATGCCCGAGGCGCTCGGCTTCCAGGCCGACCTCGCCCATACCTACCTCTACCTGCTCGGCTACAACGCTCCGGAACACGCCCTCGTGAAGGCGGGCTACACCGACGCCGAGTTTTGGCCGGCCTACGAGGCGATGGTCGAGAAACTCCGGCCGTGGACGATCGACTTCCACGTCGCCCAGAACGACGGCCAGGTGCACGGTGCGGGGTCGCACGACAAGACGGGCAAGCACTGCCCGGCCGACGACCCGAACGGCAAACTCGACATCGTGAAATGCTCGGGGCTCTGGCTCAAGGACGCGGCCGACCGTGGCATCCACCACATCTGCTGGGACGGCTGCATGTTCTCCAACGCCACGCTCGAAAACCCCAACACCTGGAACACCATCCTCAAGACCATGATCGCCGTCCGCGACGCCCACGGCTGGGCATAACCCTCACTTTCTTTTCCCCAGGAGACCGGAGTCGCTCACGCGAGTGTCACCCAGCGCCGAGTCCTGTTGTCACGTCTCTCGTGCACCGAGCGACGAGGCGACGGGACTGGCGGCTGCTCGAGGAGCCTTGGGCCGTCCGCGGCCCACCGCGACGAGACTGCTGCCATCCCGGAGCCGGGCCACTCCTGACGACGCCGACCCTGACACCAAGGACTCTTCCTCATGGCTCAGCAACTCCGCATCGGCATGATCGGCTACGGCTTCATGGGCCGCGCCCACTCCAATGGCTACAACCGCGTCAAGGACTTCTTCGACCTCGAGTACCTGCCGGTGCTGCAGGCCGTGGCGGCACGTGATGCCGGCAAGGCGCAGGCGTTCGCCGACCGCTGGGGCTACAAGCGGGTCGAGACCGACTGGCGGAAGTTGGTCGCGGCCGACGACATCGACGCGATCGACATCTGCACGCCCAACAACCTCCACGCCGAGATCGCCATCGAGGCTGCCAAGCACGGCAAGGCGATCCTCTGCGAGAAGCCGCTGTCGATGAACGTGGCCGAGGGAGAGCGGATGTGCGAGGCGGTCGAGAAGGCCGGCGTGCCCAACACCGTCTGGTACAACTACCGCCGCATCCCGGCGGTGACGTTCGCCAAGCAGATCATCGACTCCGGCGCCCTCGGCCGCGTGTTCCACTACCGGGCCGAGTTCCTCCAGGACTGGACGATCAACGCCGACCTGCCCCAGGGTGGTGCGGCCCTCTGGCGGCTCGACGCGGCCGCCGCCGGCAGCGGCGTGACCGGCGACCTGCTCGCCCACTGCATCGACACGGCGATCTGGCTCAACGGCCAGGTGGCCGACGTCACGGCGATGACCGAGACGTTCGTGAAGGAGCGGAAGCACCAACTCACCGGGAAGGTGGAGAAGGTCGGCATCGACGATGCCTGCTCGTTCCTCTGCCACTTCAAGAATGGCTCGCTGGGACTCTTCGAGAGCACGCGGTATGCCCGTGGCCACAAGGCCCTCTACACGTTCGAGATCAACGGCGAGAACATGAGCCTGAAGTGGGACCTCCACGATCTGCACCGCCTGCAGGTGTTTGACTACAAGGACGAGGGCCCGATGCGCGGCTGGAAGAGCGTCCACGTCACCGACAGCGACCATCCCTACATGGACAAGTGGTGGGTGCCGGGCCTGGCGATCGGCTACGAGCATTCGTTCGTCCATCAGGTGGCCGACTTCCTCGAGGCCTACGCGAAGAAGAGGCCTTGCGCGCCAACGTTCCGCGACGCCCTCGAGACCCAGAAGGTCTGCGACGCCGTGCTCGCAAGCGCTCAGAGCCACCAGTGGGCGAAGGTCTCCTGACACCGTGAGTGTTCGCCGGGGCGTCGCGACCGCGATCCTCGCCCTCGTGGCGGCGGCCGTGATGCTCGCCGTGCGCCCATCGCGGTATGAGGTCGATGGGCTCTCCATGGCGCCGGGCCTGATGCCGGGCGATGTCGTGGCCACGGGCTGGCTGCCGGCGGCCGACAGAGTCCGCCGTCCGCGGCGGTTTGAGCGGTGGATCGCCGACGCGGCCGACGGCACCGCCACGATCAAGCGAGTGGGCGGTCTACCGAATGAGACGGTGGAGATCCGTGATGGCGACCTGCTCGTGGACGGCGAGGTCGTGCTGAAGGACCCGGCCGATCTTGGTGAGGTGGCGCTGCCCGTCAACGTGCCGATCAACCACGATGACGGCCAGGTGTGGATGCCGCCCGCCGATGTGCTCGACGATGCCACGTTCGCCACCGAGGTGAACCGCCCACTCGAAGCTGTTCGTGATGTGGGAATCGTGGCGGCCGTCAGCGTCGGCCCAGCCGGCTCGCGAGCGCACGTTGCCGTGGGGGATACCCGGATCACCTGGCGGCTCCCCGCTGGAGTCCGCTGCCAGCTGATCGCTGGCCGGCTCGATGGCCGGCTGGTCGCGGTCACATGGGTGGATCGCGACGCGGCGCCCGCCGGTGACCGCCGCAGCGTCCTGCCCAATCGCGTGCCCGCGGCGTGGACGGTCGCCGCTCCATGGCCGCAGGGCATCGCCGGGCCCACGGAGGCCGGCTGCTCGGTGAGCGTTGATGCGGGAGGGGAGGTGGAGCAAATCGCCGCCTGGCGCGACATCCACTACCGCCCGAGGATTGATGAGTCGATCAGATGGCAGCTCGATGCAGACTCGTTCCTCGTCCTGGGTGACTTCCCGACCGGCAGCATCGATTCGCGTGCCTGGGGGCCACGGCCGAGGCATACGCTGCGGCACCGGGTCACCCCGCAACGGTAAGTCACACGGGTCGCACGTGATCCTGAGGCGTCGTCGCGTTATCCGCAGCCGGCCGGCGACATGCTCGGCGCCGGCGGGAATGAGGTCTCCGACCCACCTGCGGTGTGTGAGTTCTCTGCTCAAACGCTCCGGAGCGACCGCCGCGGGGCACAAGTCTCACCGGCTTCTGCGCGTGCCTCCGATCCGGCTGCTTCCCTTTCCGGAATCACACACGCGGGAGGATGCGGCGAGGGGCTGCCCGTGCCAATCGAGCGGCGTAGGAAACGGAGCGAAGCCTGGAGGGCGAAGCGAGGTTTCCTTCGAGTGAGTGAAGGGCAGGATGCCCGTAGCGAACGTCCGGCGAGATGGCACGGGCAGCCCCGAGCCCAAGGCGAACCTGGAGCACCCACAGGTTGACAACCTGTGCTACGAGAGGCGCCGAGCATGTCGCCGGCCGGCTGCGGCAGCGCGACCACAAACAAAGTCACACGTGACCCGGTCAGTCCGCCGGCTTGGGGAAGCAGCGGTCGGCCTCGGCGAGCACCGCGAGCCGCTCCGCCCGGTGGGCCAGCCGCTCCACGATTTCAGGACTGCCGGCGTACCCGAACTCGAGTTCCTCGACCACTTCCTCGCTGAGGTTCGAGAGAAACACCAACCGGCGGTCGTCGATCGCCCGGGCGAACAGTCTCGTGAGCAGGGCGTCGGTGATCAGCGTCCGATCACCGCTGGCGACCGCCTCATGCACGAGCCCTTCGAGCGGCGCACCCTGCCGCCACCGGGTGAAGACCAGGCCCGCCGGCTCGATGTCGCGGCAGGCAACGACGATCGTGGCTCCGGGCCGCGTGACCCGCGCCGCAGCCGCGGCCGCGTGGACGATTGCGGCGAAGCCACCGTCGGGATCGGAGAGCGATGCCACCGCGACGTCAGCCACGGGGTCGATTCCAGGACACCAGCACGCCGCCGCCTCGCGGGCCTGACGCGACGCCTCGTCGGGCAGTCCGAATCGTGCCGCGGCGAGCGATGCGTTTGCCCCGCCAACGAGCCGCAGGTTCGCACACACGCCGAGCTGCCAGGCAATCTCCTGCATGCCGCTCTTCCAGTCGCCCAGGGCGCCGCGGCCGCGACGGGCGAGCGCCATGAGCAGGTCTCGGCGGCACTCCGCCCGCGCAAACGTCGGCCAGAGTTCGCCCTCGATCGAGCGGCCGCCAAGCGCAGGACTCATGCCCCACTCGCCGACGGCGACGACCACGTCGGCATCAACGAGCGCACGGGCAAGGTGGAGCGGCCGGCCGGCCTCGTCGGCGGCCAGGTAGGCGGTGGCCGACTCGACGGCGGGATCGAAGACCTCGGCACTCGCGATCACCGGAGGAGGGTTCGCACCACACGACGCCACGAATCCAAGCGACGGCCCTTGGAGCACTGTCGTATCCGACTCCGCCACCCCTGCAGACACCAGGCATTCCTGGATCGCATCCACGACCGCCGCGGCCTGCGCGACATCGCCAGCAACCGCGATCACGACGCGGTCGCCGGGCACGACGTGCGCAGCGAGCGGCGGACCGTGGAGCGGTGCCGTGATGGCGTCCCTTACAAGCCGTTGTGCGTCGACACCGACGACGCCGGCGGGCGGGGCAAACGCCGCGACGCCGCCTTCGAGTGACTCGAGCACGAGTGGCTCTTCGGCACCGTACTCAAGCAAGTTGGTATCCACAGGCGGCGGGGCGGTACGAGGAAGGGGCGGCTGGGAAAAAGGCCATCTTATCGCTGCTTCGTCGCCAGAGAATGATCTGGCCCAGGATGCGGGGTTTGGCGCAAGATGCCGCCATGAAACGTATTCTTCCACCGCGGTCGTCGCATGTCCTGTTCGCCACTGCGACCCTCCTCCTGGCCGGATGTGGGGACGATCCCCGGCAGATTCTGGACGACATGGGGCGGGCCTACCGTACCGCGGCCCGCTACTCCGACGACGCCCGCGTCACCGTCCGGCAGACACAAGGCGACTCGTCCACGGAAGTGACCTATCCGTATCGGGTCGCGTTCGTGCGGCCCGACAAGATCCGCATCGAGGCCTATGACGCGCGCGTCGCCGCCGACGGGACGTCGCTCCACGCGGCCGTAGGCACCGTGCCCGGCCAGGTGCTCGTCGAGCCGATCCAGAGTCCACTGGCGCTTGATCAGATCTTTACCGACGACGCCCTGCGGTCCACACTCGCCGAGGGAGAGGCCGGCTGTCCGACACAGCTGCCGCTCCTGCTCGCCGACGACACCCTCGAGTTGATCCTCGCGGCATCAGAGTCACCGCCGCGGATCATCGGTACCGAGACAGTCGACGGACGCGCCTGCAGCCATGTTGAGATCACGAAGCCGGACGGCGTGCTCGGTCTCTGGATCGATCGTGAGTCGAAGCTGCTGCGAAAGATGAGGGTGCCGACAGCTGCCTATGCCACAGGACTCTCGCGGGAAGCCGGAGCACCTGTCGGCATCTCGGTCGAGGTCGAGTTTGCCGAAGCCTCGTTCGAGGCCGAGGTGCCGGCCGAGGCATTCACGTTTGACGTGCCGGCCGGAGCCGCCACAGTGGCACGGCTCGAACCCCTCGAGCGGCCGCAGCCGCTCCATCCCCGAATCGGCACGAAAGCCGAACTGCCCCCGCTTGAGACAGTCGACGGCCTGCCGCTCACCCGCGAATCGCTCAGCGATGCCCCGCTCGTTCTCGACTTCTTCTTCGCAGGATGCGGCCCTGCGGCCAGGTCTCTCCCTCAGGTCGCCACGGGCATCGCCGATTTTGCCGCCGCCCACGCCCGTGACCACGGCGGCGAGCGGCCGGCGGTCAAGCATGTCGCCGTGAGCCTCGATCCCGACGACGAACCCCTGCCGGCCATCCGCAAGAAGCTCGCCGAGTTCGGCGGCGTGGGGACCCTGGCCCTCGATCCACAGGGCGTGTCGGCCCAAGCCCTGGGCCTGGAGTCGTTTCCGGCCACGGTCATCATCGCGGGTGACGGCCGAATCGCAGACGTGATCGTCGGCGACCACTCTCGGATCGCAGCCGACGTCGTCGAGACACTCGCAGCCGTGGAACGCGGCACCGACCCGAAGCCGCTCGTGCGGACGCGGCACGAGCGGCGGCTCCGCGAGTATCGCCGCGACCTCGACCGAGCCGCCGGTGGCGTGACGCGACTGCCGGAACAGGTGATCGCGCCGCGGAGGCAGCCCGTGAGATTCAAGCTGGAGCGGGCCTGGCGGGCAGGTGGCGTGGCACTGCCGGGCAACGTGATCTGCCTCGATGCGGCCCAGGATGCAGCCGCGCCGCGGATCGTCGCCCTCGACGGCTGGAGGACGATCGTCGAACTCGACGCCCAAGGAGCGGAACGCGGCCGACACGAGCTCGACCTGCCGGCCGATGCGGGCATCGGATTCCTGCGAACGGCCCCTGGGAAAGACGGCGGCCGCTGGTGGCTGGCAGGCCGCCGTGGAGGGCAGCACGTGTTCGTGTTCGATGACGCGTGGCGACTCCACCTGACCTATCCCGAGCCCGGCGGCACCGTGCACGAAGGAATCAGCGACGCTGAGATCGCCGATCTCGGCGGCGACGGGACGCCCGAAATCGTGGTGGGCTATCTCGGCACCGTGGGCGTGCAGGTGGCCACGCTCGCCGGCGAACGGCTGTGGCGCGACCGCTCAACGACGCCCGTGGTCGACGTCGCCGTGGGCCCCCCGACAGCCGGTGGGATAACCCGCGAGGTTCTCGTCGTCGCTGGCGATGGCCGCGTCGTGCAGGCCTCCGGCGATGCGCAAGGCGAGGCCGGCTCGACCCCGCCATCTGAGACACCGCTCATGTCACTGGTGTCGGGCCCCGTCGCTGAGGCAGGCGCCTGGGCTCTCGTCGGCATCGCCTCCGAGAGGATCGGTAGCCAGATGGCAGTCGGTATCGACCCATCCACCCGGTCGCGGTCGTGGACGCTGCCGCTGGGCGACGGCGTGCACCGCGACGGGCCGATCGAGCCCGTGGCCTGGGCCGACCTGCTCGGCACGCCGCGGCGGCAGTGGCTGATCGCCGCCCCCGATGGGTCCGTCACCGTTGCCTGGGCCGACGGCAGGGTCGTCGACCGCTACCAGTATGGCAAGCCGCTGGTGGGAATCGGCGGCTACCGGCATGGCGAGCGGGGGCACATCGTGCTGGCAACCCGCGAAGGCCTGGAGGCCTACGCCGTCACCGACGTGGCCCTCGACTGACGTCAGGGTCTCCGCGATCGTCACGACCGGTCCTCACGGTGCGGCCGTTTATCCCGGCAGGCTCGGCAGGTCGAAGAAGGCCTCGTGGCCAGCGAGGCCTGCACCACGTTACCGGGAGACCCCACCGTGCGTTCACCCTACCGCATCATCGTCGCCGTCGTCGTCGCCCTGCCGTCGCTCTTTGCGACTGGCCTCGCGACAGCCCAAGAGACGACCGTCACGGAAGAGTCCGCGATGATGTCCACGGATGGGTCGGGGAACGCCTGCGGATGCCGGAACGTGCAGCAGCCCCCTTGGCATGGCAGCGTGAACGGTCCTGCGTGCGGACCGACCTGCCATCCTTGCGGCGTGTTCCACGCGGATCCCTGCGGCCAACTTCGGGCGAAGCATGACATCCACCGTCATGGCTGCGTCACGCTGCCGCCGTGTTTCCCGCGGCTCCACACCTTGTGCGCGGAGGGCTATATGCCCACGCCCAAGCCGCTGGCCCTGCCCCGTTGCCATCAGTGTGGCGCGGTCATCGAGGGAGGCTTTTGAGCTCAGCCCCCCTCGACGCGACGCCTGATACGGCGGCGACGGACGACGACACCCTCTCACGCGGTCCGGCCGGTATGTGCCCCCGGCCGGGCCGCGGCGTCGTTTCTGGGAGACCGATCAGCGGCCAACCGCACGTGACGCCACGAGCATCGTGACCGTGATCACGCTCCAGCCGATCACGTCGAGGATCGCGCCGGAGAGCATCATGGCGCGAAGCGGGATCCGCCCGGAACCGTAGACGATCGCGTTGCATGGACTGCTGACGGGCATCATGAAGCCGAGGCTCGCTGCCATCGTGGCCGCGAGCGCCGCCGCCACGGGCTCGACGCCGACGGCCTGCCCCATGGCGATCACGATCGGTACCACCATCGTGGCGCTGGCGACGTTGCTGGTGAACTCGCTCGTCACGACGGCCACGACGGCCGCCACCGCCACGAGCGCGGCCGCCGCGCCGGCCCCATGGGGAATCCACCCGGTGATCTGCCGCCCCACCGCTGCAGCGAGTCCCGTGGAAAAGCAGAGTTCGCCAAGCGCCAGGCCGCCTCCGTAGAGGAGCACGATGTCCCAGTCGATGCGGGCGTGGCTCCACGACATCGCCCGCGGTGTTCGGCCATCGGCCCCGCGATCCCCGGGCAGGAGGAAGAGCAGGATCGCCCCGATCAGGGCC
This sequence comes from Planctomycetota bacterium, assembly GCA_037133115.1. Classification (GTDB taxonomy): domain Bacteria; phylum Planctomycetota; class Planctomycetia; order Pirellulales; family UBA1268; genus QWPN01. Next base: position 880 of record JBAXOU010000128.1, on the reverse strand, counting down.
GCCACGCCCTCGGGCAGTCGGTCGCGAAGCCAGACGCTCGCCGGATGATCCGCCCCGAGCACCACCAGGAGCACGCCCGGCACCACCCACATGGCCACCGTGGCCCCGAACGCGAGTGCGGTCGACTTCTGGCCGGTGGTCCAGCGGCCGAGCCCGGCCCGCTCGCCCCGCACAAACTCCTGCACGCCCTCGAGCCGGTCAACGCCCGCCGGAAAGAGCCGTGACATGACCATCACGAGAATCGTCGCCAGGATCGCAACCACCGGGAGGCTGATCGCACACCAGCCCGGAAACGAGATGCTCACGCCCAGCTGGTTGCGGATGAAGCCCAGCCCGATCAGGTTCGTGGGAGTGCCGATCGGCGTGGCCAGTCCGCCGATCGACGCAGCGAAGGCGATCGACAGAAAAAGCCCCGTCGCGAACCTCGCCGCTGGACGGACTCCCGACACGGTGGCCGACTCTTCGATGGCCGCGAGGATTCCCGTGACGATGGCCATCATCATCGCCGCCGTGACGGTGTTGGAGATGAACGCGCTGATCAGCACCGACACCGCCACCACGGCGGCGAGGATGCCCACCGGCCGCTCACCAACCGCGGGCAGCGATAGCACGCCGTAGGCGAGCCGGCGGTCGAGGCGATGCTGGCGGATCGCCTCGGCGAGCAGGAACGATCCGATGAACAGGAAGATCAGCGGGTCGGCGAACGGCCTGAAGACTTCCTTGGCCGGCGCCACGCCCGCGACGACACAGGCGACCGCGCCGAGCAGCGCCGTGACGGCCAGTGGCAACGCCTCCGTGAACCAGAGGACGATGACGGCCGCGACGATACACGCCAGCCGCAGCGCTTCGGGCGAGAGGTCCATGCGGCGAGTGTAGCCGC
>JBAXOU010000127.1:0-9920 GCA_037133115.1 Planctomycetota bacterium | reverse complement strand
CCGGCCGGCTGCGGTGGCCCGCCAACGCGCGAGCATCAAGTGTGACCCGTATCAGTCGAGTCTGGTAGAGTCGAGCGGCATTCGCGAACCGACGCCCCCAGCGGAGACGATCGCATGGGAAGAGCCTTGTCATTTTTCATCGCGCTTTCGATGGCACTTGGTGCCGTCTGCGCCGGCAGGGCGCAGGCGGCCGATTCCGCGACTCCGCCGCACACCATCGCCGAGGCCAAGGCCATTGCAGCCCGCCTGGCCAATGCCACCGGGGCGGGCGGACATGCGGAACTCGCTCTCGAGGCCGATCGCATCGCCCTGATACCCGCCGACTGGCTCGTCGCCTGCCTCCAACCCCTGGGAGACGCCACGCCCGGCGGCGCCAACTGGCTCCGCAGCGGCCTCGATCGGGCCATCGCCAGGCTCGGCGACGCAGTCCCCGTCGCTAGCCTTGTCGAAGTCGTGACGGATGTCGCCCAGCCGCCTCGCGTTCGCAGCCTGGCGTATCTCTGGTTGAGCGACCAAGACGCCCCGCGGGCTGCGGCCATGCTCGAGACGATGCTCGATGATCCGGCATCTGAACTCCGTCGCCAAGCAGTCGAGAAGGTGCTTGCCGCCGCGGATGCAGCCGATGATGCACCGCGAAAAGACGCCTATCGCCTGGCGCTCGCCGCCGCTCGGGACGTCGATCAGATCGAGCGGATCGTGACCTGGTTCTCCGAGCATGGCGAGCCGATCGATCTCACCGACGTGCTCGGGTTCGTGCGGACGTGGCGGGTGAGCGAGGCCTTCGACAACACGAAGGGCGACGCGGCCACGCCCGTCGGCTTCGCGAAGACGTATCCGCCCGAGACGGGCGATCCCGCACTGCCCAACACCAGCAGCTGGAAGGTCGTCACCTCGACCGACAAGCAAGGGGCGATCGACCTCAACGCCGCGATCGAGACCAAGAAGGAAATCCTCGCCTATGCCGTCGCCACGGTAGAGATGCCCGGGGGTCCGGCGGAGGTCCGCATCGGAAGCCCGTGCGCCGTCGCCGTGTGGATCAACGGCAGGCCGTTGATGGCGCACGAGATCTACCACGCGTCGGAGGCGATCGATCAGTACGTCGCCACTGCCGATTTTCGCGTGGGCACCAACACCGTGATGGTGAAGTGCTGCCAGAATGAGCAGACGGAGCCGTGGGCTGTCGATTGGCGGTTTCGGCTGCGAATCTGCGACCCGCTCGGAAAGCCGCTGGCGACGCAGGCGGAACCTGCGACACCAAAGACCTCACCCGGAAAGGCCGACGATGCACGCACGCCTTAAACTGCCGCGCTGGCCGGCAGCGCCTCGCCGTGCGTTCTGCGCGGCCGCCGCATGCTCGATGGCCCTCTGCCTGGCAGCATCAGCAGGGGCCACCGACTGGCTGGAGTTTCGGGGCCCACAGGGCCGGGCCATTGCCGCCGATCAGCCGATTCGCACCCGCTGGAGCGTGGATGACGGCATCGCCTGGAAGGCCGACCTCCCGGGCCGAGCCGCGTCGAGCCCGATCGTGGTGGGCGACCTCGTGGTGGTCACCGCGTCGAGCGGTGCGCGGCAGGACCGCCTGCACATTCTGGCACTCGACAGGAACACGGGCAGCGTGCGTTGGCACCGCACGTTCTGGGCCACGGGCCGCACGCTCTGCCATCCAACGAGCGCGATCGCCGCCGGCACCCCAGCCAGCGACGGCACGCGGATTGTCGCCCTCTATTCCTCGTGCGACCTGATCGCGGTCGATCTCGACGGGCGGCTGCTCTGGCAGCGGAATCTCGCCGTCGAGCATCCCAAAAGCGGCAATGACGTCGGCATGGCGTCGAGTCCGCGGATCATCGACGGCACGGTGGTCGTGCAGATCGACTGCCAGGGAGACGCGTTTGCGTCGGGAATCGACGCCGTCAGCGGAGAAGACCGCTGGAGCGTGTCGCGGGAGAGGCTCGGCTGTTGGTCGAGCCCGCTGGCCATCGACACAGCGGCACATGGCGCGTGCGTCCTCCTGCAAAACGCCGCCGGCGTCGAGGTGCGGCGGATCGCCGACGGAACAATCGTGTGGTCGTGGAAGTCGCGGTGTGCGGAGATCCCGACCACCACCGAAGCGGCCGGACGGCTCTACGTGCCGAGCGATGGCATCGCAGCCTTGTCGCTCGCGCTCCCGGCGGGCGGTGCCGAGGATGCCGTGAAGCCCGAATGGCGATCGACCAAGCTCTCGTGTGGAATGGCCAGCCCCGTCGCCTGGGGCGACTCGATCGCGGCGATCAACCGGGCCGGAGTGCTTTCCATCGGCAGCACCACCGACGGCGCCATCCGGGCGCAGGTGCGGCTGGCCGGATCGTTTTGGGCCAGTCCGCTGCTCGTGGGAACCATGCTCGTGGCGGCCAACACGGAGGGAAAGACATTTCTCGTCTCCACCGATGGCGAGCCGAAGATCATCGCGGAGAACGAACTGCCCGGCACGTTCACCGCCACACCCGCCCTGGCTGATGGCAGCGTGTATCTCCGCAGCGAAACGGCACTCTGGAAGGTGGCGGCGCCGTAGGGGAAACGCTCAGCCGGGCCAGACCACCGGCCAAACCACCGGATTGATCGGGCTGGCCGCGACGTCGCCCGCCTGCAGGCCAGGCAGCCACTTCTTCAGGTCATTCTCGCGGCTGGGGTGATCGGGTTCGCTGACCACCGCATCAGCCTCCATGTAAATCACCGTCATCACGGAGCGAACGTCGCCCGAGGTGTTGGCCTGCGCGCCGTGGATGCACCAGCCATCGTGAAAGGTCGCGTCACCGGCCCGCATGTCGCCCGCCTCGGTGATCGGGTGGCCGTGTTCGGCGATCAACCGCTTGAGGCGTTCCTCGCTCCTGTCGGAGATGTCGAGCGGGCCGAGGTAGCCAAGCTGTTGGCTGCCGGAAGCAAATCGCATCGTGCCCATCGCCTGTGGGCAATCGATCAGCGGCATCCACATCGTGATGCAGCGGGCCCCGTCGAGCGGCCAGTACTGCTGGTCCTGGTGCCACGGCGTCAGGCCGCCGCCGGCCTCCTTGAAGAGCGCCTGGTCATGGTAGATCCTGACCGCTGGCACGCCCATCAGTTCCGCGGCGATCCTCGCGAACCGCGGCGCGAGGCTGAACGGCCGCACGTCGTCGTGCGCCGCCCAGAGGTTCGTGTACTGGATGAAGGCCTTGCCGTAGGTGTCACGCTGCTCGAGCGGGGCGAGCCCGGAGGCGAAGCCAATCGTGTGGCCGCTGATGGCCTCACGGAACGGGGCCAGGTCGGGCAACGGCATCACGCCGTCGAGCCGCACCCAGCCATCGCGCTGGTACGCCGCGATCTTGTCCCGCGGCACGTTGTACGGGGTGGTGAGGATCGGGATGGTCGGGTTCGCGGTCATGAGGCGGTATTGGGCCGGAAGAGGTCGGCCGCGTCAATGGAACGTCAGCCGATTCCAGCAGAACCGCACGATGAGCCCACCGACGAGGGCAATCACGGCGGCTGCGATGCCCTCCGCGACCTGTCCGTAGAGGAGAAGGCCTATGGCGAACAGCGTCGCCCAGGTGCCGATCGTCGAGGCGACCGTCGCCACGAGCGCCGTCCACAGGTCGCCATCGTCGGCGGGCCTGCTGGCTGCCGGCATTCGGTCGGTCACCGCCCGCCAGCCCGGGCCGCCGGGCCGCACCCGCGCGACGAACGCCTCGAGCGTTTCGGCATCGGTCGCTGGCGCGAGAAAGGTGACCGCAACCCAGGCGACGGTCGTGGCCGCCACACCGACGAGCATCTGCTGCCAGACGGGCGGTACCGCGGCAGGATCGAACTGCTGCCAGGCGAAGAACGCGGCCGCCACGCCGAACGAGACCACCATCGCGGCGATCTCCGCAGCCGCGTTGATCCGCCACCAGAACCAGCGGACCATGAAGAGCAGACCAGTTCCCGCGCCGACCTGCATTACGAGCTGAAACGTGCTCAGGGCGTCGCGCATCTGGAGCGCGAGCCCGCAGCCCAGCACCAAGAGCGCGGCGGTGGCCAGCCGGCCCACGAGCACCTGGCGGGCCGGACTGGCCTGGGGATCGAGGAATCGTAGGTAGAGATCATTGACGACGATGCTCGATCCCCAGTTCATCTGCGTGGAAATCGTGCTCATGTAGGCAGCGATCAGCGAGGTGACCACAAGACCGAGCAGCCCCGGCGGCAGGCGGGCGAGCATCGCGGGATAGGCGAGGTCGTGCTGCACAAACTGGGGATCCATTCCCGGATGGGCCTGGCGGAGCGACTCCAGCGTGGGAAACACCACCAGCGACGCGAAGCCGACGAGGATCCAGGGCCAGGGCCGCACCGCGTAGTGCATGACGTTGAAGAGCAGCGTGGCGCCGGCTGCATGCCGTTCGTCCCGCGCCGCGAGGATCCGCTGCACGACATAGCCGCCCCCACCCGGCTCGGCGCCGGGGTAATAGGCTGACCACCACTGCACGCCGAGCGGCAGCAGAAAGGCGGTGAGCAGCGCGTCGAAGGGGACGGTGGCCGGATCGGGTATGAGCGGCATCTGCGTGGCGACCTCCGGCCGGGCCACGAGCGCCGCCAGGCCGCCCACCTCGGGCAGGCCGACGAGGTAGGCCGCGGCGGCCGCCGACCCAACCATCGCCACCGCGAACTGCACGAGGTCGGTGAGCAGCACGCCGGTGAGGCCGCCCACCATGGAATACGCCAGCGTGATACCCGCGGCCGTGGCCACCGTGACGAGCGGCGAGAGGCCGAGCAGCACGCCGCCGATCTTGATGGCGGCGAGCGTGACGTTGGCCATGATGAGCACGTTGAACAGCACGCCGAGATAGGCGGCCCGAAACCCACGGAGCCAGGCGGCGGGAGCGCCCGAGTAGCGGAGTTCGTAAAACTCGACGTCGGTCCGCACGCCGCTCCGCCTCCAGAGACGGGCGAAGAAGAAGGTGGTCACACTCCCAGAGAGCAGAAACGCCCACCAGAGCCAGTTTCCAAACACGCCGTATTCGCGGACGATGCCCGCCACGAGATTGGGCGTGTCGGTCGCGAAGGTGGTGGCCACCATCGACGTTCCCAACAGCCACCAGGGCTGGCCGCGGCCCCCGAGGAAGTAGTCCTCGTAGCCGCCACCGGCCGTGCGGCCGGCCCAGAGGCCGACGGCGAGGTAGACGGCGAACGCGGCGGCCACAATCGCCCAGTCGAGCGGCGTGAGTTGCATCGTCGGTATCAGCTCCGCGTCCAGGCGTGATCGACGTACCGCCACGGACTGCCTGACGGCGGCTCGTCGCGGACGATCTCGGGCAGGCGACTCGGCGACCAGCCGTCGTAACACACCCGACGGGCGAACCTCAGGATCGTCCATGGGAAGCCTACGGCCGAGAAAAACGGTGGACCCGCCGACGGCCACGGGCCGCCGTGCTGCATCGACGGCACCACGCCGAGACCCGTCGGCATCCGGTTCTCGATGATTCGTCCAGCCCGCTCCACAAGCAGCGGCGCGACTGCAGCAAAGGCGTCGTCATCGCGGCCATCCTTGGCCGCATAGAGACTCGCCCCGAGCGATCCGTGCACGCACACAACGGCGAGCGTGAGTTCCTCAAGCGAATCGCAGACGACAAGCAGCGTGGCATTCCCAAAGGCCTCGACGAGAAACGCCTCGGGCCGGGCGAGCCACTCGCGTCCGGTAACCTCCAGGAGCACCGGCACATGGCTCGCGGGCCCCGACGCCGCAGCCGTGCCGGCAAGCCGCCGCGCCCCGGCGGCCTCGAGCCCGCCGATCGATGCCACAAGGCGGTCGCATCCGGCCGTACCGAGGAGCACCTGCGGCCCGATCGCGGCGAAGCGTCCTGCGACGGCCATGGTGAATGCCCGCCCGGCTTCATCGCCCAGGAGAAACACGACGCCCGGCTTCGTACAGAACTGCCCCGACGAGCCCGTCACGCTGGCCGTAAGTTCGTCGGCGATCGCCTCGCCTCGTTCCGCGAGCGATCCCGGCAGGAGCACGACCGGGTTCACGCTCCCCATCTCCACCCAGATCACGCGGCCCGCGGCGCTCGCCGCTCGGAAGAGCTTTTCTCCCGATCGCTGGCTGCCGGTGAAGCCGGTGGCTCCAACGCGAGGATCGGCAACGAGCCGTTCGCCGTCGGCTGGATCGAGTCCGTGAAGAAGCTGCACCGTCGCCGCAGGCAGTCCGGTCTCCTTCAGTGCGGCGAGGGCCTCCTCCGCGGCAAGTCGGGAGACGCCGGGATGCCCCTCGTGGGCCTTGGCGATCACGGGGTTGCCCGCGGCGATTGCCGCGGCGAAATCACCGCCGGTGACGGCGCCGTAGGCGAACGGAAAGTTGGCCGGCGGAAATACGACCACCGGCCCGAGCCCGGACGCGGCAGCGCGGATGTTCTTCGCGTGGTCGATCATCGCCATCCGCCACGTGCCCTCCCGCGCGGCGGCGGCGGCCTGCCGCAACTGATCGAGTGTCCGCGGCATTTCCACGTCCGCCAGTCGCGGATTCACCGCAAGTCCGGTCTCAGCGTGGGCGGCGGCCACGAGATCAGCAGCCCGGGCCTCAATCCGCGCGGCATACCGCTCCAGGAACGAGGCGATCGTCGCGGGCGGCAGCAGCGCGAGCTCTCGGGCCGCCGACGTCGCGGCGTCGAGCGCCGCATCCACGTCGCTCCAGCCGCTCACCGGCCACGCGGCATCTCGCTGCCTTCCGGTGGACGGATCGGTCGCGCGGTAGGTGCGAGAGGCGGTGGCCGGCCGCCACGCTCCGGCAACGAGAATCGGTTCAGTGGCGGGCATGGGTTCGGCTCCTCGAGTGCAAATGAGTCGCGTTGCAAGTCTAGCGGTCGCCTCGCCTTGCGACCGCTGGCGAAACGCCCACAATGTTGGCCATCTCTCAGGAACCACGCATGCGACACGCGCCGATCGACCCCGCCCTCTTCATCGCCAACCGCCGCCGGCTCGCACAGCGGTTGCCCCCGGGATCGGTGGCGATCCTCCATGCCGCCGACATTCTGCCCACGAACGGCGACGGCACGCTCCGGATGCAGCCCGCGGGTGACCTCTTCTGGGCGAGCGGCATCGAGCAGGAGGAGAGCCTGCTCGTGATCGCCCCCTCGGCGACTGACCCGGCGAACCGCGAGATCCTCTTCATCCGGCAGCCGAACGAGCACCTCGCCACCTGGGAGGGCGAGAAGCTCACGAAGGAACGAGCCACAAAAACCTCCGGGATCGCAAAGGTCCGCTGGATCTCGGAACTACCGTCAGTTCTGCATGTGCTGCTCTGCGAGTGCGCCGCCGTTTTCCTCAACGCCAACGAGCACGAGCGGGCCGTGATCGAGGTCGAAAGTCGCGATGTGCGCATGGCGAGGGCGCTCATGGCGCGGTATCCGCTCCACCGCTACGAGCGGCTCGCCCCGCTCCTGAGACTGCTGCGGGCCGTGAAGTCGCCGGCTGAAGTGTCCCTGATTCGCCGTGCAGCCGACATCACGGGCGCAGGCCTGGAACGAATGCTCGCGGCACTGCGGCCCGGCGTGATGGAATACGAACTGGAGGCGGAACTTGCCGCGGAGTTCATTCGCCGTCGGGCCCGCATGGCCTACGAACCGATCATCGGATCAGGCCGCAACGCCTGCGTGCTCCACTACCTCGACAACGATCAACCGTGCGACGAAGGCGAGTTGGTGCTGGTCGATGTTGGCGCGTCATACGCCAACTACGCCAGCGACCTGACGCGGACGTATCCCGTGAACGGCCGCTTCACGCCGCGGCAGCGGGCCGTCTACGACGCCGTGCTTCGGGTGCTGAGGTCGTCGATCGCCCGCACGACGGTGGGCACGAGCCTCCGCGATTGGAAGCGGGCCGCGCAGGTCGAGATGACGGCCGAACTCGTGAAACTCGGCCTGATCACGGCCGACGACGCCGCGAAGGACTCGCCTGAGGATCCCGCCTGCCGGAGGTACTTCATGCACGGCCTCGGCCATTCGCTCGGCCTGGGCGTCCACGACATCGCCCCGGTCGACGGGCCGCTCGAGGCCGGCTGGGTGATGACCGTCGAGCCAGGTATCTACATCCCCGAGGAGGGGCTCGCCGTGCGGCTCGAAAACGACGTGCTCGTGACCGAAAACGGCCCCGTCGACCTCACGAGCCACGTGCCGATCGAGGCGGACGAGATCGAGGGGATGATGGCCCGCCCACGGACCGGCGGCGGGCGGGTATGATGCCGCGACGGTTTTCACCCGCAGGAGCCCTTCCCGTGCGCAGCCTTCTCGCCCTCGCCTTCCTCACCCTTTTCACCATGGAGTTCACCGTGGCCCAGGACGTTCCCCACCCAACGCTGCCCAAGGGGGCCGGCGCCATCGACGCCGAAGCTGCCAAGACGTTCTCAGCCACTCCCTCGGGGCTGCAGTATCGGGTGCTCCGCAAGGGCACCGGCGCCACTCCCAAGGCGACGAGCAAGGTGAAGGTTCACTACCACGGCTGGCTCGACAACGGCAAGGTGTTCGACAGTTCCTACCAGCGCGGCGAGTCGATCGACTTCCCTCTCAACCAGGTGATCCCGGGCTGGACCGAAGGCATGCAACTCGTCGGCGAGGGTGGCATGATCGAACTCGTAATCCCGAGCAACCTTGGCTACGGCAAGCGGGGCACACCCGGCGGACCGATCCCCCCAGACGCCACGCTGCACTTCCTCGTCGAACTGCTCGACGTGAAGTGATGCTCGCTCGGCCGGGACACGGCAGCGACGGCGAGAAAGTCACTACCCGAAGAGAACGTCTGACGAAGGACCATGGGCGGCCTCGAGCCCCGCGAAGCTGCGCAGGTTGAAAACCTGTGCTACGAAAAGATGACACAGGTTAACAACCTGTGCTACGAGGGAGGGCTGCGGTCAGCGGAAGGTCGGGAGGGCGATCCTGCGTGACTTGGCATGCGTGGCGAGGGCCTCCTCGTACCGCTCAACGACCGCTCGCCGATCGGTTGCCGCCTTCGCCGCAGCCTCGTCCGGAGGATTGGCATTCGGGTCGTCGCCTCGGCCACGGCGACCACGCCCGCCCTCCCGCGGTATCCGCGGAGGTTCGTTGGGGTTGGCCTCCGGGTTGAGGGCAAGCATCAACTCCCTGAGGGCCTTGAGCCGCGCGATTTCCGCGTCGAGCAGCTGCGGCTTCTCGGCCGCCGGCGCGGTGAAGTAGCGGTCGATCGCCTCCTGCCGCAGCCGCCGCCACTCCTCGCCCACTGCTCGCCGGAGTTGAACCAAGTCGTCGCGGGGCATCCGATCGACGCTCATCACCACCTGGCGGATCGCCTGAGTGTCGGGCTTGCCGCCATTGTCGAGCAGGCTCTTGGCAAGCGCCACCGTCTCCGGCACCTGGGTGCTCTTCGGCCAGACCCACCAGACGGCGACGGTCGCGAGCACGGCCAGAAAGAGAACGGCGCCGATCGCCGCGGTCCGCGACGTGGACGGCTTCGGCTCCGCAGCGGAACGCGCCATGGCTACAGCCTCAGGAGGGCATTTCGACCACCGCCTTGATCACACCGCTTGCCGGCGAGAGCAGACCCGGGAAGGCCTCGGGCAGCTCCGCGAACGAGAGACGATGGGTGATCCAGGGACGGGTGTCGATCGTACCATCCTCGATCAGCCCGATGATCCTGGAAAAATCCCGCGAGAGGGCGTTGCGGCTGGCGAGAATCGTGAGTTCCCGGCGATGCATCACGGGGGCATGCGGTAATATCACCTCCCCCTGGGTGATGCCGACGTAGACGAGCCTACCCCCGAAGCTGCACATGGCCAGCGCCGCCCCCATGCTCGTGGCGCTCCCGGTGGCATCCACCACGACCTCGCACATGCGGCCGTCCGTGAGATGGTTCACGGCGTCGATATCGGCGGGCGACCCCGTGGCCAGCACCGTGTCAGATACGCCCATCGACGC
>JBAXOU010000126.1:0-9940 GCA_037133115.1 Planctomycetota bacterium | reverse complement strand
CGCTACGGCTGCTGCTTCTCGCATCCCAGCTCGCGGAGATACTCGAGCGTGTAGATGCCGGTGTCGTGCCCGTCGGAGAAGCCGATCGAGTAGGCGTACTGCCCCACCGGCTGCATGCCCGTCACCGTCAGCGGCACCAGTTCCTCAGGGCGCAGCACCTGCAGCATCGGCGCCGGCTGCGGGGCCGACCGCTTCTCCCGGCAGGTGGCGCATGGGCAGGCTTCGCGGAGCAACTTCGCGGTGTAGCAAGCCGTCGCGCCGTCGTTCCAGTCGATCTCAATGGCGTTGCCGGCGCTGCCGTCGGCGGCGGCCCGACGGATCGCCGTCGGCACGGGCTGGTTTGATGTCATGCGTCACCTCCGGGCTGGCGTCTGCGATCGACGAACCGCCGCCCCTTGCCTTCGAACCGCGGCAGGCTGCCGATCGGCACGGTCTGCACGTCGACGCGAAGTCCGAGGCGGATCTTCAGTTCACGGACAACGCGGCCAGGGTCGTCGAGCCGATCCTCGATGTCGAGTGCGAGTTCGTCGAGGCTCTCGCGGGTGGTGGCCGTGAGTCGGTGCTCGACGACCTCCGGAAAGCCGCGCACGATCTCGTCGATGGCGTGCGGAAACACATTGACGCCCCGGATCACCAGCATGTCGTCGGTGCGGCCGAGGATGCCGCCGTCGAGCCGGACCCACGGGCAGGCGCCGGCCTCCACATCAGCAACGGAGGCCCAGACGGGCCGCACGACGTCACCGGTCCGATAACGGATCACCGGTGCCCCGCACCGGCCGAGCGTGGTGAGCACCAGTTCGGCGAGCTGCCCCGGCTCGGCGGCCCCGCCGGTCTCGAGCGCGAGAAACTCGGGGTGAAACCACTCCTCGATCACATCCAGGCCGTCGCCGTGATGATCGCCCACACCCCAGGGACCGACCTCCGTGGCGCCGGCATGATCGAGCACGTCGGCAGCCCAGGCGGTCGCAATCCGTGACCGCGTGGCAGCCACGGAGCCCCCCGGCTCTCCGGCGACGATCACCAACCGCACGCCGAGCGCGGCGGCATCGATCTTCGCCTCGGCCGCCACCTCGGCGAGATGCAGCGCGTAGCTCGGAGTCGCCAGGAGCACGCTGCCGCCCAGCGTGCGGATCAGTTCCAGCCTCGCCAGGCTCGTCATGCCACCGGTCGGGATCGCCATCGCCCCACGAGCAATCGCTGCATCGAAGCCGCTCCAGAAACCGACGTATGGCCCGAACGACGAGGCAACGACAACCCGGTCACCGGCCGCCACGGCACCGCGGTCGAGGATCGTCCGCCAGCACGTCATCCACCATGCCCAATCATCCGCCGTGTCGTAGACCGGCAGCGGCCGGCCGTGCGTGCCGCTCGTCTGGTGATAGCGTGCATAGCGTTCCGGCCCAAACGTGAGGTTACCGGGCCGGCCGGTGACGGCCGCCGCCTCGACGAGCTCCTCCTTGAAGGTGAAGGGCCAGTCGGCAAGGTCGGCGAGCGACCTGATGCCATGCGGATCGGCCACGCGGGCGAGCTTGGCGGCATAAAAGCCATTCCGCGGCAGCACCTCACGGAGCATGCCCCGGAATCGGTCGAGCTTGCGGGCCTCGACGGCATCGCGGGCGGGAGAGCAGTGAGGAAGGTCGTCGCGCAGCATACCGCGATTATGGCACGCCGAGCGACGGGATGCCCTGCGACGGTGCGTTTCGCATCGGCGGCTGGAGTCCCTGCATCCCCTGCGGCGGCGGTAGCACGAGCGGTCGCTGGGGCGGCGCCGGCAACGGCTGCGGCGCGTACTGCTGGATCGGCGGCAGCGAGGGGGGCGGTGCCAGCACCGGCTGGGCAGCCGGCACGGGTTGAACAACGGCCTGGGGTGCCACAGGAGGCAGGCTGCCCGCGGCGAGCCGCACCTGCTCTGCGCGAGACACGACGAGTTCGGCGGGTGTCGAGGCCGCCGGCTGCATCGCGAGTTCGACCACCCGCTCGTCGCGGACCTCCCAGGGAATGAGGTTCTCGGTGACGAAGTCGAGCGGGAAGATCTCGTACCACGGAACTGGAAAGGGCTGCCGGACGGTCAGCGTTTCGTAGCCGTCCTTCACCAGCCTGATCTTCCGCGTGCCGTAGTAGACGAAGTCGTGCGACACCGGCGTGGTGCCAAGCTGGTAGTCATCGACGTAGACGAGCGCCCCGGGCGGATTGGAGCGGATCGTCATCCGCCGCTGCACGCAACCCGGCGATGCGACGATGGTGACGGCGACGGCGAGCAAAAAGGCACCACGCATGGGGGCGGACGATAGGCGGGAACTGCGGCCACCGCCAGATCGGCAGCAACTGCCCAGGTTGCCCGGCCGACGCCAGGTCGCGACGAGGCCGCCGGCTGGCTAGACTTTCGATCCTTCCCTTCCTTTGCCCAACCTCCCGCCTTTCCGGGGTCCGACGCGTGGGATCTGGCACCACCCTCGACTACTGCGACCTGACCGACATCGGTCGCCGGCGGGCGAACAACCAAGACTCCAAGGCCGTGCTCGCGCCCTGGGGCATGGAGCAGTATCGCCGCCGCGGCTGGCTCTTCGTGGTGGCCGACGGCATGGGTGCTCACGCCGCGGGCGAGATGGCCAGTGCCCTGGCCGTGGAGCATGTGCCGCTCGCCTACGAGAAGACCGCCACGCGCTCACCGCCGCTGGCCCTCAAACTGAGCATCGAGCAGGCCAATGCGGAGATTCACTCCCGGGGTGAAAACGCCTTCGACATGAAGGGCATGGGAACCACGTGCACGGCCCTCGCGGTCGTGCCCCGCGGCGCCCTTGTCGGCCACGTCGGCGACAGCCGCGCCTACCGCATCCGGGGAACCACGATCGATCAGCTCTCGTGCGACCATTCCCTCGCCTGGGAGATGGAGGCCCATCGGCCCGCGGGGGTCGAGGATGCGATCCCCAAGAACATCATCACCCGCTCGCTGGGCCCCCACCCGCAGGTGAAGGTCGACGTCGAGGGCCCATTTCCGGTCGAGGTGGGCGACGTGTTTCTGCTCTGCAGCGACGGCCTGTCGGGGCAGGTCGCCGACGAAGAGATCGGCCTGCTGGCGGGCAGCCTGCCACCGAAAGAAGCGGCCGCCGCGCTCGTGGGGCTGTCACTGGTGCGAGGCGCCCCTGACAACGTCACGGTGATCGTTGCCCGGGCCGGCGAGAACGAGGCATCGCGCGACGGCGCCGATCCGACTTCATGGCCGCTTTCCGAAGAGATGCCGGCGGCCGCGGATCGCCGCCCCGTGCCCTGGGGGCTCTTGGCCGCCGCCGCTGCAAGCCTGCTTGTGGCGCTCGTCGCGTATGGTGTGCTCACCACCGAAGGCGCGAAAGCGAGCCTGGGCGAGGGCCTCGCCCAGGCGCTGGCGTTCGCCGTCTCGGTCGTGATGGGGCTGGCCTTCCTGGGATCGCTGCTCGCAGCCTTTCTCGGTTCGATCGCTCCTGCAGGCGATGATGTCCGCGTGCTCCGGCCGGGGGCGAAGCTCGGCAGCGGCCCCTACCGCACCTATGGCTGTGCGGCGTCTGCGCAGCTCCTCGAGGGCATCATCGCCAGCGTCGAGTCGGCTGCCGACGGCCTGTCGAGCCGCGACCGCGACCGGCTCCTCGACGCCGTGTCGGAGGCTCGAAAGCCGATCGCCGAGGGCAACTTTTCCGCGGCAACCCGAACAGCAGCGACGGCGATCGCGGTCTACCGACGGATGGTCGAGGCGGCCCGCTCCGACGAGACAGCCCACGGCTGAGGCCCGGGCTTTCCTGGTGCGGCCTGCTCCGCGCGCACAAGCGGGCCTGCTGCCCACCGCGGCACGCGCGGCAAGATCTGCGGGTCGCGGAAGACAGGATGACCGGCTGTGACTTTTCTGCCGGTCGTGCGTCGGATGAAGGTCGTGCCGAATCTCTGGCCGATGACTCCTCGGGAATTCAACCGGGGGGGTATCTCTATGCGTGGCGGCGCAGCGGTCGTGGCGGCGGTGATCGGGATGGTCGTGGCCTCGGGGGCTGCGGCCCAGGAGGAAGCTTTTGTCGGACGACCGGGCCAGGTGGGCTCGTTCGAGTCGTTCGATCCCGTGCTGACCGACGACACGATGACCGGCCTGATCCCCTTCGGGCAGGACTGGTTTCTGTTTGGCGAGGGCGGGCGCAGCCGCGTGTCCGGCTGGCTCGACGGCGGCTTCATCGGCAACTTCGGCGTGCCGCCGAGCAAGTTCAACGGCCCCTACAACGCCGTCGATCGCGCCAACGAGGCGATGATGAACCAGGTCTACTTCATCGCCGAGCGCACGCTCCCCACCGACGGCTCCACCGGGATCGGCTACCGGACAGACCTGCTCTACGGCGAAGACTTCCCGCTGGCGACGTCGCTCGGCTGGGAGACAAACCCCGGCCCGCAAGACTGGAACAGCGGCGAGTTTTACGGCCTCGCGATCCCACAGCTCTATGCCGAAGTCGGCAATCAAGACATCTCGCTCAAGCTCGGCCACTTCTACACGATCGTGGGCTACGAGGGCGTGCCCGCCGTGGGCAACTTCTTCTATCAAAAGTCCTACAGCTACCAGTTCGCCGGCCCGTTCAATCACTGGGGCGGCCTCGTCAACTGGAAAGCCTCCGACAACGTCGAGGTCGATGCCGGGATCGTCAACGGCTGGAACAACCTCGCCTCGCCCTACAGCAATGCCAACTTCCTCGGCCGGATCCGGGCGAAGAACGACGACAACTCATTTGCCACGTCGTTCGCGATCATCAGCGGCAACGAGGGCAACGACTTCTCGCCTCTCTTTCAGCCGGCGCCGCCGCTCACCTCCGCGAACCGCACCCGCTACAGCCTGCTCTGCGAATGGCGGCCCACCGACAACGTGGAATATGTCTTCCACCACTGGCTCGGCACGCAGGCCGATGCGCTCGCCGGCGGCGGCACGGCCCTCTGGGCCGGCATCGACCAGTACCTCTATTACCGCGTGAGCAAGACCTGGCTGTGGGGGGCCCGCTTCGAGTGGTTTCAAGACACCAACGGCACCCGCGTGGGCCTGAACCGGCCGAGCAATCCCAACCACGTGCCGCTGCCGGGCAACTTCTACTCGCTCACGCTCGGCCCCAACTGGGTGCCGACGGGCAACTTCCTGATGCGGCCCTGCTTCCGCTGGGACTTCTTCGGCGGCCCCACGGGCCCACGGCGGGCCTACAACGACGGCGTGAGCAACCAGCAGACGATGCTCGGCTTCGACATGATTCAGAAGTTCTGAATACACGCCCGCCGGGCCTTCCCTGCTCCCGGCCCTCGTAGCCGCAGGTTGGCAACCTGCGGGCACCCCCTACCGCCTCTTCCTTCTTCTCGTAGCGCAGGTTTTCAACCTGCGGGCGCCACACCTACCGCCTCCTTCCTTGCTCCTCGTAGCCGCAGGTTGGCAACCTGCGGGCGCAACCTACCGCCTCCTCCTCCTCGTAGCGCAGGTTTTCAACCTGCGGCAACGCAAACCGTTGCCGCGCCCGCGCGCACGCCCTTCGCGGCCTCTGCCCGCTCCACGGGCATTGACCCCTCCTCCTAAGGGGCCGCAGGAGCCTGCCGTTGAGGTCCGCGGCGCTCGAATTCCCGGAGCGAAAAAGCCTTAGCGACTTTTTTCGCACTCGGCGAACAACTGGCACGCCGTTTGCCTGACCCGACTCGAGTTGGGTGTTTTCGCGACCTCACGAATCCCTCACAAAGTCCTCACAAAAAACTCATATCCCTTTCGCAGATTGCTCACGCACGAGCGTAACACTTCGGCAACAACGATCAGACGCTCCGGTTCCCCAGGCTTGGCTCGTCAGACGTTCCGAACTCCGCGGCTTTGATTGGATCACGGCCGCGATGTTTCGTCCTTGAATCACTCACCGCTCGATGGTGGCGACCGGATGTCGCACCGTGTGAGCCCTATCGCAAGGCGGAATCATGGAGCGTACGAAGATGCCCACGGGCATGCTGGGCCTGGCATTAAACAGCACCACGAAAAACGCCTCAGCGACCACCACGCCACGGAGTTCGTCCATGAGTTGGCTCGTCAACCGCTTCGCCCGCACCGTCGCCACGAGCCTCGTGAGCATTGCTGTCGTTATCGTGTCGATGCACCAAGGCATGGCAGCGAACGTTACATGGAATACGTCGAGTAGTTCCGGCGCCTGGAAAACGCCCGCCAACTGGAGCAGCGGTACGGTGCCCACGGCGACCGACGTAGCCCAGTTCGGCTTGACGGGCAACTCCACAACCACCGCCGGGATCAATCTCAACACCGGGAACGTGAGCGTTGGAGCGATAGAAATTCTGAGCGCACGAACGAGCGCAACTGTGATTGGCAACTCAAGCACAACCGGGTCGGGCACGGTCACGCTTACGGGCTCCGCGGGTGCCATCAATGGCGTGAGCAATGTGATTTTGCGTAATAGCAGCAATTCAAATTTCACGCTGCCGGCCTCGGGATTCGTTACGAATGGGCTGTCGATGACAATCGCCCTCGGCAACGACACGAACAACGTCATCAGCCTCGATGGCAGTGGCAACATTGTCATCTCATCCACGATCAGTGGAGCGAGCAAATCGCTGACGATCGGCGGCGCTGGAACTGGCCGCGTCGACATCACGGCCGCCACCAACACCTTCGGCGGCCAGACGTCCGGCACCGCTATTTCCATCACGGGCGCTGAAGTGCGATTTTCCGGTGATGGCAGTTTCGGTGCCGTGCCCGCATCCACGAATGCCTCCTACATTCAAATCAATGGCGGACGTCTCGCCGGCGCGAGCGGCGGCACGTTTACGATCGATTCGAAGCGGGGCATTCAGATCGGCGACACCGTAGGGACTTCCATCAGTGCCGTCAGCAGTGGCACGATCACCTACAACGGCGTGATCGGCGATATCTCCGGCAAGACTGGTTCGTGGGCAAAGCAGGGCGGAGCGACGCTCTCCCTCGGCGGCGTGAGCACCTACACCGGCGCCACGAACATCAATAACGGCACGCTCCAACTCACCACCGGCAATAACCGCCTGCCCACCTCCACGGTTGTGTCGCTCGGACAGGCAGCTAGCACCAATCTCGGCACGCTCGATCTCAATGGCCAAAACCAGCAGATCGCCGGGCTGGCCTCGATCGTGGGCACGAATGCGGGTGCCTCCACGAATGTCGTCACCTCCGCCTCCGCCTCCACGCTCACGATCAGCGCCAGCAGCGGCACCTACACCTATAGTGCCGCGACGGCTGCCAACTCCGGCGTGATCTCCGGTGCCGTCAGCGTCGTGAAGAACGGGGCTGGCACTCAAATCTTCGGTGGCGCCAACACTTACACGGGCACCACGGCCGTCAGCGCGGGCCTCCTGCAGATCAACGGCTCGCAGACCGGCAACGGCGCCGTCACGGTGACCGGGGGCGAACTCAAGGTGAATGGCTCGCTCGGAACGAGCACGGTCACGCTCAGCGGCGGTCTGCTTTCCGGCACCGGCTCCGTCGGCGCGGTCTCGGTCAACAGCGGGGCGACGATCAGCCCGGGCAACAGCCCTGGCACGCTCACCACCGGCAACGTCACGTTCGCCGGCGGCGGCAACTACAACTGGCAGTTGTTCGATTCGAACGGCGCGGCTGGCACAGGCTGGGACCTCATCAGCAGTTCTGGCTCGCTGACGATCAGCGCCACGAGCGGGAACACGTTCAACCTCAACCTCTGGACGCTCTCCGGCACCGGGCCCGACGTCAACGGCAACGCCCTCAACTTCAACGCGTCCGCAAACAAGACCTGGACGATCGGCACGTTCTCGGGCGGCATCTCCGGCACCTCGACGGGCTGGTACACGATCAACACCGGCTCCTACAACGGCACGTCCGGTTTCTCCAACTCGTTCTCTGGCGGTACGTTCTCGCTCGCCACGAGCGGCACCAATCTCAACCTCGTTTACACCGCCCCCGTCCTCAGTAGTTACGACTACATCGCCGGGACGGGCAACTGGAGCACGGGCGCCAACTGGGCCGGCGGCGCGGCGCCGACGGGCTCGGGGCTGGCGATCACGTTTTCCGGCTCGAGCGGCACCTCCACCAACGACGGCCAACTTTCGAGCGTGACGGGCCTGGCCTTCACGGGTTCGGCGAGCGGTTCGTATGTGGTCACAGGATCCGCACTTTCGATCGGTGCTGCGGGCGTGGTCAACAACTCCTCTTTCGCGCAGACGGTGCAAAACCTCCTCACCGCCACCGCGGCGACGGTCGTGAACGCAAACTCCGGAAACCTCACGATCTCGAGCACGATCAACAACGGCGGATTCGGCCTCACGCTCCAGGGGGCAAACGCGATCTCGATGGCCGCGATCTCGGGAACGGGAGCGCTGTCGAAAATCGAAGCCGGCACCACGACGCTCAACGGCGTGGTTGACACCAACAGCATCTCGGTCACCGCCGGCACGCTCGCCCTCGGCGCGGCCAACCGGCTTGCCGATACCGCGGCCGTGACCGTATCGGGCTCCGGCACGCTCAATCTCGGCGGCTTCACTGACACGGTTGCGAGCTTCGCGATGTCGGGCAGCGCTACGCTTGCCAGCGGCACGCTCACGGCCGCGACCTACTCCCTTGGCGGTGGAACGGTGTCTGGCAATCTCGGCAGCGGCACCGCGACCGTCATCGGCGCGACGAGCCTCAACGGCACACTCGCCGCGGGCACGCTCAACCTCAACGCCGGTTCGCTCACGCTCGGCTCCGCCGGGCGGCTTACGGGCACGCCGACCGTGACAGGTTCCTCCGGTGCCAGCCTCTCGCTCGGTGGCAGCGAAGCCGTCGGCTCGATCGCTGGCGGGATGGGCGTGGCGACCGGTACCGCCACGCTCACAGCCGGCAGCGACAACACGAGCACCACCTACTCCGGCACCATCTCCGGCACCGGCGGCCTGACAAAGGCCGGCAGCGGCACGCTCATCGTCTCTTCCAGCCAGACGTACACGGGCAACACGACGGTCAGCGGCGGCACGCTTCAGATTGGAAGCGGCGCGTCGGCGGGCGGCCTTGCCGGAAATGTGGTCAACAACTCAATCCTCGCCTTCTCGTCATCGGTCGCCCAGTCTCTCGCTGGCAACATCTCGGGTGCCGGGGCATTGATTAAGTCGGGCAGTGGCACGCTCACGCTCGCGGGCACCAGCGCTTACACAGGCGGTTCGAGCATCAATGACGGCGTCGTCTCGGTGGCTGCAGCAGCGAACCTTCCGACGACCGGATCGATCGCGGTCAACGACGGCGGCCGGCTCACGCTCGCCGGAAACGACTCGTTCGGCAGTGCGACGCAGACGGTCACGCTCGCGGCCAATCAATCGGCCAACCCGATCGTCAGCATCGCAAGCGGTGGCACCGCCACGCTCCTCTCGAACATCAGCCTCGCCGGCTCGGCGGCCAATCGTATCGAGTCCAACGGTGCGACCGGTTCACTCACCTTGGCGGGGAACGTCACCGGCTCGGGCTCGCTGCTCAAGCAGGCCAGCGGCAATCTGATCCTCACCGGCACCGGCAACTCGGGCACCTGGGGCACGCAGGTTGGCAACGGCACGCTCACGGTCAACGCCGGCTCGGGCCTCGGCTCGGGTGATCTCTTGATGAACCAGACCAACGCCAACAACGCCACGCTCGCCCTCAACGAGAGCGTGACGGTGGGCAACCTCTCAAGTAGTTACAGCGGCACGGGCAACAACGTGATCTCGATCGCCTCGGGCAAGACGCTGGCGGTCACGCAGACCGTCAGCGGCACCTATGGCGCTGCGGGCCCGGGCAGCAGCACCTCCTCGATCAACGGCTCCGGCGGCTTCACGAAGGCCGGCAGCGGCAATCTGACGCTCGCGGGAGCGAACACCTACACCGGCCCGACGAACGTGACGGCCGGCACGCTGACGACCGCTGTCGCGAATGCCGTCTCGGCCAACACGACCGTCG
>JBAXOU010000125.1:0-9963 GCA_037133115.1 Planctomycetota bacterium | reverse complement strand
GGTCGCGGGCGACGGCGGGGTGCACGTCGGCTCGAGGACTTCGAGCGTGCCGGCGTCCGCATCGAGGGCGACGCGGGCGCCGAGCGGGAGCGTGGCGTTGTCGGCGACGTGGCCGCAGGGGAAGTTGGCCACCACCGGGCAGCCGAGCGGCCGGCAGTATTCGATCACCACCTCGCGCTGGACCGCCTGCTCGTCCACGTCCTCGCAGGTGAACTGGCCGACCACGACGCCCGCGACCTTGTCGAGCACGCCAGCGAGCCGGAGGTGCGACATCATTCGATCCACGCGGTAGGGCAGCTCGTTCACGTCTTCGATGAAGAGCACGGCTCCGTCGGCGTCGATCGCATAGGGCGTGCCGAGCGTCGCGCAGATCAGTGAGAGGTTGCCACCGACGAGCCGCCCCTCACAGCGACCACTGGTGACGGTCGTCACCTTTGAGCCCGCCGGGACGGGGATCGTTCGCCGGGCCGCCGTCGGCTCCAGGAACAGTGTGTCGCGGAACGACCGGTCGGCGAACGTGGGATCGCGGCCGGCCGCCCGCACGGCGTTGGCCATCGGCGTGTGGAACGTGATCACGCGGGCTTTGCGGGCGATGGCGAGATGGAGCGCGGTCACGTCGGAGTACCCCGCCACCACCTTCGGGTCGCGCCGCAGCGCGTCGTAATCAAGCCGGTCGAGGATCCGCGTCAGCCCGTAGCCGCCGCGGACCACGAAGATGCCGCGGATCGCCGGATCGCGGATCGCCCGGTTGAGCTCGGCGGTCCGCTCGTCGTCGGTGCCGGCGAGGTAGCGGAGCCGGCGGCCCGGGATGGCGGAGTCGAGGTCGACGCGAAAGCCCGCTTGCTCCAACGACGCCGCGAACGC
Organism: Planctomycetota bacterium; assembly: GCA_037133115.1. GTDB lineage: Bacteria > Planctomycetota > Planctomycetia > Pirellulales > UBA1268 > QWPN01. The sequence goes on along the minus strand of JBAXOU010000125.1, from coordinate 9,099 downwards.
GCGGACGTCGGCTTCCTCGGGGATGCCGCAGGGGGCGACGAGGGCCACGGTATCGCCCTTCACGAGTTCGCGAGGGGCGAGCCAGGTGGTGCCTTCGGATGCGAAGGCCTGCCCTGCCATGAGCACAGCGGCCACAGCGAGGACGGCACGACGGTGAAGCATGGCAAACGCCTGATCGGCCGCGAGCGGTGCCGACGGGCCGGAGACGTGGGCGAACGAAAGCATACTCATGGCGAAAAAGTATCAGAATGCCCCTGCCGCAACGCAAGGAAAAACACGAAGATGGCGGCTTTCATCGGTCGCACGGCACGCTTGCCTTCTTCGGGCCACCTATGACGCTCACGGGACTCGACGTTCTCGCGCACGAGGGATTCTCGCGGCTCCGCGGCGGGCGGATCGGCCTCGTGACGCACTCGGCCGCGGTCGACCGTCGCTTTCGGCAGGCCACCGAACTGCTCGCCGCGGCGGAGAACGTCGATCTCGTCGCCGTGTTTGGTCCCGAGCACGGCCTGCACGGGCAGGCGCAGGACCTGGAGTCTGTGACGCACGCGGAAACGGCGGCCCCGGCGCGGCGGACCTACAGCCTCTATGGCGACACCGCCGCGAGCCTCCGGCCGACGGCGGCGCAGCTAGCGGGCATCAACACGCTCGTGATCGACCTCGTCGATATCGGCAGCCGCTACTACACGTTTCAGGCGACGATGAAATACTGCCTGGAGGCGGCCGTCCCGCTCGGCATCTGCGTGGTCGTGCTCGATCGGCCAAATCCGCTTGGCGGCCACTTCGTCGAGGGCCCGGCGGTGCGCCTGGGCGACGAGAGTTTCGTCGGAGCCCACGACATCGCGATTCGTCACGGGCTCACGATCGGCGAACTCGCCCGACTCTACGCCGCCGAACTCGACCTCGACGCGGCGGCCCTCGATGTGGTGCGGTGCGAAGGCTGGCGGCGTGGCATGCAGTTTGAAGACTGCCGCCTTCCGTGGGTGCTGCCCTCGCCGAACATGCCGACGGTGGAGACGGCGGTGGTCTATCCGGGCCAGTGCCTGCTCGAGGGCACAAACCTCAGCGAGGGCCGGGGCACCACCCGGCCGTTCGAGATCTGCGGGGCACCGTGGATCGACGGCGAATCCTTGGCCCGTCGGCTGGCCGCCTGCGACCTGCCGGGCGTCGTCTTTCGGCCGCTCACGTTCCGGCCCACGTTTCAGAAGCATGCGGGTGTCGACTGCGGCGGCGTGCAGATGCACGTAACCCATCGTGACCTCTTTCGGCCGGTGAGGGCGAGTCTCGCCCTGCTCGTCGAGATGCGTCGGCAGGATCCGGAGCGGTTTGCCTGGCGGACGGAGACCTACGAGTTTGTCGACGATCCGATCGCGATTGACCTGCTCTTCGGCTCGGATCGCGAACGGCTCGCGATCGAAGCCGGCGTGGACTGGCGAGAGATCGCCGCCGCGTGGGAGCCTGAGGAGCGGGCGTTCGCCGAGCGCCGCCGCGGGGCCCTCCTCTACGACTGACAGGCTGCCCCCCGTAGCACAGGTTTTCAACCTGTGTGTCCCTTCGCAAAACGCGAGGGGCCGCCCATGCCCGTCGCCGGACGTTCGCTCCGGGCATCCTGCCCTACGCTCTCTCGATGCTTTCTCCGCTCCGCCATCCTGGCTGCGCGGAGAAAGCAACGCCGGCTCCCGGGCACGGGCAGCCCCTCGCTCGCCCCATGTAGCACAGGTTGTCAACCTGTGCGAAAAAAGCCCTGCCCTACCCTGCCAGCGGTGCGATCGTGATCGAGTGCTTCACCGGCACGAGCCGCTCGCGGACCTTCGCCTCAAGCTGCTTCCAGCGGCGCATGAGGCGGTCGTTGAGCACCTTCACCGCCGCCTGTGCCTCGGCGTCGTTGCCGATGTCAGGAATCTTCTGGAAGTCGGTGACGATCTGCTTGATCATCGTAGTCTCGTAGGCCTGCTTGTCCGCCACCGCAGCCGACAGGGCCGCAAAAGGCTCGTCAAAGGGCGTCTGTGAAAACTCGGCCGCGAGGTTGATCCCCTTCTCGAGTTGCTCGCGGGTGAACTCCTTCGCCTCCGTGCCCCATGTCACCTTCGCGCGGGGCGACTCGAGATTGCGAACCTTCAGCACGTAGCGGTTGAGGTCGTCGTTGAATGAAACAAACGGCAGGATGCTCCGCGTGCTCGAGCTCGACGTGCCGTCGCCCTCGAAGCAGAACGGCCACCGGCGGCTCTCGATGTCGAGGGCGATCCGCCCATCGGCGGTCGCGCCGTTGGCTGCCACCGTCTGCCCCGCGGTCGCGCGAGTCGCGGCGGCCCCCTTGGCGTCGACGTCGATCTCGGCGATGCCACCATCGACACCGAGCCCCTTGAGGAAGGCGTAGGCCATCAGGAGCTGGCCGTTGGGGCCGGGATGGAAGCCGTCGCCACCACAGACGTCGTACTTCGGTCCGCGGGCTTCGTTGGCCTTCCGCATCGCATCGATCATCGCGGCATGGACGTCGGCGAAGCGGAGGCTTTTCTCCGCGGCGAGATGCTTGTCGATGTCGCGGAGGTGGGCGAGCGTGTCGTTGTAGGCCACGTGGGCCGGCTGCTCGCCCAGCGTCTGCCCCGGGCGGAAGAAGTTGGTGTCCACCGCGCCGGGCGATCCCACGACGACGGTCTTCACGCCGGCCTCACCGACGCGATCCAACACCTTCCGCATGTTGGCGTCATACGTCTCGCCGATCTCGGGCTTCCAGGGCTGGTAGCCGCCGTCATTCATGCCGTAGCAGAGCGTCGCGACGGTGGGGTGGAAGACGGCCAGGTCGTTGATGGCCCGCCACGCGAAGCCGTCGGCCCGCTCGCCCGACCAGCCGAACTGCATCACCTGCACATCGGGAACGCCGGAGCAGGCGAGCAGCCAGCACTCGACGTATTTGCTGTAGAGCCTTTGCTCGGTGATCGAATCGCCGATCACGGCGACGCGGGCTGAGGAAAGGAATGGCGGCTGCTCGGCTCGGGCGGTTGTGGCCACGGCGAGGAACACGAGCAACGACCGTGCCGTGAGGCGAACGAGGTGCATGGGGTGAGATGCTCCGGGAGGTGCTGGCCGGAAGAGTATCGCCTCCGGCGGCACGAATCGGTCAAGCGACGGCAGTGAGATCGTTACTGGCCGCCGCCTGGCACATCGAGCCTGGGTCCCCAGGTCTCGGGCCGCAGTGGGGGCGTCGTGCCGGAGGTGGGAAACGTGCCCGCAACCGCCGCGTGGAGCTGATCGGCGAGCGCCGCCACGTCATCCGCATGCCGCGGATCGGCGGCGAGGTTCGCGAGTTCCCGCGGATCGACATCGTGGTCGTAGAGTTCGCGGCCGCTTCGCCCCTCGTCCCACTCGGTGTATCGCCACCGCGGCGTCCGCAGCGAATAGCCGAAGAACCTCCCGTCCGCCCCGCCGGCTGCCGCGTCCTTCTTCTTCGCTGCCCGCGTCACCTGGGTAATGGCCCAGTTTCGCCCCGGCTTCGCCGGATCGGCAAGGATCGGGGCGAGGTCTTGGCCGGGAAGTCCGCTCGGCGCCGCCAGTCCGCAGCCGGCGGCGATCGTGGGGTAGAGGTCGACCTGGCTCACCGGGGCCGACGCCACGCCGCCGGCGTGCGACGTGCCCGGCCAGACGATGAGCAATGGAACCCGGCAACTCTCCTCGAAGAGGCTCATCTTCTGCCAGAGCCCGTGCTCGCCGAGGTGATAGCCATGGTCGCTCGTGAACACCACGATCGTGTCGTCGGCGAGGCCCAGCCGGTCGAGGGCGGCGATCACGCGGCCAACCTGCGCATCCAGGAAGCTGACGCTTGCGGCATAGGCCTGCCGGGCCTTGCGCCGCAGGTCGTCATCCATGTCGTCCTGCTCCCGCTTGCCGCTCTCGAGCGCCGCGGGCGGAAGATCGGCTCGATCCTCGGCGACGCCGCCGACCACCGGCATCTCGCTTTCGGGGTAGAGATCGAAGTAGCCGCGGGGCGCCACGTAGGGCGTGTGCGGCCGGTAGAAGCCCACGGCCAGGAAGAAGGGTCGCGTGCGGTCGGCGGCGCACTCCGCCAGGATCTGCTCGGCCCGCGCGGCGACGAGCCCGTCGGTGTGGGCTGCGTCGGGGGCCGGCGAGGCGAACCAACTCAGTGTGCCGCCAAACTGCCCCGGCCTCAGCGAGAAGATTTGCGGCTCTTCTTCGAGGTGATCGACGCCGGCAGGATTAAAGGTGGCCTCCCACGAGGCCGGATCGTCGTGGCCAGCCGTGCCGATGCTCGCCGGGACGTTGTAGTGGTAGAGCTTGCCGACGCGGACCGGATAGCCGCCGTGACGACGAAAGAGTTCCGGCAGGCTCGGGTGCCCGGGGATCGTCTGCCGGAAGACCTGGCCGTTGGCGAGGATGCCGGTGGCGTTGGGATACAGCCCGGTGAGCATCGAGTTGCGGCTCGGGCCGCAGAGCGGAAACGGACAGTAGGCTCGGTCAAACCGCACGCCGCGGGCGGCGAGGCGGTCGAGGTTGGGCGTCTTCGCCAATGGATCGCCGTAGCAGCCGAGCGAGGTGTTGAGGTCGTCGGCCACAATGAACAGCACGTTGCGGGGCCGCGTTGGCTCTGCGGCAGGCACCGCGAGGGCCGCAGCCGCCAGTAGCACGACGGCGATCAGAAGTTGCGGCCGGCCATTCATGCCGGAGTCCTCGGGAGCATGTCGAGGACGGCTCCGTGCACGGCGCCGTTGGTCGCCACGCCGTCGCCCGAGTCGATGCTGTCGCGGCCCTGCCAGTCGCTGAACCGTCCGCCGGCTTCCGTCACCACCACGTCCACGGCGGCGGCATCCCAGGGGTTGAGGAGCGGGTCGATCATGATTTCCGCGCGGCCGGTGGCCACGAGCAGGTAGCCATAGCCATCGCCCCAGGTGCGAACCACCCCGCATGCAGACTCGACCCGGCCGCGGGCGGCCTCGCCGTCGAGGCGGCCGCCACTCCACCGTGCGAACGATGTGAAGTCGCTCGAGCAGACGAGCGACTCGCGGAGCGTCGACTTCGCGGAGACCTTGGCGGCCACCGGCGCCGCGGCGGCCGTCGTGTGCCAGGCGCCGCCACCTCGGGCGGCATGCACCATCTCATCGAGGGCGGGGATCGCGATCACACCGAGCACGCCCCGGCCGCCGTGGCGGCAGCCGACGAGCGTGGCGTAGAGCGGCACGCCACGGATGAACGACTTGGTGCCGTCGATCGGATCGATGATCCACTCGTAGCCCGAAGTGCCGGCGGTCGCCCCGGTCTCTTCACCGAGAAAGGCGTCGGCCGGAAAGGCACCCAGGAGTTCGCGGCGGAGGATCGCCTCGGCAGCGCGGTCGGCCTGCGTGACGGGCGAGGCGTCGGCCTTCACGTCCACCACCAGTCCTGCGTCACCAAACCAGCGGAGCGTCTCATGGCCTGCGAGCCGCGCGGCGGCGATCGCCGTTTCGAGCCGGGCGGCGATGTCGTTGGGGGCTGCCGTGCCGCTCATGTCCGTGTGGGATTGCCGGGGGCGCCGCTGACGGCCGGGATTTCCTTCGACTCCAGGAACGATAAGGCGAGGAGCATCATGGCGCCGATCACGAGCCACGAGTCGGCCAGGTTGAAGATCGGCCAGTCGATCACGCCCGGCAGGGTGAAATGGATCCAGTCGCGGACGGCGAGGACGGGATCGCCCTCGCGGGCGAGCGGCGCGTGCCAGGTGAGGCCGGGCAGGCCGAGCCGGTCGTAGAGGTTGCCGATGATGCCGCCGACGATCAGTCCCAGCGCGAGCAGGATCCAGCGGTCGCTGCGGGTCGATGGCCGCGACACGAGGGCCAGGATTCCGACGATCGCCGCGACGGAGACGGTGGCAAACACGACACCCATGCCCTGCCCCATGCCGAACAGCGCGCCTTCGTTGAGGTTGGTCTCAAGGGAGAGGAACCCGGGAATAATGCCGATCGCCGGGCTCTCCCCGGGCATTCCCAGTCTGGCGAAGATCCACTGCTTCGAGAGGAGGTCGGCCGCGGCGGCGGCCACCACGACGGCGAGGAACATCGGCCAGCCTTTGGCTGGTTCGGATGTGGACGGCGTCGCCATGCTGTTCCTTCCGTGGCGTGGTCGCCCCTGTCAGCGGGGCTGACGAGGCCGGTCGTAGCCGCCGCTCTCCATCTTCTCAGCGCACCGGATGCACATCGCCGCAAACGGTATGGCCTCGAGCCGCTTCTTGGCGATCACCCCGTCGCACTCCTCGCAGCGGCCGAACGTCTTCGCCTTGATCCGCGCGAGGGCCAACTCGACGAGTTCGAGCGTTTCCTCCTCGTTGGCCATCAGGCTGAGGGTGAACTCCTGCTCGTAGGCATCGGTGCCCACGTCAGCCATGTGGATCGGCATCCGGGAAAGGTCGCCGCTCGCTTCGGTGCCGCTGTGCCGCAGCGCGGCATCGGCCATCGTCGATACGTCTCCGCGGAGCCGACCGCGCAGCGATTCGAGGGCCTTCCGGTAAACTTTAAGTTCCGCCGCTTTCAGCATGGGTGTCGCCTCGCGTCCCGCCGGAAGTCCTGCGAGCCGCCCCGCACGCTGCCCTCCGAGCCCGGCAAAAATATCCCAACCGGATCAGGCTGTCAAACTGGCAGCCTCAGGCGAGGTTTTGACGCTCGTGCATCACCGGTTGTGCCTTCCTTGATGCTTCGGCACCCATGACCTACCTTTGACGGTTCCTGCGGCCGATACCGCTGGAAATCCCGACGACCCTCGCACCGCGGAGGTTTGGTCGGGCACGTGGAGAAATGTTCCGTGGCCGTCGCCGCCCGTACCGACCTCGCCTTTCAGCAGTGCATCGATCCCGCCTGTCGGGCGACGTTCTCGGTGGACGAGGTGCTCACCGCGTGCCCGTCGTGCGGGAATCTCCTCGACGTCGAGTACGACTGGGACCGCCTCCGTCCGCCGACCTCGTTCGAGTTCTTCGAGCGGAAGTGGATGCGGCGGAGCGATCCGCTCGCCTTCAGCGGCGTGTGGCGATTCCACGAACTCCTCCCCTACGCGCCGCGCGAGAGCGTGGTCACGATCGGCGAGGGGCAGACGATGTGCCCGCCATCCAACGGCGTGGCGGCCTATGTGGGCGTCAACGCGGGCCGGCTGTTCCTCCAATACGAGGGCCTCAATCCGTCCGGCTCGTTCAAAGACAACGGGATGACGGCGGCGTTTACCCACGCCCGCATGATCGGCGCTCGCCGGGCGGCCTGTGCCTCCACCGGCAACACCAGCGCCTCCCTGGCCGTCTACTGTGCCGTCACGCGGATGATGAAGGCGATCATCTTCATCGGCTCCGGCAAGATCTCCTACGGCAAGCTCTCGCAGGCGCTCGACTACGGCGCGCTCACGATCCAGATCGCCGGCGACTTCGACGACGCGATGGCCCGCGTCAAGGAAGTGTCGAGCAGGATGGGGATCTATCTGGTCAACAGCGTAAATCCCTTCCGGCTCGAGGGGCAGAAGACGATCATGCTGCGGGTGCTGGAGTCGCTCGGCTGGGAGGTGCCCGACTGGATCGTGGTGCCTGGCGGCAACCTCGGCAACTCGAGCGCCTTCGGCAAGGCGTTCGCCGAACTCCGCAAGCTTGGTCTCATCGACCGGATCCCGCGGCTGGCGATCATCAACGCCGCCGGGGCCAACACCCTCTATGAGCTCTATCACAACCGGGGCCTCCGCTGGGACGGTGGCCAGGCCGACCTCTCCCCGGCCTGCCACTATTACGACGAACTCGACCGCGACCAGAAGCGGGCCCACACGATCGCCAGCGCCATCGAAATCAACCGGCCGGTGAACCTCAACAAGTGCCTGCGGGCCCTGGAGGTCTGCGACGGCGTGGTCCGCGAGGTGAGCGAGCAGGAGATTCTCGACGCCAAGGCCCAGGTGGGCGCCGGCGGGCTGGGCTGCGAGCCGGCCAGTGCCGCGAGCGTGGCGGGGGCGAAGCAACTCGTCGCCGAGGGCGTGATCGGCCGCGACGAGCGGGTGGTCTGCATCCTCACCGGCCACCAGCTCAAGGATCCCACCGCCACCGTCGCCTACCACACCACCGACCAGAAGCTCTTCAACGAGGTGCTCGGCAGCCGGGGTGTGAGCCGGGCGAGCTTCGCCAACCGGGCCGTGAGCGTGGGCAACCGCCTCGACGACATCGTGCAGGCGATCGATCTCTACTCATGACCAGTTCCCCGCTTCGTCTTGTCGTGCATGGAGCCGCCGGCCGCATGGGCCAGCGGATCGTGGCCTGTGCCGCGTCTGACTCCACGCCATGGCGACTTGTGGCGGCGATCGAACGGCCCGGACATCCGCGAGCCGGCAGCGACGCGGGCGTGCTTGCGGGCATTCCGGCGGCGGACGTGGCGATTGCTTCGGGCTGGGACTGTCCGGCCGATGTGGTGATCGACTTCTCGCTGCCCGAGGCGGTCACCGGAATCGTGGCCACGTGTGTCGCCAAGAAGGTGCCACTGGTGGTGGCCACCACGGGCCTCGAGGATCCCGAGCGGCACGCGATCGCCGAGGCCGCGAAGACGATCCCGGTCTTGCAGTCGCCGAGTATGAGCCTGGCGGTGAACATCGCCATGGACCTCGTGGGCCGGGCCGGTACCCTGCTCTCGCGAGTCGACGGCCGCACCGACGTCGAGATCATTGAGTGCCATCACCGCCACAAGGAGGATTCTCCGAGCGGCACGGCGCTGAAGTTTGGCTCGCTCGTGCAGCAGGCGATGGGGCAGACCCGCTCGGCCCACGGCCGCGAAGGTCGGCCCGGCGCCCGCCCCGCCGACGAGATCGGCTACCACGCCGTCCGCGCCGGCGACAATCCGGGCGAGCACACGATCCTCTTCGGCATGGATGGGGAGTCGTTCTCCGTGAACGTGCGGGCCACCAACCGCGACTGCTACGCCCGCGGCGCGCTGGCTGCGGCGGCGTTTCTCGTCGGCAAGCCGGCCGGCCTCTACTCGATGCGCGACGTGCTCGGCATCGCATGACCCGCCCGCCCACGTAGCACAGGTTGTCAACCTGTGCCTTCCCCGCGCCGCTCGGGGCTGCCCATGCCCGTCGCCGGACGTTCGCTCCGGCCATCGTGGC
>JBAXOU010000124.1:0-9966 GCA_037133115.1 Planctomycetota bacterium | reverse complement strand
CGACTGGAGGTGGAGTCGATGACACCCACTGCGTCGGCGGGGGCGACGACACCGGCGCCGGTGTTGCTGGAGCGGTGCCCCAGGTTTGTGGAGGTGGTGGTGGTGCGAGGCTGCCCGCGGGCGGCACGACCGGCGTACCGGTGAGGGCCCGCGAGTCAGCCGGAAACTGATACGGCGCCGACGGATACCGGGCGACCGTCGCCGGCGGCAGCGTGGGATTCACCGGTTGGGCACCGCTGGTCGCGTAGTTCCATCCCGCCGCCGGTGCGCCAGGGACAGTCCGCGACACCTGATTCGCCCTCGGCGTGGCGAGCACGGGCGGGCCGGCCTGGTAGGTGAACACGTACGTTGGCGCCACGTACATCGTGATCGGCTTCCCGTCGGGACCGATGCCGTGATACGGAATCGCCTGCGGCTGCCAGCCCGGCGGGATTGCGCCCCCTTGGATCACGGCCTGCGGCGTGGCGGGAGCCTGCCAGTAGGGCATCGCAACGGCACCACTCATCGGTTTGCCGTCGGTGTCGCCGGGCTTGGCGGTGGCTGACGTGCCGCCGGTCGCCCAGGCGCTCGCCCTCGCCTCATCGGAGGGCGTCTGGCCGTACGCCGCCAGCTCGACCGCGCACGCGACCGCGACGGCCATGGGGATCCACGGCTTTCGGCAGGGTTCAATGCGATCCAGGCCAGTCGGCGGCACGTGGCCCAATCCTCGGGTATGGTCGTCGAGATTCCGGCTTGTAGCACCAGCCACCCGCTTTCTGCGATCGGTATTTCCGCGGCGGTCCATCAGCCCCGCTCTGCGAGATCCGGCTGCCTTGTGGAATTCACGTTGTCTGGATGAACTGGGAAACATGAGCAACTCGCTCCGGATGATCGCGGCCGTGTTCCTGCTCGCGGCGGCAGCGCCGGTGGCGGCCGGACAGGACCCGGGGAATCCCCAGTCGGTCGATGCCCTCGCAACGACGGCGCGACGGGCCGGGCTGCGGGTCATCGAGTCGGATCGACTGGTGCTCGCCACCGATCGGCCGGCTCGCGACGGCGACGGTGTCGACGAGCTCGCCGAGATCTTTGACCAGGCCGTCGATGCCTGGTGCGACCACTACGGCATCGCCGCAGCGTCGTCGCCAGACTGGCGTGCCTTCGGATGCCTCGTGGTCGATCGCGAGCGGTTTCGTACCGCGGGCCTGCTGCCGCCGTCCGTCCCCGACTTTGCCAACGGCTTCTGTGCCGCCAACGTGTTTTGGCTCCACGATCAGTCGAACCCGGCCTATCGCCGGCACCTGCTCCTCCATGAGGGCGTCCATGCCTTCACACTCACCGTCCGCGGGCTCGCCACGCCCGCGTGGTACAACGAGGGCATCGCCGAGTTGCTGGCGACGCACCGCGTCGAAGCTGGCGGCGACAGGCCGGTGCTCGTCGCCACGCCGATCCCGGCACGCGCCGCCGACGTGGAGCAACTCGGCCGGATCGAGGAGCTTCGCAACCTGCGGAAGCAGGGCCGCATGCCGTCGCTGGCCGCCGTGCTTGCCGCGCCGTTTGGCGATCATCGGTCGCTCTCCGACTATGCCTCGAGCTGGGCCGCGGTCGCGCTGTTCACGCAGCATCCGGCCTACGCGGCCTCGTTCACCACGGTCGAACGGGGGCCGCTGGGACCCGACTTCAACGAGCGGCTCGCCGCCATGCCCGGCTTCGATCCGACACGCGCGTCGCGGGATTTTGACGTGCTGACCGACGAGATCGACTATGGCTACGACTTCGCGCGGTCGGCCATCGACTGGTCGGCGGCACGGCCGCTCGTCGCGCAGCAGCGGCTCGAGGTTGCCGCCGGTCGCGGCTGGCAGCATGCCGGGGTCGCGCTGACGAGTGGCCACCGCTACGAGCTTCACGCGACCGGCCGCTGCACGCTCGGCAAGATCGGCGACACCACGATCGAGACGGAGGCCGACGGCATTTCGCTCGAGTGGTATCGAGGCCGTCCGCTGGGGCGGCTCCTCGCGGCCCAGTGGGTCGAGTCACCCGCCGACGGAGGCCGACCACGATTCGTGGTGCTCGGGGAGGGCGCCTCCGCGACGATTCAGGCCGCGAGCGACGGCCCGCTCTACCTGAAGCTCAACGAGCCGCCCGGCGACATGGCCGACGATGCGGGGGCGATCGCGGTGGAGATCCAGCCGGCGCCGTAGCCGCAGGTTGGTAACCTGCGGTAGTTCGGCACAGGTTGCCAACCTGTGCTACTCGGTTGCCAATCTGCACCTACGTAGCCGCAGGTTGGTAACCTGCGATAGTTCGGCACAGGTTGCCAACCTGTGCTACAGGTTGGAAACCTGTGCTACATCGTGGCGGCGTGCACCGCGAACTCGCCGGCGGCGGTGCTCGGCAGGTTCGTCTGGCCCATGAGCCACAGATCGACCGACCGGGCGCACTCGCGGCCCTCGTGGATGGCCCACACGACTAGCGACTGGCCACGGCGGATGTCGCCCGCAGCGAACACGCCCTCTCGGCTCGTCATGTAGTTCGCCCCAGCCTTCACGTTGCCACGGGGATCGAGCTCCAAGCCGAGGTCGGCGATCGGGCCGTGCTTCTCCGGACCGACGAAGCCCATCGCGAGCAGCGCCAGCTGGCACGGCCACTCCTGCTCCGAGCCCGCCAGCTCGCGGAACTTCTGCTGCCCGGAGGCCTCATCGGTATACCACTCGATGCGGACGGTCTTGAGGCCGCGGAGGCGGCCCTCCGCGTCGCCTTGAAACTCCTTCGTGAGGATGCCGAACTCGCGGCGGCAGCCCTCCTCGTGCGACGAGCTCGTCCGCATCATCACCGGCCAGAGCGGCCACGGGGTGTTGGCCGGCCGCTCGCTCCGGCGCGGATATTTTCCAAGATCTGGCGGCTGCGGGAGCAGTTCGAACTGCGTGAGGCTCTTGCATCCCTGGCGGTTGCTCGTGCCATCGCAGTCGGAGCCGGTATCGCCGCCGCCGATCACGATCACGTGCTTGCCTGCGGCCGAGATCTGAGTTGCCACGTCGTCGCCAGCGTTCTTCTTATTCTGCTGCGGGAGAAACTCCATGGCATAGTGCACGCCTTGGAGTTCGCGGCCCGGAATCGGCAGGTCGCGGCCGAGCGTAGATCCGCCGGTGAGCACGATGGCGTCGTACTCCTCGGTGAGCTGCTGCGAGCTGACATCCGTTCCGACGTTCACGCCACAGCGGAACTCGACTCCTTCCTCACGCATCTGCTCGACCCGCCGCCAGACCCGCCACTTCTCGAGCTTGAAGTCGGGGATGCCATACATCAGGAGCCCGCCCGGCCGGTCAGCCCGCTCGAAGAGCGTGACCAGGTGGCCGGCCCGGTTGAGCTGCTGCGCGGCGGCGAGGCCCGCGGGCCCGCTGCCCACCACCGCCACCCGTTTGCCGGTGCGGACATTCGGTGCCTCAGGCACAACCCAGCCCTCGTCCCAGGCCTTGTCGGCGATCGCCATCTCGATCTGCTTGATGGCGACCGGATCTTCGTTGATGCCGAGCACACAGGCCGTCTCGCATGGGGCGGGACAAACGCGACCGGTGAACTCGGGAAAGTTGTTGGTGGCGTGGAGTCGCTGGCTGGCCTCGTGCCACTGCTCGCGATACACGAGGTCGTTGAAGTCGGGAATGATGTTCCCCAGCGGGCAGCCGGTGTGGCAGAAGGGCACGCCGCAGTCCATGCAGCGGGCCCCCTGCGTCTTCACGTCCTCCGGTGAGAGGATCGTGAGGAACTCGTTGTAGTGCTTGAGCCGGTCGCCCACCGGCGCGTAGCCGGAGACCTGCCGCTCATACTTCATGAATCCGCGTGGCTCGCCCATCGGTCGTCCGCTCCCTGTCGTGGTTTCCCAGGGTGCAGGTTGACAACCTGCACCTACTTTTGTGATTTCAGGGTGCAGGTTGACAACCTGCACCTACTTTTGTGATTTCAGCGTGCAGGTTGACAACCTGCACCTACTTTTTTCCTGGTACGTAGCCGCAGGTTGGCAACCTGCGGATGCACCCCGCTTACACCTGCGATCCAATCTGTTGCTGCTTCGCGTCTTCTTGATCCTGGTCCGCGAGCTTCCGCAACTCGGCGACGGCCCGCTTGTAGTCGGTCGGCATCACCTTCACGAATCGCTTCTGCTCGCTCGGCCACGCGGCGAGGATCGCCTTGCCGCGGCCGCTGTCGGTGTAGGCGACGTGCTTCTCGATCTGGCCCTTCACGTAGTCGAGGTCGGACTGATCGAGTTCCTCGAACTCCACCATCTCCTTGTTGACCTTCGGCTTGAAGGTGCCGGTCGCATCCCAGACATACGCGATGCCGCCGCTCATGCCGGCCGCGAAGTTGCGGCCGGTCTCGCCAAGCACCACCACCCGGCCGCCGGTCATGTATTCGCAGCCGTGGTCGCCCGTGCCCTCCACCACCGCCTCGGCGCCGCTGTTCCGCACGCAGAACCGCTCGCCGCAGATGCCGCGAATGTAGATCTCGCCGCTCGTCGCCCCGTAGGCCACCACGTTGCCGGCGATGACGTTGTCCTCCGCCTTGAAGGGAGCCGAGCGATCGGGCTTCACGATCACGCGGCCGCCCGAGAGGCCCTTGCCGCAGTAGTCGTTCACATCGCCCTCGACCGTCACCTGCACGCCGGGCACGCCGAAGGCCATGATGCTCTGGCCGGCCGAGCCGCGGAAGCTGATCCGGATCGTGCCGTCGGGCAGGCCGCCCGCGCCATACCGCCGCGTCACCTCGCTCGAGAGGACCGTGCCCACCGTGCGGTTGATGTTGCGGATCGGCAGGTCGACCGCGACCGCCTCACCCCGCTCCAGTGCCGGCTTGCAGAGGCCCAGGAGCGTCGTCATATCGAGCGACTCCGTGATGCCGTGGTCCTGCTTCTCCTGGCAGAAGGTCTTCACGCGGTCCGGAACCTCCGGCTTGTGGAGGATCGTGGAGAAGTCGAGCCCCTTGGCCTTCCAGTGGGCGATCGCGGCTCGCGTGTCGAGCCGGTCCACCTGGCCGACCATCTCGTTGATCGTGCGGAAGCCGAGTTTCGCCATCAGCTCGCGGAGTTCTTCGGCGAGCATGAAGAAGAAGTTGACGACGTGCTCCGGCTGGCCGGTGAACTTCTTGCGGAGTTCCGGGTCCTGGGTGGCGATGCCCACCGGGCAGGTGTTGAGGTGGCACTTCCGCATCATGATGCAGCCCATCACCACCAGCGACGCCGTGGCGATGCCAAACTCCTCGGCCCCGAGCAACGTGGCCACCGCCACGTCCTTCGCCGTACGAATCATGCCGTCGGTCTGCACGACGATCCGGCCGCGGAGGTCGTTCATCACGAGCACCTGGTGGGCCTCCGCGAGGCCGAGTTCCCAGGGCAGTCCGGCGTGCATGATCGAGGTCTGCGGGCTCGCCCCCGTGCCACCGTCGTGGCCCGAGATCAGCACCACGTCGCTCTTGCCCTTCGACACGCCCGCCGCGACCGTCCCCACGCCCACCTCGGCCACGAGCTTCACGCTGATCCGCGCATGGTGGTTGGCGTTCTTGAGGTCGTGGATCAGCTGGGCCAGATCCTCGATCGAGTAGATGTCGTGGTGCGGTGGTGGCGAGATCAGGCCCACGCCCGGCGTCGAGTGGCGGATCCGCGCGATCTCCCGGTCCACCTTGTGGCCCGGAAGCTGACCCCCCTCGCCGGGCTTCGCTCCCTGGGCCATCTTGATCTGCAGCTCCTGGGCGTTGACGAGATACAGGCTCGTCACACCGAAGCGGCCGCTGGCCACCTGCTTGATCTTGGAGTTCTTGCTGTCTCCTGATGGATCGAGCTGGTAGCGGACCGGATCCTCGCCCCCCTCGCCCGTGTTGCTCCAGCCGCCGAGGCGGTTCATGGCGACGGCGAGCGTCTCGTGCGCTTCCTTCGAAATCGATCCATACGACATCGCGCCGGTGGCAAACCGCTTCACGATCTCCTTGGCGGGCTCGACTTCGTCGAGCGGGATCGACTGCTCGGCCCACTTGAAGTCGAGCAGACCCCGCAAGGTCAGCAGCTTCGTCTGCTGCTCGTCGATCAGCTTCTGATACTTGCGAAACTCCTCGCGGCTGTTGATCTGCGTGGCCCGCTGGAGCGATGCGACGACTTCGGGAGCGAGCACGTGGGCCTCCCCCTTCCGTCGCCAGGCATAGCGGCCGCCCACGTCGAGTTCGAGCGTCTGCGGCACGTTGGTCTGCGGCCAGGCGTGCTCGTGGCGACGGAGCATCTCCTGGGCCACGCCCTCGAGGCCGATGCCGCCGATCCGGGTCGGCGTCCGCGTGAAGAACTCGTCGACGAGCCTCTGGTCGAGGCCCACGGCTTCGAAGATCTGAGCACCGCGGTAGCTCTGCTGGGTCGAGATGCCCATCTTGCTCATCACCTTGAGCAGCCCCTTCGTCGCCGCCTTGACGAAGTTCTTGTGGAGCTTCTCCCGCGGGTAGTCGCCGGCGATGATCCTCTCCGCCTGCATCTGGTCGATCGTGGCAAAGGCGAGGTAGGGGTTTACGGCACCGGCGCCATAGCCGGTGAGCAGGACGAACTGCTGCACCTCGCGAGCCTCGCCCGTCTCCACCACGATGCCGCACCGCGTGCGGCTACCCTCGCCGACGAGGTGGTGGTGCACGCCGCCGGTCGCGAGCAGCGCCGACACGGCCGCCTGCTCACGGCAGACGCCGCGATCGGAGAGCACGAGGATCGTGGCCCCGGCGCGAATCGCCGCCGATGCCTCCGCTCGTATCCCATCGAGCCGCTTCCGCATCCCAGCGGCACCCTCGGCCGCCGGGAAGAGAAGCGAGATCGTCGCCGCCTTCAGCCCTGGCTGGTTCAGGCCCTTGATCCGAGCGCACTCGGCGTTGGTGATCACCGGCGTTTCCAGCCGCAGGAGCCGGGCCTGCTCGGGCGTGGAGTCGAGGAGGTTTCCCTCGCAGCCGATCGTGGTGATCATCGACGTGATGATCTCTTCGCGGATCGCGTCGAGCGGCGGGTTGGTCACCTGGGCAAAGAGCTGCTTGAAGTAGTTCGAGAGCAGCTGCGGCCGGTCGGAGAGCACGGCCAGCGGCGTGTCGTTGCCCATCGAGCCGATCGGCTCGGCGCCATCGGTGGCCATGGGCGAGAGGATGACCTTCAGGTCTTCGAGCGTGAAGCCAAAGTTTCGCTGCAGCTCGACGAGGCTCGAGTGCTCGCCCGCCACGCCGGCGGCCCGCCACGGGTCGAGGGCATGGGCGTGGGCGTCTGCCTTGCCCTTGCGCAGCAGTTCCGAGGGCTCGACCGCGCGGTTCTTGGTGAGATCGCCGACGTGCGCCGGGTCGGGCAGTGCATCCAGCCGCACCTGGTTCGCCGACACCCACTCCCGCCAGGGCTTGGAGGTGGCGAGCTTCCGCTTGATCTCGTCGTCCTCGACGATCCGGCCCTCCTTCGTGTCCACGAGGAACATCCGGCCGGGCCGCAGCCGGCCCTTGCGAACCACCTCGCCCGCCGGGAGTTGGAGCACGCCCGCCTCGCTCGCCATCACCACGAGGCCGTCCTTCATCTGCCACCAGCGGCCGGGCCGCAGGCCGTTGCGGTCGAGCGTGGCGCCGATCCGCACGCCGTCGGTGAAGGCGAGTGCCGCCGGGCCGTCCCACGGCTCCATCAGGCAGGCCTGAAACTCGTAGTAGGCCTTGAGGTCGTCGGCCATGCTCTCGTGGCCGCTCCACGGCTCGGGGATCAGCATGCTCACCGCCTCCTCGACCGGCCGACCGGCCAGCACGAGGAGTTCCAGCACGTTGTCGAAGGTGGCCGAGTCGCTGCCGCCCTCGCGGATCACCGGCTTGATCTTGTCGAGGTCGGGGCCAAACACGGGATGCGCGAGCATGCTCTCGCGGGCGTGCATCCAGTTGGTGTTGCCACGGACGGTGTTGATCTCGCCGTTGTGGGCGATGTAGCGGAAGGGGTGGGCGAGGTCCCAGGTCGGGAAGGTGTTGGTGCTGTAGCGCTGGTGGACGAGCGCGAGCGCCGACGTCATTCGCGGGTCGGAAAGGTCGGTGTAGTACTTGCTCACCTGGTCGGCGAGCAGCAGGCCCTTGTAGATCAGCGTCTTGGACGAGAGCGAGCAGACGTAGCAGAAGGCCTGCTCGACGAGGCCCTGCTTGCCGATCTCGATCCCAAACCGCTTGCGGGCCACGAACAGCTTCCACTCAAAGTGGTCGCGGGCCACCTTCGTGCCGCGGCCGATGAACGCCTGGCGGATGAGCGGCTCGACCTCGCGGGCCGTCTCGCCGATCGAGCGGTTGTCGGTGGGCACGTTTCGCCAGCCGAGAAACTCCAGGCCCTCCTCGCGGACCACTTTCTCGAAGAACTGCTCGGCCGTCTCGCGATCGCCCTCCGACGGCGGCAGAAACACGTTGCCGACGGCCCAGTCGCCCGGTGCCGGGAGCTTGATGCCTGCCTGCGGCGCCACGGCGGCGAAGAACTCCTGCGGCGTCTGCATGAGGATGCCGGCGCCGTCGCCGGTGAGCGGGTCGCAGCCGCAGGCGCCGCGGTGGGTGAGGTTTTCGAGCACCTCGAGCCCCTTCCGCACGATGTCATGGCTCTTCACGCCGTGCATGTTGACGACGAAGCCCACGCCGCAGGCGTCGTGCTCGTTGGCGGGGTCGTAGAGGCCCTGCTTGGCAGGGAGGCCGGGGAGCGGGCGGTTGGCGGGACGCGTCATGGCGATGCTCGTGCGAAATGCGGGGGAACGGTTCGTGCGGTGGACCGCGGCGACGTGCCGCGAGGGTTTTTGCTGCTTGCTTGTGGTGTTCAGTGGGTCTTGGTCAGTTGGTTTCGGCGGATGCAGCGGCAGGCAGCGCATCGACGTCGTGGGCGTGGCCTCGGAGGAGCTCCACGAACCGCTGCACCGTGGGGGCGATCGGCTTGCCGCGGGCGTGGATGATGCCGAGCGGCCGCACGAGTTCGTCGCCGACGAGGCGGACCATCGAGAGCGTGCCGGCGGCCAGTTCACGGCCCACCGTCGGCTCGGGGAGCAGGGCGACGCCGGCGTCGATCTCGACGGCCCGCTTGATGGTTTCGATGTTGTCGAACTCCATGACGACGGCCGGTTCGCCGCCATGGGCCGCAATCGCACGGTCGATCTCGTGGCGGATGACGAGGCCGTTATCGAAGGCGACCATCCGCTGGCCGTGGAGTTCACCGAGCGACACCTGCACTCGGCCAGCAAACGAGTTGCCGGGGGCGCAGACGAGCACCATCGGTTCCTCTCGCCACGGCTCGGCCTCGATCGTCCGCGTGCTCCGCGGATAACTCACGATGCCGACATCGGCCTGACCCTCCTCGACCGACTCGAGCACGCGGTCGGGATGGAGGTATTCGAGCCGCACATTCGCCTTCGGATGCCGGCTCATGAACTCCTGCACGTAGCGGCTCATGTGGTGGAGGCCCACGGAATAGATTGCGGCCACTCGCACGCGGCCCGCCACCTCGTCGTGGAGCGTGCGGACCTGATCTTCGAGGGCATCGTAGGCGGCAATGATCTTGCGGCAGCCGTCGTAGAACACCTGGCCTTCGCGGGTGGGCGACAGCGGCCGCTTCGATCGTTCGATCAGCCGCACGCCGAGGTGGGCTTCGAGTTGGCCCACCACCTGGCTGGCCGACGACTGTGAAACGCCATTGTCGGCGGCAGCCTTGGAGAAGCTGCGCCGCGAGACGATGTCAGAGAAGATTTTCAGAGACTTCAGGTTCACCGGAGCCCGCGAAATCGCGGCCAGAAAACGCCATTCCGCCTCGTCCCTGATTACGAAAACAAATGATGCCGCCATGCATCATTGGGAATATCAATAGAGGATAGCCACCTGCCGCGGAGCGTCAAGCAGGTCCCCCACCCGGGTAGCGCAGGTTTTCAACCTGCAGCCGGCGACGCAGCCATCCCATCTTTCCTAGGCCGGATTCCCTGCACGACCGGCATATCCGGACCCGATTTT
>JBAXOU010000123.1:0-10043 GCA_037133115.1 Planctomycetota bacterium | reverse complement strand
GTCCCGCCGGCGCCGAGCATGTCGCCGGCCGGCTGCGGTGCCCCTACGCCGCGCGAGGTTCACGTGTGACCTGAACTACTTCTGGAGTGGCGCCTGATGGACCGCGGGCACGACGCCCTGCGCCGGCTTCGCGCTGCCCATGCGGGGCTTGGCGAGGTCGGCAGCCTCGGCCTTCGAGATGGTCGTCGATGGCATTCCGGTGCCACCCGGACCTCCCGCCCGCGACGACTGCGTGGGCGACTGGCTCGTGCCGGCAAGAAAGTTGTCGATCGAAGCCGATTCCCGTAAGTGCGTGAAGTGGCGGGCCATCTCGACCCGCTGCTTCTTCTCGAAGATGTCGTCGTAGAGTTCGTTCCGAACCTCGGCAAATACCACCTTCGCGGGCTCGGTGAATCCATCGCAGTAGATCACCATGAAGCGGTCGGCCACCTGGACGACGCCCGAGAGTTCGCCCGGCTTGAGCGCGAAGGCCTCCCGTTCGAGCGTCGGCTGGCCACCCCACCGCTGGATCGGTGGCACCTCGCCACGGAGTGACCGCGTGGTCGGGTCGGCGGAATACGTCTCGGCGAGGGTGGCGATGTGCTCGGGTGTCGGGTTCTGGCGGGCCATCTGCCAGACCTCCTGCGCCCGCCGCTGGTTGTCGAGCACGATGATCCGGCACTTCGCCCGCGGGCCGAAGGTTGCCGCGAACGCCTTGTCGAGGTCCTCCTGCGAAACCGACACGCCGCCCACGAGCTTCTTGAGGGCCACCGTCGGCCAGACGACGTCCTCCATGTAATGCCGCATCGGCACCTTCTCCTCGCGGGTGACGCGGTCGAGCCAGGCGACGGAATCGGCTGTGCCATCGGCCTTCGTGAAGCCCATCTGCGTGGCCGCGCGGGCGATCTCAGCGTCGAGGTCGGCCTGCGTCACGGTCTGCTGCTGCTTCTTCAGGGCCTGCTCGACCAACGTCCGCGTCACCAGCACCTCCACCACGTCGCGGCCGTACCGTTCGAGGCAGACCGACTTCACCTCCTCGAGCGCCACCGGCTGGCCGTTGACGAGGGCGGCCACTCCGGGCCGGGCCCCCGCCTTCGCCGGATCGTTCATCACATTTTCGACGCTGGTCGAATCCTGGAGTTTCTTGAAGATCTCGCTGGATGCGTTGCGGCTCTTCCGCTCGCGCAGCTCCTCGGCCAGGTGTGGCCTGACCTCGTCGAGCTTCGCACCCGACGGCGGCAGGTGGCCTTCGCACTTGATCACGATGAACTGGTCGGCCACCTGGACGACCTCGGAGATTCCTCCGTCTTGGAGCGCGAAGGCGGCGCGGTCGAACTGCGGATCCCCTGAGTGGAGCCGGATCGGCTGCACCCAGCCGTTGGCGCTGGCGCTGCCGACGTCGACGGAATGCTGGCGAGCGAGGGCTCCGAACTCGTCGGGGGCCGTCAGGGCCTGGGTCCGAATCGCTTCGGCCTCCTGCCGTGTGCGGCAGGCGATGATCCGCGCCTTCACGGCAGGGCCGAACCGGTTTTCGAAGGCTTCTTGGAGTTCCTGAACCGAGGGCTCGACGGCGCCGCGGGCGAGGCAGCGGAGCGCGAGCATCGGCCAGACGATGTCGTCGGCGTATTGCTTGGGCGTGATCCCGCGCTCCTGCTCGATCATCTCCAGCCACTTGTCGCGAGGCACGCTGAACCGCCGGGCCATCGCGTCGATTTCGGTGCTGACGTCCTGCTGTGAGACCGCGATGCCCTGCCGCTGACAGGCCTGCTCAATGATGCGCCGATTGACGAGCGACTCCAGCACGCTGCCGCCGTGACGGCCAAGGCACTCCGTCGCGAGCTGATCGGTGGTGATCTCGACACCATTGACGATCGCAACCGGCTTGGCGTGCGCGCCCGCGGGCGCCGCAGCCGATGGCGGAGTGGCGTCCGCCTCGAGGCTACCGGTCATCAGCCGCCAGCCGATCCCCACGGTGACGATTGCCACCGCGGCCGCGACCTCGCGGACAACGCCCCATCTCGACGCATCGAAACCCATGACTGCCCTCCTTGAATGCCAGATCCGACCGGATCCCTCCCGTCGTGGCATTGTGGAGATAGGCAATCCGCCGATGGCGATCAAGCCGAACCACGGCAGTCGCAGATGGACGGCCGCACGGGCGTCGCGTAGGCTGCGGCCACCCCTTTTTCCCAGAGCGCCCACATGTCGCACGCCTCCCCGTCTTCCGATGGCCAGATACCCGAATGCCTGGCGATCCTCGGCCTCCGTCCTCCGCTGACGCTCGAGGACGTCAAGCAGGCCTACATGGCCAAGGCGATGAAGGCCCATCCCGACCGCGGCGGCGACCCGCAGGAGTTCATTCGGCTCCAGAAGGCGTTTGATGACGCCAATGAGTACGTGAAGTTCAAGGCCAGCAAGATCGAGTGGCTTGCCTCCAAGATCGACGCCTACTCGCAGCAGCAGGAGGTCGCCACCGAGACGATCGAGCGCGGAGGGAGCATCGAGATGGAGGAGACCGACTGGCTCCGGCGGTCGTTCGGCGAGGACTTTGGCCACGTGGCCGACAAGCTGGTCGCCGTGCGGCTCGCCAACGGTCGTGCCGACGACGTCTATGCCGTGCTGCTCGGATTCCGGTCGGACTCGCTCAAGGATCTCGTGGTGCTCGACCTCGTAGGCGGCCCGATCACCGACGAGGGACTGCTGCAGCTCAAGGAACTCAAGAGCCTCCGGCACCTCGATCTCCGGGGCACTCAGGTGGGCAAACTCGCCGCCGAGGTGCCGGGCTGGTTTGAGAATCTCGAGTTCCTCGGCCTCCCGAAGGGGGCCCTGGGAATGTTCGCCCGGATGACGATGCCACGACGGGTGAAGATTGCCCTCGGCGACACAGCCGGAGAGGAGTGACACGCGGTTTCGCGATTGCGTCCTGGGAGTATGGCTTTTGACACACGCGAATCTTCAGGCCGAGGAGGCCGTGCCCAAGGGCTACGAATCAAGGTCGGTCACCGTGACCGACCATGGCAAGCCGGTTGAGTTCCACTACCGGCTGCTACGGCCGGCCACGATCGAGCCGGCGACGACCTATCCCGTCGTGCTGTTTCTGCACGGTGCGGGCGAGCGGGGCAACGACAACGAGCGGCAGTTGCAGTACTTCCCGACGTGGATGGGGGAGGCACCGCTGCGGAGCCGACATCCATGCTTCCTCGTCGCGCCGCAGTGCCGCGAAGGCGAGAAGTGGGTCGACATCGACTGGTCGAATCCAGCGAGCGACACTCAGTCGCCTGAACCGACCACCGACCTCGCGGCCGCGATCGCGGCGGTTGATGACGTTCTGCAGACGGAGCCGGCCGATCCGGCCCACCTCTATCTCACCGGCCTCTCGATGGGAGGCTATGGCACGTGGGATCTGGCGGCTCGATTGCCCGGGAAGTTCGCCGCGATCCTGCCGATCTGCGGCGGTGGCGACGAAGCCACGGCGGCGCGGATCGCGAACCTTCCAATCTGGTGCTTCCATGGCGATGCCGACGACGCCGTGCCGGTCGAGCGGTCGCGACGGATGGTCAACGCCGTGAAGGCAGCGGGGGGCAGGCCGACCTACTCGGAACTCCAGGGGGTCGGCCACGACTCATGGACGCCGGCCTACCGCGATCCCGCAGTGATCGACTGGCTGTTCGCCCAACGACGGCAGTAGCCCGCCCAACCGCTCACTCCGGAAACAGCCGCGTCGAGAGATACCTCTCGCCAAGGTCGGGCAGCACCACGACCACGAGCTTGCCGGCGTTCTCCGACCGCCGGGCCACCTGCAGGGCGCCCCAGGCGGCGGCGCCGCAGCTGATGCCGCACATCAGCCCTTCGCGCTTGGCAAGCTGCCGCGTTGTCTCCATGGCGTCTTCGTCGTCGACCTTCACCACCTCGTCGATGATGTCGAGATTGAGGATGTCGGGAATGAAGCCCGCACCGATTCCCTGGATCGTATGGCGGCCCGGCTTGATCGGCTGGCCGGAGAGCTTCTGGGTGATCACCGGGCTGTTGGCCGGCTCGACCGCCACGACCTTGATGCCTGGCTTCTTCGCCTTGAGGGCCTCGCCGACGCCCGTGATGGTGCCACCGGTGCCTACGCCACAGACGACGATGTCGACCTGCCCCTCGGTGTCGAGCCAAATCTCCTCCGCCGTCGTCCGGCGGTGCACCTCGGGGTTTGCCGGGTTCTTGAACTGCTGCGGCATGAAGAACTGCGTGCTGGAGTGGCTGATCTCCTCGGCATGTCGCACGGCACCGGGCATCCCCTCGGCCGCCGGCGTGAGCACCAGTTCGGCCCCGAGCGCCTTCAGCATCCGCCGTCGCTCGAGGCTCATGCTCTCGGGCATCGTGACCCGCAGTTTGTAGCCGCGAGCGGCACAGACGTAGGCCAGGCCGATGCCGGTGTTGCCGCTGGTGGGCTCAATGATCACGGTGTCGGGACCGATCAGGCCGTCGCGTTCCGCGGCCTCGATCATCGCGCCGGCGATGCGGTCCTTCACGCTCCAGAGCGGATTCATGTTCTCGATCTTGGCGGCGACGGTGGCCATGCAGCCCTCGGAGACCCGCCGCAGCAGCACCAGCGGCGTGCGGCCGATGCACTGGGTGATATCGTGGCGAATCCCCGCCGGTAGTTTTCCGGTGACCATGAATCCCTCCCGAGTCTGGTCGCGGACGACCTCCGGCCCCTCGCCGGCGCAGCCCGCACCACCGGCATTATCGGCACAACCGGCTGAAAAATGCAGCCGCACGCATCGGCACGGCGAGCCCGACAGGAAGCCCCGGAGCCCTAGGCAAGCGGATACACAGGTTGAAACCCTGTGCTACGGAGGGACAGCGAGGGGCTGCCCGAGCCAGTGAACTGTTCCAACGCCTCCCACGCCCCATGACAGACGAGGTCGCCACGGGTCGGGGCGAGGATGCCGGCCGTGGGCGTATCCTCGCCTCGGCAAGGCAACTCGTCCCGCCCGGGGCGACCGGCGCCATGCTTTCGGCAAGGAGCCCGAACGGCCCGTTACGGCAGCCGCTTCACGCGGATGTTGCGATAGTGGATTTCGCTACCGGGGTCGTGGGCCTGCAGGGCAAAGGTGCCCTCCGACAGTTTCCGCGTGCCCGTCACACCGTCCGGCTCGACGAACTCGAAGAGTACCCGGCCGTCCACCGCCACTCCCACGGCCTTGCCGTTGACGACCACGTCGAGCGTAAACCACGTGTCGTCCTTGGCGGGCGGAGTGAAGTTCTTGACGACGTTGTAGATGCTGCCGGTGCGGACCGGGTCTTGCTGCGAGTTGTTGACCTGCACCTCATAGCCCTGGGCTGGCCAGCCATCAGGCTGGAAGGCGGTGTGGATGAAGATGCCGGAGTTGGCCACTGGCTTCGTCAGCACCTCTGCCTTGAGGTGGAAGTTCTTGAACTGTTCGGGCTTGGCCGGGTTGGCCCCCACATAGAAGAGGTGGCTGCGGGGCCCCTTGCAGACGATCTCGCCGTCCTTCACCGACCAGCTATCGGAGTTCTCGTTGGCCTTCCAGCCGGCGAGATCCGTGCCGTTGAACAGGCTCGCAAAGCCCTCTTCCAGGGCCCAGGCCGGCACCGCCGCGACCACCGTCACCGCGATGGCGACCGCCGACCCGATAGCCTGCCGAACCACTCTTGGCATACGCTCGTAGATCATGGACGAAGCACTCCAAAGGACCCGCGCGAAGGAAACCGCGATCACCACGACCGCTCACAGGCCCGAGCATACGGCCGCGGCCGGCCACAGGCCACCGTCCGGGGTGCCCGACCACGTGCACCGCCGTCTTGATGCGGCTGGGCTCAACCACCGACCGGTTCTCCTCTCGGTCGGCACCGACGTCGGCCTGTCGGGCGAGCCTGCCGCCGAATGGCTGGTGGTGACGCCCGACCAT
Source organism: Planctomycetota bacterium (assembly GCA_037133115.1). Taxonomy (GTDB): domain Bacteria; phylum Planctomycetota; class Planctomycetia; order Pirellulales; family UBA1268; genus QWPN01. Next base: position 4,143 of record JBAXOU010000123.1, on the reverse strand, counting down.
CTCGCGGCAACCGACGGCCACGACACCCTCCGGGCCGTGGCGTGGAAAGGCGTGGAACGCGTCCGCACGACGTCCGGGGTCGGCGGTGGCTCGCTGCAGGTCCGCACCGACGGCATCTGGATCGACCTCGTCCGCTACTCCAATGCCCTGGCAACCAGGTTTCACAAGGTCTCCCGGGCACTCGACCGGTCACGCGAGCGGCTCGCCGTCGGGCTCCCCGGGGAGATCGAGGGCCTCGAGGGATCGCTCGACCCGCCGGCCTGCCCTTCGTGCGGCCTGCGGCTCCAGACCGCGGAAGATGCCTGCCCGCGCTGCCTGCAGAAGGGCCAGATCCTCCGGCGGGTCGGCGGCCTGCTGGCCCCCTACGCCCGCGGCTCGGTGATTCTCTGCCTGCTCACCTTCGTGGGCGTCATCGCGGAGCTGGTGCCGCCGAAGCTCCAGCAGTACATGGTCGACGACATCCTCTCCGCCAAGGCCGGCGAGGCGGGCGGTGGCATGCCCGACTTCAAGACGGCCCTGCTCGTCGTGGTGCTCGCCCTGGCGTTCTCCCGCGTGCTCCTCGCCGTGGTGGGTGTGATCAAGGGGCGGCTGACGTCGGCGATCGGTTCGGGGATCACGTCGACGCTGCGGGAGGAGATGGTCCGGAAGCTCCAGGGCCTGTCGGTGGCCTACTACGACCGCCACCAGGTGGGCTCGATGATCAGCCGGGTCGCGCACGACAGCGAGGTGCTGCACGGCCTCATGCACCAGATCACGGGTGGCTTTCTGCTGCAGATCGTGCAGCTTGTCGCCGTCGGTGCGATGCTCGTCTGGATCAACCCCAAGCTCGCACTGTTCACGCTGATCCCGGTGCCGCTGGTGATCCTCGGCTCGTGGATCTTCTGGCGGCACGTCTACCCGCGGCACTACCGGCTCTGGGACGCCACCAGCAAGCAGATGACCACGCTCTCCGGGATGCTCTCCGGCATCCGCGTCGTCAAAGCCTTCGCCCAGGAATCCCGTGAGCTCGACCGCTTCCATGCCGCCAGCGACCACCTCCGCCGGTGGCGGCAGTGGGTGGAGCACACCAACACCACCTACGCCGCGTCGATGCAGATCGTCTTCAGCCTCGGCGGCCTGATCGTCTGGTACGTCGGCGGCCGCGACGTGATCGGCGGCAGCATGACGCTCGGACAGCTGATCGCGTTTCTCGCCTACCTGGCGATGTTCTACGCCCCGCTCGGCGCGCTCTCCAACTTCACCACCTGGCTCACCAGTTTCCTTTCCGGCAGCAAACGGGTGCTCGAACTGCTCGACACGCCGGCGCTGGTCACCGAGCCCGCGAACCCGGAAACCTGGGACGACGTTCGGGGCGCGATCCGGTTCGCCAACGTGACCTTCGGCTACGACCGCAACCAGCCTGTGCTGCATGACGTGTCGTTCGAGGTGAAGCCGGGCGAGATGATCGGGATCGTCGGCCGGTCGGGGTCGGGGAAGAGCACGCTCGTGAACCTTCTGGGCCGGTTTCACGACGTCCAGGAGGGCTCGATCACCGTCGACGGCCACGACATCCGGCAGCTCGCATCCCATGACCTCCGCGAGCGGCTCGGCATCGTGTTCCAAGACTCGTTTCTGTTCCGGGGGACGATCTGGAAAAACCTCTCCTTCGGCCGGCCGCAGGCGACGATCGAAGAGGGGCTCACCGCCGCCAAGGCAGCCGGGGCCCACGATTTCCTGTGCCGTCAACCGCTCGCCTACGAAACCCTCCTCGGCGAGCACGGAGCCGGCCTCTCCGGAGGCGAGAAGCAGCGGCTCTCAATCGCCCGCACGCTCCTCTACGACCCGCGCATCCTCGTGCTCGACGAGGCCACGAGCAACATCGACGCCGAGGCCGAGAAGGCGATTCAGGAGGCGCTCGCGGTGCTCGTCCGCGGGCGGACGACGATCGCGATCGCTCATCGCCTCTCCACGCTTCGCAACGCCGACCGAATTCTGGCCTTCGATCGTGGCCGTCTGGTGGAGCAGGGGACGCACGCCGAACTGCTCGCCGCCGATGGCGTCTACGCCCGGCTTGTGAAGATCCAGACACAGGTCACGAAGCAGCCGACGGTCGACACGCTGCTCGCCGAGCAGGAATCGGCCGCGGCGGACCCGCCGCTCGAATCACCAGTCGCCACGGCCGCGAGCATCGTCTGGCTCGAGCCCACCAGGCACCATTTCACGGTCGGCCCCCAGGAGCGAATCGAACTGAAGTCGCCCGATGGGACCACGGCCTCCGGCATCTTCATCATCCGTACCTTTCCGGCCACACAACCCGATGAGTATCTCTCCGTCCGCGGATGGGACGAGCACGGCGACGAGGTTGAGGTGGGGATGATCCGTCGACTCGACGCTTGGCCGGAGGCGGATCAGAGCGTCATCCGCACCGCGCTGCAGCGGCGGTCCCTGATCCGCGAGGTTCGCCGCGTGCACGAGGTGCGGCTGGTGCACGGCTATCTCGACTTCGACGTCGAGAGCGACGTGGGCCGCCGGTGCTTCACCGCTCGGTGGACGCAGAGCCAGGCGTTCGACTTCGGCACCGGTGGCAAGATGCTCGTCGACACCGATGAGAACCGCTGGGTGGTACCCCGGGTCGACGACCTGCCCGCTGCCGACCGGGAACGATTCCTGCACTACGTCTATTGGTAGGGAGAGTGACCCTTTTGGACGGGCAAACGGCCCGGGGCAGCCCCGGCGACGGTGATTTTGCCGGTGCGTTGCGAACCTCCTTCCCAGCACTTACAAAAACTGTCCGTGCCGACGGTCCGTCGAATGGTTCAACACCCATCCACGATCCAAGGCCGCCGCCCGGCGGGGCGGGACAATGATCGAACTGCTTCGATGGTTTTTTATCCGGTTTCCTTCCTTCTGGAGTTAGATGATGAACATTTCGGACCTGATCATGAGCCAGCTGACGTCGCCCGACGTCCTGGGCAAGCTGGGCGGCCTCATCGGCGCCAACGAGTCGCAGACCAAGACCGCGACGAGTGCCGCGGTGCCGGCGCTGCTCAACGTGTTTGGCAAGATGGCGTCGACCAACAGCGGCGCCGACCAGCTCGCCAAGGCGATGGGCGGCCTTGACCTCGGCATGCTCGGCAACCTCGCCGGCCTGCTCGGCGGTAACCAGGCATCGGGCCTCGGCAGCCTGGGCGGCAACCTGCTCACCTCGCTGCTCGGCGGCGGCAACATGATGTCGAGCCTCGTCGGCACGCTGGCGTCGTTCGCCGGCATGCAGCCGGGCATCATGAAAACGCTGGTCACCTACCTGGCCCCGATCGTGCTCGGCATGGTGGCCAAGCAGTTCACCGGCAAGCCCGACGCCGCCGGCGTGGCCCGGCTGTTCTCGGAGCAGTCCGGCAACATCCGCAACGCCCTGCCGCGCGGACTGTCGCTCGCCGACTTCGACGCTGCGAGCGGTCGCGGCAGCGAGACGGTTCGCTCCGGCAGCCACTCGCATGAGACGGTCCGTCACGGCGGCCACTCGCACGACCCGCAGCCGTCCGGCGGCCTGCCCGGCTGGCTCCTGCCGCTGTTGGCACTCGGTGCCCTCGGCCTCGGCTGGTACCTCTGGAACCAGAATCAGGACAAGAAGGCCGGCGAGGCCGTGGTGGTCGAAGGCGAGCGGAAGATCGGCCCCGTGACCGAGCGGGTCACCGAGGTGATCGAGCGTCAGGGTCGGAACGTCACCGACACCGTCGTCGACTCGTTCTCGATCGACCCGAAGTTCCTCGAGGCGGTCCGCGTCGGCAAGAACGCCACCGAGCTGTTCGGCGGCCTGTCGAGCGTCCTCAAGGGCGTGACCAACGAAGAGACGGCCCGCTTGGCGGTGCCGGAGCTCGAGAAGCTCGCCCCGATGCTCACCTCGCTCGAGGATGAGGCCGGCAAGCTGCCCGCCGAGGAGAAGCCCATCTTCGCCGACTTCATCGGCAAGAACGTGGGCATGCTGTCGAAGGTGATCGACACGGTCATGGCGCTCCCGGGCGTCAGGGATCTGCTCGGCCCGGTCGTCGGCCCGATGGTCGAGACGCTCACCAAGATGTCGAAGTAAGCCCTCGGCCCAGCCAGGCGTGATCAAAACCCCGGCCCGGATCGGCCCCGCCGATCCGGGCCGGTTCGTTTTCGTGA
>JBAXOU010000122.1:0-10068 GCA_037133115.1 Planctomycetota bacterium | reverse complement strand
CTCCCATGCTTCGTGCGATTCCCAGTACCAGCCGCCGTTGAAGAGGTCGAGCGAGGAGAGCCACAGCGGGTCAGCGGCGAGCGTGGCGGCAAGAACGCGGCGCCGGGAAGCGGGGTCGGGCGGGAGGTGATCAAGCGTGGCGGGCGTGTTCGAGGCGCCGCGGGCTTGAGCGTGGGCGTCGTACGAGTGGCCGCGGGGGTCGGTCACAGGGTGCGGTAGGTCATGGCCCGGCACGTACGCGTAGGGCGGCAGCGGGTTGGCCGGGGCGTAGCGCGTCGGTGGCATGGGGTGAAGTCTACGAGGCTCAGCGGCTGGTCCGTGTCTGGCGCGGTTCTGGGGCGGTAGCCGAAGCCTTGCGCGCGATTTCGGCCGCCACGGGTGGTCTTAGCCCGGGCGAGAGTTTCCTCCAGCGATCGACGTGGGCCGAATTCCGCGCGGTGTTGGCTGGCCTCCGGGAGCAGTGCCCGCCATGCCCGTGGTGGTCCGGCTTCATCAGTAGCGGATGCCGACGCCGACATTCGTGAAGAAGTTTGGCGAACTTTCAGTGAGCCCCCAGCCGACGCGGAGGCCCAGTTCGAAATCCTCCGTGACCAGCACGTGCCCGCCGACGCTGGCGAACTGGGCATCGACCGGTTCCTCCTTACCCGTCGAGAAGATGCCGAAGTATTCCGCGTGCACGTTCCAGCGTTCGCCGACCGGAACCTTCACCACCGTCGACGGCGCCCACTGGTTGAAGGCGTCTCCCTTGTCGAAGCCGGTGCCATATCGCATCGCCGAGGTCCACTCCCAGCCATTGGCGAACCGCCAGCCCCACGACTCGCCCACGACAACAGTCGACACGGTCGATGGGCCGTAGGTGGGCGTGTAGCCCTGCACGATGGTGGCCGACCGCGGCAGCCAGCCGTCCTGCTCCGAGGTCTCCACCTTGGTGCCGTAGAGCACACGGCTCTCGTCCTCGGTCTCGAGGTCCTGCCCGCCCAACTCGCTGCCCGACACGGTGCCCGGGCCACCCGCCTCGTAGTTGAAGCCGAGCCGGAGTTCGATGCGCTCGCCGATCCCGCGACGGAGGAGCGTCTCCGGGACGCTGTGGGTCTCGGGGCCGGTGCGGTTGTCGATGAAGGAATACGACGACTCGAGGATCGATAGGCCACGGCCGGCCGTCGTGGGGGCGAACGTAAACGAGTCGCGATCGGTTTCGAGTTCTTCTCGCTCAGCGGCGAGGCCCACGCCCGTGACGCAGACGACCGCCGTCGCGATTGCCGCCCACCGCAGCAGATGACTCGCCCGGTTGCACATCCCGCTTATCCCGGATCGCGGGCCGCCTGGGGCCGGTCGAAGTGCCAGGTGAAGCCGAGCCCGATCCAGTAGCTCTCGACGTTCACATGGGTGGCGTTCCCGAGTTGCTCGCCTGCGGGAAACATGCCACCGGCGAAGACGTCGAGGTCGAAGCCGGGCATGAACAGGTCTTCGATGCCGGCACCTGCGGTCATGCGGTGCTCGTTGACGATCGCGAACTGCGACTGCAGGTACTTGACCGAGGGGATTCCGCCCGGCACATCGATCGGCCCGATTCGCGTGCCGACCGTCGGATTGATCGGGTTTTGAGCAAGCGCGTAGCCGAGCCGCAGCTTCACGCGGTCGGTTGCGCGGTACTGGGCGCCGAGCTGCATCACCCACTGGCCCCGGTAGAGGTTCTTGAAGAGCGCCGCACTCCGCCAGTCGAGGTAGAGGGCGTCGGCAGCCAGGAGCAGCCGGCCGTCGACGAGCGACTCGTTGGCAATCCCCATGCCCACCTGCTGCGGCAGGCCCATGTCGACGTCGCGGGGCCGCCGCTCCGAGAACAGGATCGCCTCGTCCTGAAAGCGGAAGTCTTGGTTCGTCTGGTAGTAGGCGCCGAGGCGGGTCGCCTCGCCGAGAGCGTAGTCGAGTCCGAATCCGCCCCGTAGGGAGTAGGCATTGGTCATGCCGCTGGTGCCGACGAACGGGCCCGACGCGTAGCCGTCACCGATGAACATCGTGGCGCCGATCGAGAGCCGCTCGGTGAGTTCGATTCCGACCGATGGTGCAAACTCAAGTAGGAGCAGGTAGGACGACGTGGCGTTGCTCGCGGGCACCTGCACGTAGCTCGAGCCTCCCCCCGCCGCACCGAAGACAGCGAGGCCCACGGTGGTGGGCAGCAGCATGCCGTCCACTTCCTGTGCCACGCCGATCGCGGGGACGATCGCCCCCGGCGTGCTGCTCTTGGCCGAGAACGGCGCCACGCCGAGCGCTGGTGCCGGCGCCGACTGCGTGAGATTGACGGTGGCCTCGGCAAACGCCCCGCCGAGCGTGAAGTTCGTGCCGCGGTACTGCGTCAGCGCGGCTGGGTTTGCGTTGATCGCCGAGATGAAATCCTGGGGCGCGGCCACGCTCGTGCCCGCCATCCCGCCAGAGGCGGGCATGAGGGTGTTGCGAAAGTCGATCCCGTAGGTCTGGCCGTAGCCGCGATTCGCTGCGATCCCAGACGCGAGCACGAGCCCGCAGATGATCGCCACGGCGCGCAGGAATATGTGCGTCATGCTCCGCCCTCCCCTGACATCCGGCAGAATCGGTACGACCGGTTCCGCTGCTTGAGAAATGACGAGGGTTTTGCTGCAGGGACGCAGAAGGCGTCGAAAACCTGCGGAAGCGGCGGAGGCCGCGAAGGCTGGGCAGGCGGCGGCACGAGGTGCCGCCGCCTGCCGTGGCCGGAATCGGAATCAGTCGTACGCCGGAATCACTTCGCCGTCGTTGGGATCGCTGATCTGGCGAATCACCTGGAGGTCGACGGTGTCGCTGACAAACTTCACGCTGCCATCGGCGAACCCAGTCCCCACCAAGCCGCCGGTGTGGGTGCTGAACGGCTCGTCGTTCGGGCCGCAGTTGTTCGTGGCCCACGGGCACGCAGTCGTTCCGCCGGTTGGACTCTTCGTGTTGTTGAGGATCGGCTGCGTCCGCGGCACGGTCGACTCTTCATTGGGCGGGCCCGAGACGCCGCTGGCACCGTCAGGATCGGCCCAGCGGTTCGGACACGTTTTGCTGCTCGGCATGTCGCTGCCGGTTGGGGCCGGGAAATCGGCATCACCGCTGGCAATCACGATGACGCTTTTGCCCTTCGTGCGGACCCACAATGTGGTTGCGGTGACAGCGGCATCGCGCTTGCCGACGTGCTGCGACTCGCGGCCGGCGTCTTCCCAGAAGATCGCCGTCTTGCTCGTGCCATCGCTCACGTTCGAGACCTTGCCCGCCTGATCATAGGTTAGAACGCCGACCTTGTAGGCACCACGACTCGTGCCACTCGGCTTGCTGCGTTTGCCGTCCGTCGGGCTAAGGTCGGTGTAGGCGATCGGCATATAGTCGGACCGACCAAAGTTGCCGCCGGCCGAGCAGACGCCGCCGAACGACTCCTGAGAGATGCCGTTGCTCGGGCACATGAAGGCCTTGATCTGGGCCGTGGCCAGCGGGAGGTTGTTCGGGCTCCAGTAGGGCTGCTTGAAGTTCCACTTCGACGCGATCCCCGCTTCCTCGATATGGGGCAGGACCTGAACGAAGAACGAGTTGACGTTCATGACGTCGACCCAGTTCTTGTTCGGATCCTTACCCTCGCCCGACGTGGGATACCTTTGCTGCCCACTTTCGTAGTTCGCCGAACCAAGGGCGATCTGGCGGATGTTGTTGGCACAGGCCATGCGGTTGGCCGCCTCGCGGGCACTCTGCACGGCCGGCAGGAGCAGCCCGATCAGCGTCGCGATGATCGCGATCACGACAAGAAGTTCGACAAGCGTAAAGCCCCGACGGGGCACGCGGACGGTCGACATAAAACTCTCCACGGTGGAAGGAAGGCCGTCGCGACCTGGGTGGTCGTCGACGAGGCTTTGACACCGTCGAGAGTGAATCAGACCGATGCGAACGGTATGTTAGGATTGCGTGAGAATTTGATGAGCGACCGCGCGTTGCGGGGGTATGGCCGTCGGCCCCCCGCCGCCAAGGGCCCGGATCGCCTCGACGAGCATGACCGCCGCGAGGACAAGGAGCACCAAGCCGACCCAGGGCACTGGGTCGGTGGGCGCGACCCAGCCTTCGGGGGTGCGGAATCGCGGGAGCGTGAGCGTGAAGAGCGCCCAGGTGCTCATGACATACATGAAGGCCGTCGGCAGGCCGGTGACGAGCCAGACCCAGGTCTCCCGTCGCGTCCGCCAGAGCCAGACGGTGACACCGAGGAGCGTGAGCGCCGCCAGCAACTGGTTGCTCGCCCCAAAGAGATTCCAGAACATCTTCCAGGCGGGCACGGGATTGCCGCTGGCGTCGAGGTTTGGCCGGAGCAGAAAGATCAGGGGCACGCCGGCGGTCAGGGCGGTGCCCAGCCAGCCCCCGGCGTGGCCGGTGAGCCCCGTGAGCTCCTGCACGATGTAGCGGCCCAGTCGCGTGCAGACGTCGAGCGTGTCGTAGACAAACGTCGTGAACGCCATCAGGGCGAAGGAGACGCCGATCGTGGCTGGCACGCCCAGGATCTCCAGGAACTGCCCCATGCCGAGGGCGTAGATGAAGTTTGGCGACTGCTTCGTGAGCGGGTTCTCTTTGGTGAGCACCATCACGCAGCAGAGGCTGACCACCGCCACCATCGCTTCCAGGAGCATCGTGCCGTAGCCGATGGCACGAGCGTCGGTCTCGCGGCGGAGCTGCTTGCTCGTGGTGCCGGAGGCGATCAGCGAGTGGAATCCGGAGCAGGCTCCGCAGGCGATCGTGATGAAGAGCATCGGCACAAGAGGCTGGCCATTGGCCGCCTGCCAGCCCGTGAAGGCCGGATAACGGATCGTCGACTGCCCGCCGAACACGCCCGCCAGCGAGGAATCACTGGCGACCAGGCCGATCGCCGCCCCGGCGAGCGCCACGTAAAGGAAGCAGCCGCCGAGGTGGCCGCGGGGCTGGAGCAGAAGCCACATCGGCACCATCGCCGCCACCAGGCAGTAGCCGAGCAGCAGGACGCCCCAGATCTTCTGGGCCGTGACATCGGTGGTGCCGAACGTTGTGGCGAGATCGAATGGGATCTTCTGCCCGCCCCAGATGGCGAGTCCCACCAGCGGCAGGAACACACAGGTCGCCAGCCAGAGTGGCATCCGGGCGAACCGCATGCAGAAGCCCATGATCACCGGCAGCACGAGGTAGAGCAGACTCGAGGTGGCGATGCCGCCCCCCGAGACGCTCTCGCCGTTTTCGAGCACCTGCCGGCCCACGAAGCTTTGCGCGGTGATGTCAGTGAAGGCCACGATGATGTAGATCAGCGCGATCCAGACGAACGCCAGGAAGAGAACATACGCTCGCCGGCTCATGTGGTCGCGGACCACTTCGGCGATCGAGCGGGCCTTGTGACGGACCGATGCCACGAGCGCCGCGAAGTCGTGCACGCCACCGATCAGGATGCTGCCCACCAGAATCCAGAGCAGGGCGGGCAGCCAGCCAAACGCCACGCCGGCGAGGATCGGGCCTACGATCGGTCCGGCCGCGGCGATCGCGGAGAAGTGCTGACCGAGGAGCAGCTGCGGCGGGATCGGCTCGTAGTCAACGTCGTCGCGGAGCGTGACGGCGGGCGTTGCCGCGGCGGGATCGAGCCGGAAGAGCCGGGCGAGCAGGCTCCCGTAGAGCCGGTAGGCCACGAGCAGCACGGCGGCGCTCGGCAGGAGGACTGCGAGAAGGCTCATGGGGTCCGGTTCCGGCGATTGCGGGGGGCGGGTTTTCCTGCGCGGCAGGAACGGGTACATCATGCCTGTTCACGCGGCCGGCGTCGACGCGACGAAGTGGCCGCGATCCACCGGGGAGTCACCGCATGTCTTCATCGCCCGAGAAGCTCGTGATCATCGGCAGCGGCCCGGCCGGCTGGTCGTCCGCCACCTACGCCGCCCGCGCTCAGCTCCAGCCCCTCGTCTACGAGGGAGCCATCTCGGAAAAAAACCGGATGTCGGGCACGCTACCACTCGGCCAGCTCGCGCTGACGAGCGAGGTGGAGAACTACGCCGGGTTTCCGCATGGCGACCTCGGCAGCTTCCTCGAATCGGCCCTGCCCAAGGAACGGCGGATGATGATGCCTCCCCACGAGGGGAAGGGGGTGACCGGGCCGGAACTGATGGAGCTCATGCGGCAGCAGGCTGCAAACTTTGGCACGCGGATCGTCACCGACGACATTGCGAAGGTCGACTTCTCGTCGCGGCCCTTCAAGCTCTTCCCGGCCGAGGGGGGCGTTGTCGAAGCCACGTGCGTGATCGTGGCCACGGGCGCGAGCGCCAACTGGCTCGGCCTCCCGAGCGAGGAGAAGTTCAAGAACCGGGGCGTGAGCGCCTGCGCCGTCTGCGACGGCGCGCTGCCGCGGTTTCGGAACAAGCCGATCGTGGTCGTCGGTGGCGGCGACTCGGCGGTCGAGGAGGCAACCTATCTCACGAAGTTCGCGAGCATGGTGCACCTCATCCACCGCCGCGACGAACTTCGCGCCTCGAAGATCATGGCCGCGCGAGCCCACGAGAGCCCGAAGATCACGATCCACTTCAACTCGGAACTCGCTGAGGTGCTCGGCGACGACGCCAGCGGCGTCACCGGCGTGCGGCTGGCGAGCACGATCGACCCGCAGAACGTGAAGACGCTGGAAGCCACCGGGGTGTTTCTGGCGATCGGCCACACGCCCAACACCGAGTTCCTCGACGGGCAACTCGAGCTCAACGCCAAGAAATATATCGTCTGGACGAAGCACTTCCGGACGGCGACGAGCGTGGACGGCGTGTTTGCGGCCGGCGATGTGGCCGACGACTACTACCGTCAGGCGATCTCGGCCGCTGGCACCGGCTGCATGTCGGCGCTCGACGCCGAGCGGTGGCTGGCCGAACACGGCGAGCACTGAGCCATGAGCCGCAGGCCTACCATCGGCATCCTCACCGGCGGCGGCGACTGCCCAGGGCTCAACGCCGTGATCCGGGCGGCGACCAAGTCGGCTATCCGTCTGGGCTACGACTGCGTCGGCTTTCTGCGGGGCTACGAGGGGCTCGTCGATCCGGTGAGCTACATGCCGCTCGACGCGCACAACACGGCGGGCATCCTCCTCCAGGGCGGCACGATTCTCGGCTCGACCAACAAGGGCCGGTTCACGTCGCTCGTCGGCGAGGGTGAGCGGGTGGGAATCGACCCGGAGTTGCTCGCGCGGGCCGCAGCCACTGTGAAGCAGATGGGGATCGCGGGACTGATCTGCGTAGGGGGCGACGGGTCGCTCGGCATCGCCGAGCAGCTCCACGAGCATGGCATCCCCGTGGTGGGCGTGCCCAAGACGATCGACAACGACCTCGGCTGCACCGCCTTCACGTTCGGCTTCGACTCCGCCGTGGCGACGGCGACCGACGCACTCGACCGACTGCACACAACCGCCGCCAGTCACGAGCGGGTGATGGTGCTCGAAGTGATGGGCCGCCATGCCGGCTGGATCGCGCTGCATGCGGGCATCGCCGGTGGTGGCGACGTGATCCTGCTGCCGGAGATCGCGTGGAACTTCGACAACGTCTGCCGCACGGTGACGCACCGCGACCGCGAGGGGAAGCGATACACGCTGATCGTGGTCGCCGAGGGAGCCCACCTTCCCGACGGCGGGCTCGTGCACTGTGGCGAGTCGGGCGGTCGGGGCCAGGTGAAGCTTGGCGGCATCGGCGAGATCGTGGCCCGCGAGATCGCGGCACGGCTCGGCCGGGAGGTCCGGACGGTTGTGCTCGGCCACCTGCAGCGCGGAGGCACGCCCACGGCTTTTGACCGGATGTTGGCGACGGAGTTCGGGGCCCACGCCACCCGGCTCGTTCACGAGGGCCGCTTTGGGGAAATGGTCTGCTACCGGCCCCCTGACATCGCCAGCGTGCCGATCGCCGAGGCCATCGGTCGGCTCTCGACGGTCGATCCCCGAGGTTCCGCGGTGCAGGCTGCCAGGGCGCTTGGCATTGGCTTCGGTGACGACGAGGATGGGGACCCGTTTGCGCGTGGCGGGGGACCGAAGCCACCGGCGACGACCTGACACGAGATACGAGACCACGAGATACGAGAGAAGGAGCATCCGTTCATGGCTGAATCCGCAGGCGCTGGGGGCAAGGTTTCGAGCGTGATGCAGGAGACGCGGGTCTTCCCGCCGCCGGCGGAGTTTTCCCAGCGGGCACGGATCGGCTCACTCGAGGACTACCGTCGGCTCTACGACGAGGCCGCTCGAGATCTCGAGGGTTTCTGGGATGAGCGTGGCCGCCAGTTGCCCTGGATGAAGCCGTACACGAAGGTGCTCGATTGGCAGCCGCCTGCAGCGGAGTGGTTCGTCGGCGGCCAGACCAACGCCTCAGCCGCCTGCCTTGACCAGCAGATCGCGGCGGGCCGCGGCGACAAGACGGCGATCGTCTGGGTGGGCGAGCCCACCGGGGAGCGGCGGACCTACACCTACCGCGAGCTCCATGCCGAGGTCTCGCGGTTTGCGGCGGGCCTGAAGAAGCTCGGCGTGAAGCGGGGCGACGTGGTCTCGATCTACATGCCGATGACGCCCGAGCTCGTGATTGCGATGCTGGGCTGCGCCCGGATCGGCGCGGTGCACTCGGTGATCTTCGGCGGCTTTTCGAGCGAGGCGATCGCCGACCGCAACCACGACGCCAAGGCGGTGGCCGTGATCACGGCTGACGGCGGCTGGCGACGGGGTTCGCAGCTTCCCCTCAAGAAGAATGTCGATGCGGCCCTCACCTCGGCGGCGCACCCGGCCACCACCGTGAAGCACGTGATCGTGCTGAAGCGAACCGGCCAGCCGGTCGACATGGTCGCGGGCCGCGACGTCTGGTGGCACGATCTCGTGGCTGGGATGCCGGCCGACCTGCCGGCCGAGCCGATGGACTCGGAGGCGCCGCTCTTCATCCTCTACACGAGTGGTTCGACGGGAAAACCGAAAGGGATCAAGCACACCACTGCCGGCTACATCGTCTGGGCCAAGGCGACGGCGGAGTGGGTGTTCGACCTCCGCGACGACGACCTCTTCTGGTGCACGGCCGACTGCGGCTGGATCACCGGGCACAGCTATGTGACCTACGGCCCCTTGGCCGCCGGCGCGAGCATCCTGATCTACGAGGGGGCCCCCAACGCCCCGCACGAAGGCCGCTTCTGGGAGATCATCGAGCAGGAGAAGCCGACGATCTTCTACACGGCGCCCACCGCGATCCGCTCGTTCATGAAGTGGGGCATGCAGCACATCGAGGGCCGCGACCTCTCGAGCCTGCGGTTGCTCGGCACGGTGGGCGAAGGCATCAACCCCGAGGCCTGGATGTGGTACCACGAGGTGATCGGCGGGAAGCGATGCCCGATCGTCGACACCTGGTGGCAGACCGAGACGGGCGGGATCATGATGAGCCCGCTGCCGGGCTGCACGCCGACGAAGCCCGGCAGTTGCACGCTGCCGCTCCCTGGTGTGATTCCGCAGATCGTCGATGCCGCCGGCCAACCGGTGCAGCAGGGCGAAGGAGGCTGGCTCGTGATGCAGAAGCCCTGGCCCGGCATGCTCCGCGGCATCTGGGGCGACGACGAGCGATACGTGGAGACGTATTGGTCGAAGGTGCCTGGAAAATACCTCGCCGGCGACAACGCCCGGCAGGATGCCGACGGCTACTACTGGATCATGGGACGCATCGACGACGTGCTCAACGTCGCCGGCCACCGGCTCTCGACGATCGAGATCGAAAGCGCGCTGGTGAGCCATCCGACCGTCGCCGAGGCGGCGGCAGTGGGCCGGCCGCACGACGTGAAGGGAGAGGCGGTGGCGGTGTTCGTCACGCTCCGCTCGGGCACGCCCGACGATGCCCTCAAGGACACGCTGCGGAAGCACGTCCGGCACCAGATCGGCGCCCTGGCCGCTCCCGATGACATCCACTTCACCAGCACCCTGCCCAAGACTCGCAGCGGCAAGATCATGCGGCGACTGCTGCGCGACATCGCCGCCGGCAAGGAGACCGTCGGCGACACGACCACGCTCGAAGACTACACGGTGCTCGCGAAGCTCCGCGGCAACGA
>JBAXOU010000121.1:0-10239 GCA_037133115.1 Planctomycetota bacterium | reverse complement strand
GAAGACCCTCGCGATGTCCCGGAAATCCCGGGCTTCGCGGGGGTTTTTTTGTTTTTGGATCGCTCGCGGGCTGGTCGCTCGGCTCGGAATCTGACGCGACACAAGCTTCCTCGCCAGTTCGCTGAACGCGGTCTCGACCCGTATCTGGAAACGAAGAAGGCGACGGTGAGCCTCGATCCGCCGGCGGCCCCGCGTTGACCGCTGCTGGGCCGCTGTCTCGATAGAAATGGCCTACGCCGACGTTCCACACGGACTTCGGAATCGGTTAGGATCGCAAGCATGACGACTGCGGAAGCCATCTACGAGCGGGCCCTGGCGCTGCCTGAATCGCTGCGGCGCGAGGCCCTGCACTATCTCGAATATCTTGTGCAGAGGCGGGATGCCGCCGGCCAGCGAGCCACGGACGACGAAGCCGCTTGGGCAAGACTTTCGGCGGAACAGTTGGCCGCACACTACGGTCCTGACGACTCGGTGTATGACAGCCCTTGAACCGCACGCATGTGCACGTTCGCCACGATTGCGAAGGGCGTCGTCGTGAAGCACTTGGGAAGTCTTGCGGCGACGGATGCCGATCGAACGCAGCAGAGCCTGCGATCATTCCTCATGCGGCTCAGTCCCGCAGGCTAGGCCGAAGGATAAAACGGGCATCGGGGCTTTCTTGGAAGAGCTTCACTCCCCTAAGAACGAACCCCCGATGGCCCACCAAGAAGAATGTGCCGGCCTTGAAGCCGTCACGGCGATCTTGATCGAGCATGGCCCTGCGGCCATGGCTTCAGCCTTTGGCATCATCATGAACGTCGCCATGAGGAACTGGCTGCCTGGAGGAACCGACCACTCGGCGAGGTGACCTACCTGATCCTCGACGCCCGATACGAAAAGGTCCGCCATGGCGGTGCCGTCGTTCCCTGCGCAGTACTCACCGCCATCGGCATCGCCTCTGACGGCTACCCTGATGATGGAAACTGGTTCCATTGATGGAGGCAGGTCACCCGTTCGCTACAGCCTGAAACCGAAAGTACTTCAGTGTTCGGCTGCCAGCCTGTGTAGCGGCGTCCGTTGAAAGCGAGTTGGTGCCATCGCCTCCGTAGAGGAAGGCAGCGAATGCCTTTCCGTTCGTGATCTTGAGCGAGTCGTCGCCCTCCCCAAGGCGGACGAACAGGTTGCGTTGCACCTGCATGGTGTCGATCCAGACATCATCGTCTCCCGACCCTGCGTTGATCGTGACGTAGCGACCAACGGTGGAGGTGCCGATGGAAATCAGATCGTTTCCCGCGCCGGTGTTGATGGTCAGGTCGAGCCCAATTGCTGACGACCCGGCCGCTTCAAACACCGGGACGGGATCGCTTCCGTCGGATGTAATCCAGCCTACGGAAGAAGACACGCTCACCGTGTCTTGCCCGCCACCCGTCGTCACCGAAACCGTTCCCTGGATCTTGCCGACCAAATCCACGGTGTCGCCGCCGTTGCCGGTATTGACGATCGCGTTGCCACGCACCGTCACCGTGCCGCCGTCGTCGACCGTGTAAAAGCTGACCGAGTCCTCGCCCTGCGATCCCGTGAAGATGCGCACGTCCTTCTGCACGGTCACGTCACCGGCGAGCATAACAGCGTCGATGTTCGCACCGCCCGTGTATGCGAACGCGCCGATGGTCGCAGGCCTGTCGGCGTCTCCGGCAACGATCATCCAGTTCGTGCCATCGCCCAGCGCCGCCGACACCGTGCCGGAGACCGACACATTGCCGATCGCGACAAAATCGTTTCGGTCACCCCCCTTCACAATCACGCCCCCACCGAGGTGACTGGCAGTGAACTCGCTTCCGATCACGAGTCCATTGCCGACGTCTGCCGAGCCTAGTCTCACGAGAACCCGGCCGCTGATGTCGCCGGCGATGCCGACTGAGTCGTTGCCGTCGCCCGTCGTGACCGTCAGTCTGCCGGGGATGGAGAACGTCGTGACGCCGCCAGCGACCTCGTCGATCATCGCCTGAACGGCGAAGACGTCGAAAGACGCGGGAGATTCCTGTTCTCCAAGCCAATCCGATACCGGTGAGGTAGCCAGACTGGTGAACTGCCGCTGGCTGGCGTAATCCGCTGCGCTGTTACCGAAGCCCGCAGCGTCATCGCCGCCGTGGAAGTTGGCGATGATGGATGTGACAGCCCTATGGGACACGAAGGCAGCCGTTCCACCGTTGATGGTCGTGTTGATGCCGATGACGGCGATCCTGCCGCCGGCAGCCGATGTCACCATGACATCGTTTGCCAGATTGTCGCCGGCGAGCCGAAGCGTGGAGCCGGTGAGTATCGCCGTGACGTCGCCGGCGAGGGGGAGCCGTTGCTCCAAGCGTTCGAGGTGCATGGGTGAACGCAAGGCATTGCGATTGAAACGCTTCCACGGCGACATGGTTCGACTGATTACCTGATGGGGATGGTGGTTACGGCCCTGACAATCCGAGGCTGATGACCGCGAAACGGGGACGTGGGAACTGGTGGACTGGGAAACGCCGTCACGATCCACACCGTGACAGAAGGTCTCTACAGACGCGTATACGGGTGGGCAAGACCATCAGGCGAGTCAGCCCATCCAAGTCCGATGGTCGCATGACGAGCAGGACGGGGCCAGATGGACTATCCCGCCGAGATTGCCCCCCAGACCCGTTCCCCAGCGCGCCGGCACGGTGCATCTTTTTCTGGCGTCAAATCCCGCAAAACCCGATAAGGTAGGGAGAGTTTGACGGCCGTTATCCCTGGGCTAGTCAACTTTCAATCGCAGGCCTTCGTGATGAAGCGGCTTCGAAACACCCGTTGCTCTGTCTCGGTAAGCGTATTCGCAGCCGCCCGGAGTCATCTGGGCATCGAGAGCCTTGAGCCGCGAGCAGTGCTCGCGGCCGACACCATCGATGCGTTGGTCATATCACCAACCGACGAGGCTTCGGCCTGCGTTTGGACCCCCACAGACGCTATGGTGGCTGTATCTACGCTTGATGCGACGATTGCGGAGGACCGTGCCGCCGTGCCTCGCATAGCGACCGACCTTGTGCCACTGACGTGCAGGGACCTTGATCCGATCTACAGCATCTTTGATCCGAGCGACGACTCTCCCATGGTTGTCGTTGTTCCGACAGGCGGCTTCGATGGCACCGATCTATTGACGGATGGCACGACGCAAGGGATCGGTGATTCTTTCGCGGAAAGTGGTGACTTCAACGATTCGGTTGATGGAAATACCGCCGGTGCAGTCGACGTGCGCGTGCAGTTCGTTTCGTCGGACGTTGGTTGGGCGGCCTACTACTACTCCGTCGCCGGAGACGGGGCGGTGACGGGCGTCTCGGTCTACGCTTCGTACGACGAGCCGAATATCGCGGCCTTCGTCGCCGAGCATGCCGACGACGCCACTGTGCAGATTTCCGACTGCGGCGACGGCTGGTGGATCGATGGTTTCCCGCCGGAGTTGGCTCCGCCCGTTCCCGCCGTTGATCCGAACGCAGAAACGAATTGGTTGACGGGTGGCGCCACTGATGATTCGGTCTACATAAACGCCGCCGATGCAACGGACTCCGGCCACGAACTGCCCACCGACCCAACGGCCGAGCCGCCTGCGTGGGTCGTGTGTGATTGGGGCGGAGTGCCTATGGTCGAGGACACTGTAGGCCTCAGCGTCGCTCAGCCGCCCGTAGAAAGCCTAGCGTTGGATTTTAGCGAGGCTCCGGGTGCTTTCGCCGTTCGTGATCAACTGGTTGGAGAAGTCTCGCCTGAAAGCCGCGCTGCTGCATTTGCAACGCTTCCGGTCAGCGCACAAGCCAATGCTGCCAGCATGTATGCGGCATTTGCCGCTTGGGTCAGTCAGAGTAGCAGCGATGGCCAAGGCAGCGGGGCATTCGCCGGTGCCAAGCGTTCCACACGCCGTTGAGACCAGTTTCGATCTTTGCTGATTGGCTGATGTCGTGGCGAGTTCTCTGGCATATGGCATGAAATGCCCACCCTGAACCGAGACCGCGCCCGGATTCTCGCTCCGAATCTGGTCTCGTTTTAGGGAGGCATGTCAGCGCGGCACCGACCGCAAGCACGCCCGCATCCGGTTTACCGGATCGATCGCGATGCCAAAGCAAAAAAAGGCCGGAGGGCGCCTTCACGACGCGCTCCGGCCCTGACAACGTGTCCTGTTTCCAGGCGATCTGGCTTAGTAGCGGCGTCCGCCGCCAAAACCACCACGGCCGCCACCACCGCTCTCACGGGGCTTGGCCTCGTTGACGGTGAGGGGCCGACCGTCAAACTCCTTCTCGTGCATGCCGCTGATCGCCCGCTGCGCGGCATCGTCGGCCTGCATTTCGACGAATCCGAAGCCCTTGCTCCGGCCGGTCTCACGATCCTGAATCACCTGCGCGCTCGTGACGGTGCCGAACTCGAGAAACATCTGCTCGAGCACCTGATCCGTGACGCTATAGGCCAGATTGCCGACGTACAGTTTCTTACCCATGAACAAAACACTCCTGCCAATGACCCAAATGTGCTTTCGGGGTCACGTCGAAAGGGCCAGAGAGTGGCAGCCCGCCAGAGGGTAAAGGCGAGCATAAAGAAGCGGCAGATGCGGCCCTTCGGCCACCGCGGAACCTCAAGCGTCGTCCAGCACCGACCCCCGCATCGTAGATCGAAATAGCAGATAAAGCAACGCTTTTTCTCAGGATCCAGAGTATGGTCGAGACCCACCCAGTCGTTTGTGTAACGTCTCTTCTGTAAATGACCGGTACGGGCCTACTCCCCGGTGTCTTTTCGCAGCCGCTCTCGTTCACTCTGGGCTCGCCGGTGGAAAGGCCGCGGTGTACGGATTGAGCGATGAAAATGCCGGAAGGACCTCGTGTTTCCGGCGGCGGTTGGCTGCACGGCCTACACTCTGGGCATGGCCGTTCCCCACGATCCGTTCGAAAGGCTCGAGCGGCTCCTCTTTCGACCCGTCTCCACGCGGCCCGACTGGCTGAAGGCCTGGCGGCATGAGGCTCAATACCTGCTGGTTCTCGCGCGGCGGGCGGCCGACGACGAAGACGACGAACTCCTGCAGGAACTCGAAGACCAGGTGCGGGAGATGGCCGACATGGTCGAGGCCCGTTTCACCGCCGAGGGGCTGTGAGGCGCTTTCGGGGCTTCGCGGCTCCCGCGGCCACCAGCTGCTCCTTATCGATCCGCCGCAGTTTCTTGATCGCCGCCTCGCGGCGGAGCGCCCGCGATTTGTCGGGCTGCCGCTCCGAGTAGGCGAGCGTCACGGGAAGCCGGCTCCGCGTGTAGCGGGAGGCCTTGCCGGCTGCGTGGGCCTTCAGTCGCTTGTCGAGGTCGTTTGTGATCCCGGTGTAGAGTGAGCCGTCGCCGCACCGCAGCAGGTAGACCAGCCAGCGCGGGGCAGGGGAGGGGGTGGTGCGGGGCATGGAATGCATCGCCCTTCTGCTCAGAGAGCAAACGCCAGCCAGATCGCCGCCACGAGGCACACGACCGCCGTGGCGATCACCCAGAGAGGCTTCGAGCCGCGGGCGAAGTCTGCCTCGGAGAGATAGTGCTCGCAGTAAGGGCAGCGGGGCGTGTCTTCGAGGATCTGCCGCTTGCAGAATGGGCAGGGCACGGTTTCGTCGTCATCATCGTCCTCGCTATCAACATCGGCATCGCTGTCGAGGTCGGAATCGTCCTCCCAGTCGTCGTCGTCTTCTTCTTCGTCGCTGCGATAGGGCATGGTGTCGCTCCGCGGAACGGTGTTCGGGGTGTCGCGGCATGATACGTTGTTGGCCCGGAGGTGATCGATGCGGCAGATGCGGCTCTTTGTGGCGGTGGACGTTTCGGCGGAGGTGACCGCCCGGGCTGCCCGGATCATCGACCGGCTGCGCGAGGCGGGCATCGAGGCTGCGTGGGTGGCGCGGGAGCAGATGCACCTCACGCTGCACTTTCTGGGCGACGATGTGGACGACGCCGATCTGCACCGGATCTGCCTGGCGATCGACGAGGCGGCCGCGACGGTGCCGCCGTTTCGGCTCGACTTCGGAGGAGTCGGAGTGTTTCCCGACGCGCAGCGACCGCGGGTGGCGTGGCTCGGCGTTCAGGAGGGGGCCGCGGAACTCGGCCGACTGCACGCCGCCCTCGCCGAGCGACTCACGCCGCTCGGGTTTCCTCCGGAGGCGCGGGTCTACCGGCCGCACCTCACGCTCGGCCGGTTTCGTGGCGGCCGGGGAGGCGCGGGAGCCGGGAGCGACCGCCTGATCGCGGCGCTCGAGGCGTGCCGCGATGCCGACGGTGGTTCCGCGAGCGTGCAGCGGGTGTGCCTCTACGAGAGCCGCCTCGCCCGCGAGGGAGCAGAGCACGACCGGCTGCACGCGGCACCGCTCCGCGGGTGACGATAGTGCCTTCGCGTCAGGCGCTTCGCCGCCGCGAGAGCAGCCACATTCCCGCAGCCGCGATGCCGACGACGAGATGCGTGGACGGTTCGGGCACGGCGGTGATGGTGGCGCCGTGCAGGCCGTCATCGACGTTGCCGCCCTCTTGGGCGTTGTAGCCGGAGTAGCCGGTGATGAAGCCCGTCGAACTGTCTTTGGTTGCACTCTGATTGAGCGACCACTTGACCGTTGGCGTGCTCTCGCTGGCGAAGCCGATCATGTAGACCGTGTTGGGCGACAGGGCCCAGTTGAGGTTGGTGAAATCGTAGAATGTGAACAGAGTGTCGCTCAGGATCGAGTTGCTGAAGGTGGCGTCCGCAAGCGAACTGCCGGTCTTGAAGTAGTTGTTCGGTGTGCCCGTCGCCTCGTGAAGGTTGAGGGTGAAATTTGCGGTGCCGACGAGACCGTTGCGGTTGATCTCGAGAGACGCCGACGTCAGGAGCGTGTTCGTGCCGGAGTTGAACGACTGGCCGATGTAAACGTCGTTGTTCTTCGAGCCGGTTTGCGTGGCCCCTGTGGTGTTCACCTCGTAGACGTTGCCAGCGGAAGCGGTGGCGGCGACGAGGAGCAGGGCAACGGTGGCGAACAGTCTTTGAATGGCAAGGTGGGGCATGCTGGGGGGCTCCAACGACATGAGGCGGGAATGAGGATCGCCGCATCCAGTCACGGCGCCGGCAGAATTTATGTGCACATCCCGTGCCAAATCGCTGCCAGATGGCGGTTTTTGGGGAGATTTGCATCTCGACCCTCAAAACAGCGTTTTTGCTTGCCGTCGTTCGTGGAGTGACCCTGAGGGGGGTGGGGCAAAATGCACCACCCGGCGGGGCCGACTGGAGCGAATCGCACCAGGGGGGTGGAGCGAATCGCACCAATGCAGGCGGCCTCGAAATGCGACCGAGCGATCAGAGCACCGCGGGGGTGGCAACCTTGCGGCTACGCCGCCAGCGGGCTTAGCGACGGACCTCGAGCACGCCCACGGCGAGCCGGCCGTCGCTGACCCAGGGATCGCCTCCGCCATTCACGCCCTGGCGCTCGGGGTGGAATCGGTCCACCCAGTAGTAGCCGTCGAGCGCACCCGACCGCGCCGTGTCGCCCACGAGTTTGTTGCGCTCGTTGTCCACCTCCGGCGAGATCTTGTGTGTCACGCCCCCTGTCGTGCGGCTGATCTCCACCCGCTCGTCGAAGGTGGCAGCGCCGAGCCAGAGCGGCTCGCCGGCGGCATCGACCTCCTGCGACCGCCAGAAGCGGACGTGATGCCGTTGCTTCGGGCTGTCGCCCACCGGCTGCTCGAAGGCGAGATCCTCCCGGCGGCCCCAGAGGAAGAGGTCGCTCACCGGGGCATGGGGGTAGGGCTTCTTCAGGACGACATCGGCCGCGATCCGCAGCGATGATTTCAGCGTGATCGGGTCGGCGGCATACCAGCGGGCCGCGGCGAGCGCCCGGTGGATCTCCTCCTCGGTGCCAACGAAGGCGATGTTCACGGGGTCGCCGCGTCGCCCTTGCTTCGTGACGGTGTGTCGCGGGGCCCGGGCAATCGCGGGGTGGCCTTGGACCGTGTCGGTGGGCTCTTCGCCGTGGGCCGGGAGCCAGCACGTGGTCGCCATCACCGCGGCGAAGATCAGTAGACGTGTGGAGATCGATGCAGGCATGAGGGCGGCCTCCTCGTGTATGGGCCGCGGACGGTAGCGGGCCATGCGAGCCGGCTCAAGGGGTTTTGGCCATTGAAACGGGGTGTCCGGTGGCAGGTCGTGGCACTGTGAGCCGCCGGTTGTCGTCAGCCTGCATTGGTGCTTGCCTTGAGGGCCGAGCAACCGACAGGTTTGGCGATTGATTGATGGCGCCGGCGGGATCTGGCGCGTTCCCCGAGCAGGGAATGGCCATTGCAACCCGCTAGGTGCCTCCATGATCGTGACGGTCAAGAAGAAAAAGCCGCCGTCCGCCGTGGCAGCGGCTCTGAAGTTAGCCAGTTTCTCTTCGGAGCCGCTCGACTGGCTCGTGCTCTCGGCCGACCGGTTCATCCGCGACCTCGTCCTCGGGGCGGTGCTCCGCAACGGCCACAACGGTCATGCCGAATCCGCCAGGTCGTCGCCGGCCATCGCGGTCGCGGCCTCCCGATACCGCTGCACGTTCATCGACCTCGTCCATCCCGGTGGTCGAATGGCGGATCTCAACCGCTGGACGGCGGTCTTGCGGCTGCACTCGTCGCGACTCGTGGTGCACGGCGGCGACGACAATCTCACTGACGAACGCTGGGCCCGCGATGCGGGAGCGGCGATCTATCTTCCCGGAAAGCTCGCCGAGGGCTGCCTTGAACGCCTTCTCGACGGGCTCTGCT
Source organism: Planctomycetota bacterium (assembly GCA_037133115.1). Lineage (GTDB taxonomy): Bacteria > Planctomycetota > Planctomycetia > Pirellulales > UBA1268 > QWPN01. The sequence continues at coordinate 1,497 of JBAXOU010000121.1, read as the reverse complement.
GCTGACGGCCCGGCACAATGGGTCGATCGCCCGGACCATGGACGAGCCCCTACCGCAGCCGGTATTCTCCGCCCCCATGGACGCATTCATGCTGGCGGCGATTGAAGAGGCGGAGCAGGGTGTTGCTGAGGGCGGCATCCCGATCGGCTCCGTCGTGGTGCACGACGGGATGATCGTGGGCCGGGGCCACAACCGCCGCGTGCAGCAGGGCAGCACGATCCTGCACGGCGAGATGGATGCGCTCGAGCGGGCGGGCCGGCAGTCAGCCAACTTCTATCGCGCGTGCACGCTCTACACCACGCTCTCGCCCTGCCCGATGTGCAGCGGCGCCATCCTGCTCTACGGCATACCCCGTGTGGTGATCGGTGAGAACCGGTCATTCATGGGCGAGGAGAAGCTGCTTGCGGAGCGGGGCGTGAAGCTCACCGTGCTCCAGGATGAGCGGTGCCTCTCGCTGATGCGGGAGTTCATGCAGAAACACCCGCAGCTCTGGGCCGAGGACATCGGCGAGTGAATCCCCCTCGCCGGCGGCTGCGGAGCGACTATTGTTCTGCCGCTATGGCGACCGTCACAGACCCCACCCCCACGCCGATTTGGATGCACCGCTGGCTCGTGGCCGCGGGCATCTACAACCTCATCTGGGGCGCGGTCACGGTGCTCTATCCTCCGTGGCTCTTCGACCTCACCGGCCTCGAGCAGCCAAACTATCCATTCATTTGGCAGTGCGTGGGGATGATCGTGGGGGTCTATGGCATCGGCTACCTCGCCGCTGCCTCCGACCCAGTGAGGCACTGGCCGATCGTGCTCGTCGGCTTTCTGGGAAAAATCTTCGGCCCGCTCGGGTATGCGATGGGCGTGATGCGTGGCGATGTGCCGCCGGCCTTCGGCTGGACGCTGCCGACCAACGATCTCGTGTGGTGGATTCCGTTTGCCCTGATCCTCATCCACGCCTGGCGCATGAACCGCGATCAGGCTGTCGCTCCGCATGACTGACGCTGCGATCGCCGGCGTGCCGCTCGTGGAGTTGATCCTCGTGTCGCAGGCCGTGGCTTCGGGGGCGATGTGCGGCCTGATCTGGTTCGTGCAGATCGTGCACTACCCGCTGTTTGCCGCGATCACCGGCGAGCGGTCGCGGGAGCATGCGGTCGAGAACCAGCGGCGGACCAGCCCCGTGGTGATTCCGTTCATGGCGGTGGAACTCGCGACGGCGGTAGCGATCGCGGCGTGGCCACCTGCGGGCGTCGGCCGCGGCACGGCCTTCGCGGGCCTGGCGCTCATCGCGGTGATCTGGCTCTCCACGTTCTTCGTGCAGGTGCCGTTGCATGGCCGGCTCGCCCGCGACGGCCACTCGGCTGCCGTGGTGGATTTGCTCGTGCGGAGCAACTGGATTCGCACCATCGCCTGGACGGCCCGGGCGATCCTCGCCGCCTGGATGCTCCGCGCCGCCGCGGCCTGTCCAAGCCCAACGCCGTGACGTGTCCAAGCCCAACGCCGTGA
>JBAXOU010000120.1:0-10292 GCA_037133115.1 Planctomycetota bacterium | reverse complement strand
TGGTGATCATCGCCGGCGGCATCGACCTCTCGGCGGGATCGATGGTGGCCTTCAGTGCCACAACCTGTTCTTTGGTGCTGATGCTCTGTGCGGCGCCCGACGACCGGCGACTCGTGACCGTGGGGCCGGCGGGCATCGCAGCCGCGGTCGGGGCGGCACTGCTCTCCGGGTTGCTCGTGGGCACGCTCCACACCTGGCTCATCACGGCGATCCGCCTGCCGCCCTTTGTCGCCACGCTGGCAACCCTCGTGGGGCTGCGGAGTTTCGCCCGGGCGATGTGCTTGTTCGTCACCAAGGAGCGGTGGGGGAGCGAGTCGCAGCAGATCAACGTCAACACGCCCTTCTTTGCCTGGCTGAAGGAACACAACGTCTGGATCATGACGGGTACGTTTCTCGGGCTTGCCGTCGTCACCTGGCTCATCCTCTCTCGGACGGTCCTGGGCCGTCACCTCTACGCCCTCGGCGGCAACGAGCAGGCAGCACGCCTGAGCGGCATCCGCACCGAGAACGTGAAGTGGTTCGCCTACTGCTTTGGCAGCCTGACGGCCGCCCTGGCCGGCATCTTCCTAATGGCCGACAGCAGCGTGGCCCAGCCCGGCACCCTCGCGCGGGGCTACGAACTCAACGCGATCGCCGCGGCGGTCGTCGGCGGCTGCAGCCTCCAAGGGGGCGTGGGCACCGTCCCGGGCACCGTGCTTGGGGCGCTCTTCCTGCGGCTCGTGATCGACGCCGTCTCGAAGCTCATCAAGGCGAGCGCCGACGTTTATGAGGGGATGATCGTGGGGATCATCGTGGCCCTGGCGGTCACGTTCACGCAGGTCGGCCGCCGCGGCCAGTCCGGCCACGCGCTCTTCTCGGGCGCCCGAGGACTCGCGGCTATTCCGACCATCGCCATCTTTACCGCCCTGCTGGCCACGATGGCGGCCGGGAATGTGGCGGCACTCCAGGGACGGACCGGGCTGTTCGGCATCGGCGTGGGCGGTGCCACGCTGCTCGCTCTGGCGGTGGTCCGAGGGCTTGAAAGCCGCCACGCATCATGACCCCCATCGTCGCCTTTCGCGGGGTCGGCAAGCGGTTCCCTGGCGTTGTCGCCCTCGAGGGCGTGTCGTTCGACCTGATGCCGGGCGAGTGCCATGCGATCTGCGGCGAGAACGGCGCGGGCAAGAGCACGCTCATGAAGCTGCTCTCCGGCGTGCTCACCGACTACGATGGCGCGATCCTCGTCCGGGGCGAGCCAGTGCGATTTCGTCGCACCCGCGACGCAGAGGCCGCCGGAATCGCGATCATCCACCAGGAGCTGAATCTGGTGGAGCAGCTCTCCGCGGCTGCCAATATCTTCCTCGGCCGCGAGCGACAAACGGCCCTGGGCTTACTCGACGACGCCGCGATGGAGCGGGAGGCCGCGATACTCCTGGCCGAACTCGAGTGCCCAGTCGATCCACGGACGCCCGCAGGCAGCCTCCGCGTGGGCGACCAGCAGCTTCTCGAAATCGCCAAGGCCGTCTCGCTGGCCAGCGACGTCCTCATCATGGACGAGCCGACCAGCGCCCTCACCGATGCCGAGGTGGCCCGGCTCGACCGCGTCATCGCCCGCCTCCGCGGCCGAGGTGTCACGATCCTGTACATCTCCCACAAGATGGACGAGGTGTTTCGCCTCGCCGACCGGATCACGGTGCTACGAGACGGCCGGGTCGTGACCACGGTCGACCGCTCCCGCACCACACCCCGTGAGATCACCGGCTGGATGGTCGGTCGCGACATCGCCGGCCACGACTTCCACGGCTCGCGGACGCCCGGCGTGACGGTGCTGGAACTTCGCGGTCTCACGCTCCCCTGGCCCGGGCATCCCCGCGGCTACCGTCTGAAGGACGTGTCACTCGAGCTTCGAGCCGGCGAAGTCCTCGGCGTCGCGGGCTTGATGGGGGCGGGTCGTACTGAACTGCTGGAAACGATCTTCGGGGCCGCGGAGCCGACCTGGACGGGCGAAATCCTCCTCCACGGCCAGGCCGTTCGCTTCGCACATCCCGCCGAGGCCTGCGCCGCCGGCATCGCGATGGTGACGGAGGACCGCAAGCGGCTCGGGCTGTTTCCCGAACTCGACGTCGCCGCCAACGTGAGCCTCTGCAGCCTCGCCGACGCGGTGCGGGGGGGCCTCCTCTCCCGCGGCCGCGAGGAGGCGCTCGTTGCGGCACCGCTCCGCGAGACCGGCGTGAAGACCCCGGGGCCGCACGCCGCGATCACAGGGCTCTCGGGAGGCAATCAGCAGAAGTGCATCATCGGCCGCTGGCTGCTGACGAAGCCGCGGATCCTCCTGCTCGACGACCCCACCCGCGGCATCGACGTGGGGGCCAAGGCCGAGCTCTACACGCTGATCGACCGGCTCTGCCGCGAAGGGCTGGCGGTGATCCTCACGTCGAGCGAACTCCCCGAGCTGCTCACCCTCGCTGACCGGATCATGGTGCTCGCCGAGGGCCGCCTCACGGCCGAGTTCTCCCGCGCCGCCGCGACCGAGCAGAAGATCATGGAAGCTGCGACCGGGGCGACAGCCTGAGAGCCACGCCCTTCCCTCATCGAAGGCCCACCACCCGGGTTTTGCCGGGGAGCAGTGCGGCGATTATGTGGGTCACAATTGATCTTGCGGCGTTCACGAGGCTCGGGGCTGCCCGTGCCCGTCGCCGGACGCTCGCTGCGGGCTCCGGCCCTCCGCTCGCTGCACGCCGGCTACGCTTCGCCATCCTGGCTTCGCTTGCCGCCGAGCCCGGCTCCCGGGCACGGGCAACCCCTCACAGCCTCCCGTAGCACAGGTTTTCAACCTGTGTGTCTTCCAGTTCGCACTGGGCCCTCATGGGATTCCGGAAGGGGGAGCAGCCGGATCGGAGGCACGCGCAGAAGCCGGTGCGACTTGTGCCCCGCGGCGGTCGCTCTCAAGCGTTTGAGCAGAGAACTCACAAGTCCCGCCGGCGCCGAGCATGTCGCCGGCCGGCTGCGGTGGCCCTCCGACGCAAGAGGATCAAGTGCGACGCGTATTCACTACGGCCGTGAGCTTCTACGCGCCAAGATACCGCGACACGATGCCGCGAGCCTTCGCCTCGTCGCGGGTGCCCGACACGATCGCCCGACCATCGGCGAAGACCGAGAGTTGGATGCCGGCTTCGACGTCAACGCGCACGATCCAGCGGTTGGCCACGACTACCCCCACGGTCGCAAGCCGCTCGGCCAACGCCGCAAGATCGACACCGCCGCCCGCCGACGGCACCTGCACCGCGTCGCGTCCGCAGAGTGGCGACGGCCGCCCGCCAAGCCGACCGTCGAGCCACGGATAGTCGGCTTGCCGACAGGTCGGGCAACCGGCCGCCGCCAGGGGAGAAAGGTCGACGGTCCGCCAGATGCTGTCCCAGAGATCGCAGACGAGCAACCGGCCGAAGGTGCCATGATTGGCGCTGGCGATCAGTTTGATCGCTTCGGCCGCCTCGACCGCACCCACCACGAGTGCCGCCGGCCCGATGATACCGGCAGTCTCGCAGGTGGGAAGCGATCCCGGTGCCGGAGGCTCTGGAATCAGGCACCGCAGGCAGGCGGTGTTCCCCGGAATGATCGAGAGCACGCGGCCTTCGGCACCAAGCGCCCCACCGTGGACCCACGGAATGCGATGCCGGCACGCGACCTCGTTGACGAGGAACCGCGCCTCGAAGTTATCGGTGCCATCGACGATCACATCAACGCCACTGAGAAGGTCCGTCGCATTCGCTGCCGCCAGGTCGGCGACGACCGGTTCGATTGCGATCGCGGAGTTGATTCGGGCGAGGCGCCGCGCGGCGGCGACGGCCTTGGGGAGGCCTGCTTCCACGTCGGCCTCTTCGAAGAGCACCTGCCGCGGGAGGTTTGACCGCTCCGGCGTGTCCCGATCGATGAGCCTCAGGAACCCGACTCCCGCGCGGGCGAGCGCCATCGCGACCACGCCGCCAAGGGCACCGCAGCCCACGACCGCGATGCGCGCGGCCGCAAGCCGTTCCTGGCCAGCGGGCCCCAGCGGGGCGAAGCGGGTCTGCCGCGAATAGCGGTCGGCATCGTAGGCGGGCATGTCCGCAGTGTACCCCGACCACACCTCTATCCCACGAGATAGCCGGCCCAGTCCCACGGGGGCGTATCGCCGCTGGCGAGCCCCCAGAGGGCGAGATCACGCTGCAGCGCGGCGCACGCCTCGCGTCCGCCAGCCTCCGTCACATTGTCGGTCGTTCGCCACGCAACCAGCGGCCGCGTCGGCAGGCTGTGCCAACCGTGGTGCGGCAGGCCATCGGCCGGGAGCGTCAGGACCAGGAAGTCGGCTCCCTCGGCGACGGCCTGCGGTGGACGGGAGCCGTCAACGGCCATCCCGAGCAGCAGCGTTCCCTTTGCGCCACGGACTGCCGCGAACCGATTGACGAGGTCACCCACCGCATCGGTGGTCATCACCGCGAGCATGGCCGAAGGGTGGCAAGCGAGTGCGGCGATCCGGGGCGCGGTCAGCACGCCGGCGTCGAGCAGCGACACCACTGCCACGCCAGTTTCGTCCGCCCGCGCCAGCAGGTCGTCCGTCGGCGATTCGATCGCGAGGCCGACCGCCGCATCCTTCGCCGCGGCGAGGTCGCGCGGCCCCACCACCACCCGCGGCACCCACCGTCGCCCATCCAGCCAGAAGGAGCGGCCGCGGATGCCGAGCCGTCGCAGGCCGATCCAGGCCTCTGTGGTCCACGAGTCGCCGCCCTGTGGCTCGAGCCTCGCCTCCACGCGGTAGAGGTTGGGAAGATCGGGTGTCCAGAACGCCGGCTCGGTGAGAATCGCCCGCGACGCGGGCGCGGTCGCCGCCGGATCGGAGAGCGGCATGAGACGCGATGTCGCAGGAAGGGTGGTATCGCGGCCGCGACGCGGACCGGTGAGCGAGCCCGCGATCGTGGATCCCAGAGGCACATGGCCCACCGGCCGCACGTAGACTTCCGCCCGCATGTCGTCGCAGGATCCAAGCGTGACGAAGATTTCAGGCACGGCTGTCACGCGTCGCGGACCTCGGCAAACTGTTCGCGGGCCATCTCGGCGAGTCGCCTGAGATCGAGTTTGCCCGATCCGAGCATCGGCAGTTCGGGGATCTCGGCGAAGGCGTCGGCTCCGGGAATCCAGAGGTTGGGCAGGCCTCGTTCCTGGAGGCGGCGCACGACGTCCTTCGGGGCATGAGCCGTCGGGACGTGGAATACGATCAGCCGTTCGCCTTTCGCGCGGTCCGGCACCGCCGTCACAACGGCGAGGAGTTCCCCGTCCGCAGCACCACACTCCGCATTGATCGCCTCTTCAACGGAGAGATGCGGCACCATCTCGCCCCCGATCTTCGAGAACCGGCTCTCGCGGCCGGTGATGGTGATGAAGCCCTCGGTGTCGAGCCGGGCGATGTCGCCCGTGCAGTACCAGCCGTCGTTCACGACCTTGGCCGTGAGGTCGGGCCGGTCGAGGTATCCCTGCATGACGTTCGGGCCCGCCACCCAGAGCAGGCCATCCTGGCCGACCGGCAGTTCGTGGCCACCCTCTCGGTCCGTGATCCGGGCCCGACAGCCGAGGATCGGCTTGCCGACCGTGCCCTCACGCGCGTCGGCGGGCCGGCCCGGCACATGACGTGACGCGGGCACGTTGGCGGCGACGAGCGGCGAGAGTTCGGTCGCGCCGTAGGCCTCGCTCGGACGGACGCCGAACTTCTTCTCGAAGGCGTCGCACACATCCTTGGGAAGCTTCTCTGCGGCTCCGAATACGCACTCCAGCGACGAAAAATCTTCGGTGGGCGTCCGCCGGGCGTAGATCCGCAGGAACGTCGGGGTGGCCATCAGGAGCGTGGCGTGGTGCTCGCGGGCGAGTCGGCCCACCACTTGGGCGTCCCGGGGATCGGTGTGGTACACGACGGCGGGATCGAGCGTCAGCGGCGTCCAGAGCGTGGTGGTGTAGCCGTACGAGTGGAAGAACGGCAGCACGCCAAGGGCGACGTCACCAGGCGAGAGATGGAGGAGGTGGTCGATCGCCCGCACGTTCGAACCAACGTTCTCCTGGGAGAGGACGACGCCCTTTGGGTCGCCGGTGGAGCCCGACGTGAAGATGATCGTGAGCGGATCGTCCGGCCGGATCCGCTCGAGGCCGAGCACCGACTCGAGCATGCCGAGCGGCATCAGCCGCGCCTGCACGAATCCGACTCCCTTATCAAGTGCCGTCGCCTGCTTCCGCAGCCCCCCCGCATCGAGCAGTCGGGAGCCCACGTCGAGTTTCACACGAGCCAGGAACACCGGACTCGAGATCACGTGCCGCAGTCCCGCCCGCTCGATACAGACATCGAAGATCGACTGGCTGGAGGTGTAGTTGAGGTTCACCGCCACGCGGCCCGACAGGGCCAGCGCCGCATTGACCACCGCGGCCCCGACCGTCGGCGGCAGCATCACGCCGACCCGTTTCTCGTCGGCGGCGAGAACGCGGTCGAGCACCCGCTTGACGACCAGCATCGCGAGGAGCAGGTCCCGGCCAGTCATCCGCGCGCCAAGCGAATCGGCCACCTTCATCCGGCTGCCGGCGCTGCGACAGGCCCGCAGCATCAACCGCTGGAGCACAAGGGGGCCTGCGGTCGGGTCGGAGCCTGCCATGATCGCTCGCGCTTGGCTGGGAATCGGGAATGGCCGGGGTTCGTTGCCCCGGCGTCGATGGCCATTAGAATCGCGGCACGTCGGCGCGACCAGGGAAAAACCTCGGTGATTCCGCCCCTTTTCGGCATGGAGCCGAAGCTGGGCGGCGTTCTGTCCTTCGGCTGACGATTCCCTCGAGAGTACGAGCGCAGGATGCCCCGCTACCAACCGTTGCGGATCGAGCCGAAGTGGCAGGACTGGTGGGCAGCCCATGGCACGTTCGCCGCGCCTCATCTGCCGTCGGGCCGCAAGACCTACGTGCTCGACATGTTTCCCTATCCGAGCGGCGACGGCCTGCACGTCGGCCACCCTGAGGGGTACACCGCCACTGATATCGTCTCCAGGTTCGAGCGGATGCGGGGCACGAGCGTGATGCACCCCATGGGCTTCGACGCCTTCGGGCTGCCCGCCGAGGAGCATGCGATCCGCACCGGCACGCCACCGCGGGAGAGCACCGAGAAGAACATCGCGACCTTCACCCGACAGTTGAAGATGCTCGGCTTCAGCTACGACTGGGATCGTGCGCTGGCCACGACCGACCCCGAGTACGTCCGCTGGACGCAGTGGATTTTTCTCGTTCTGTTTGACACCTGGTTCGACCCCGCCGTCCAGAAAGGCCGCCCGATCGCCGAACTTCCGATCCCGGCCGACGTCGCGGCGGCCGGTGAGGACGCGGTTGCGACGTATCGTGATGGCCACCGCCTCGCCTACCAGTCGGAGGCACCAGTGAACTGGTGCCCCGCGCTGGGCACAGTGCTCGCCAATGAGGAGGTGATCGGGGGCGTGAGCGAGCGGGGCGGGCATCCCGTGGTCCGGATTCCGCTGCGGCAGTGGATGCTGCGGATCACCGCCTACGCCGACCGGTTGGAGCGAGAACTCGAGGGCCTCGAGTGGCCCACAAGCATCAAGAAACTGCAGTGCGACTGGATCGGCCGGAGCACCGGAGCCGAGGTCGACTTCCTGATCCCGCCGGGTGGCGGGACTGCCGAGGCATTCGACGATTGGAAGCGGGCCCGGGCAGGCTCCGGGTTTCCCGAGAAGCCCGGCAGCGACGTGCTGCGGATCTACACGACCCGCCCTGACACGCTCTACGGCGTGACCTATATGGTCGTGGCCCCGGAGCATCCGCTGCTCGACGCACTCACCACCCCCGCCCAGCGCGAGGCGATCGCCGCCTATCGCGAGGTTGCCGCCCGCAAGAGTGACCTCGACCGCACCGATCTGGCACGAGAGAAGACGGGCGTATTCACCGGCTCACACGTGATCCATCCGCTCACGGGCAGGCCCGTGCCGGTCTGGGTGGCTGACTACGTGCTCGCCACCTACGGCACCGGCGCGATCATGGCGGTGCCCGCCCACGACGACCGCGACTTCGAGTTTGCGACGACTTTCGGGCTCGACGTGATCACGGTCGTCGAGCCGCCGAATGGCGGCGTGAAGCACGGTGAACTCTTCGCGGGCACCGGCCGCGCCGTGAACTCGGGGCCCTACACGGGCCTCGACACCGGCGCATTCCTCGAGCGGGCCGGCCGTGACCTCGAGGCGGCCGGCGTCGGCCGACCGGCGGTGAACTACAAGCTTCGCGACTGGCTCTTCAGCCGGCAGCGTTTCTGGGGTGAACCGTTCCCGATCCTGCACGAACTCGATGCCCAGGGGAACCTGAGCGGGGCGATCAGGGCGGTCGATCCGGCAGACCTTCCGGTCAATCTCCCTCACCTCACCGACTTCAAGCCCGGTGACACGCCCGATCCGCCGCTGTCACGGTCCCCCGCCGACTGGCTCTTCGTCGAGCGGGACGGCAAGCGATACAAGCGGGAAACCAACACAATGCCGCAGTGGGCCGGCTCGTGCTGGTACTACCTGCGGTTCCTCGACCCGCACAACACCTCGCGGTTCATCGATCCCGAGGTCGAGAAGGCGTGGATGCCGGTCGATCTCTACATCGGCGGCGCCGAGCACGCGGTCCTCCACCTGCTGTACTCGCGGTTCTGGCACAAGGTGCTCTACGACCGCGGCCACGTCTCACATCCCGAGCCGTTCGGCAAGCTCGTGAACCAGGGAATGATCCTCGGCGAGATGGAGTTCACCGGCTACCGGAGCACTAAGGGGGGCTGGGTGTCGGCCGAGAAGCGGACTACGGACGACATCCCGTCCAAGGTGCCCGCTGACCAGGTCGAAAAACAGGGGGAGCACTTCGTGCTCCGCGATGCCCCGAAGATCCGCGTCGAAAGCCGGGCCTACAAGATGTCGAAGAGCCGAGGCAACGTGGTCAACCCCGACCAAGTGGTCCGCGATTTCGGCGCCGACTCACTCCGGCTCTACGAGATGTTCATGGGGCCGCTCGAGGCCACAAAGCCCTGGAGCACGGCCGGCGTGAGCGGCGTCCGCGGCTTCCTCGACCGCTGCTGGCGGCTGGTCGTCGACGAGCGGGCCGACGAGATCGCGTTGGCTCCGCAGGTTTGCGACGACCCGCCATCCGACGACCAGCTCCGCGAAATCCATCGCACGATCGACAAGGTCACCCGCGACATCCAAGCCCTCTCGTTCAACACCGCGATCGCAAGGATGATGGAGTTCGTGAACGTCTGCACGCCGCTGGAACGGCGGCCACGGGCGATCCTCGAACCCTTCGTGGCGATCCTCGCCCCCTTCGCCCCACACCTTGCCGAGGAGCTCTGGGAACTCCTCGGCAAGCCGGCACCTGCCTCGCTCGCGGCCTGGCCGGCGGTCGAGGAGCGGTGGCTCAAGGACGATACGGTCGAGATCCCGGTGCAGATCCAGGGGAAGCTCCGCGGCCGCGTGGTGGTGCCGGCCGACGCCGATGCCGAGGCGACGAAGGCGGCGGCCCTCGCAGACCCGAAGATCGCCGAGCAGCTCGCCGGCAGGGAGATCGTGAAGGTCGTCGCCGTCCCCGGCCGCCTCGTCAACTTCGTGGTCAAGGGCTGACCGCGACCGGCGCAGCCCCGAGCCCAACTGTCACGGAGGCGGCGGGATCGGGGCGAGGATGGCGAGCGTCGGCTATCCTGCCGTTGGCGAGCCAACTCGTCCCGTCCCGCCGCCGGCTTTCGCTCTGTAACGCCGCACCGCCGGAGAGCGGACCCTGTAGGCCACGCACGGAATCGTCTTTCTGTGGCATGGCAGGTTCCCGTAGCATGGTGACGCCCGTGAGGCGGCGGGCATCCTGAGGAGCGATCCATGTCGGTGAAGCGAGTTCTGGCCCTGGTTCTCGGTGGCGGCCGCGGCACGCGGCTCTATCCGCTCACCCGCGACCGCTCCAAGCCCGCGGTGCCACTGGCCGGCAAATACCGGATCATCGACGTGCCGCTGTCGAACTGCATCAACAGTGGCGTGCAGCGGATCTACGTGCTCACGCAGTTCAACTCCGTAAGCCTCCACCGCCACATCCGCCGCACGTACACGTTCGACCCGTTCAGCGGTGGGTTCGTGGAGATCCTCGCGGCGCAGCAGACGCTCGACAACTCTGGCTGGTACCAGGGCACGGCCGACGCGGTGCGGCAAAACATCCGCTACCTGCAGCAGCCCGACATCAAGCACGTGCTGATCCTCTCGGGCGACCAGCTCTACCGGATGAACTACGCCGACATG
>JBAXOU010000119.1:0-10367 GCA_037133115.1 Planctomycetota bacterium | reverse complement strand
CGATGCTGCATCTGCTCGGCATCGACCCCATGCGGTTCACGTTCCCCTTCATGGGCCTCGACGCAAAGCTCACCGGCGTCGAACCGGCGAAGGTCGTGAAGCCGATCCTCGCGTAGTGGGGCCGATGGCGCCGACGGGGCTGGTCGTCACCCGCGTGGGTCGATGACCGTGCCGGCGAACAGCACGGCGTTCGTCTCGCGATCGACGATCGCCCAGGCGAACGGCCGGTCGGCCTTGATGACGAGCGGCTCGTCGCGACTTGGTGCCATGCTCCTCACGCCCACCACCACGCCCGTCGCGGCAGCGGCCTCGGTGCCTTCCTCGGACACGTCCACGAATCCCTCGTGCACGATGTCAGACACAAAGAGGTCTCGCGTGCCATCGATGCCCGAGAGGTCAGCCGCGCCAGCGTCGAAGGCCTTCCTCATCCCGAGCGACTTGAGCGCCTCGTTCAGACCGAGCGGCTTGCGGGCGGTCCACTTCGGCAGCGAGAGCACGACCTTGCGAGCGCGAATGTCGCCGTGCCCCGCGCCGCCCCACTTTGCCCGCCAATCGCCGTCGAGTTCACCCAAGACCTCGTCGAGACCGTCCACCACGTCCGGCACCACGATGACCATCATCAACCGGCGGCCCTCGTAGGGGATCTCACACACCATCGCGGCCTTCTCGGCCGCGCCCACCCGTCCCGCTACGAGCAGCTCGGAAGCGTGCATGAAGGGCACATCCACGGCATTGTCCGGTGCGAGCTGAAACGGCTCCGGTCGCGTGGCCGACTTCTCAAACGGTTTCGCCCACGGCGCCTTGAGATAGACGGCGTTGGTGAGCACGAGTCGCGTCAGCGGCGTGATCACCCCGGCCTTCAGCAGTTCGGGGATCTTCTTCGCCGTGTGACCGGCCACCCATTCGTTGATGGTGCCGCGAGCCGCCTCCGGCGCCACCGAAAAGTCGACCACGCCCGCCCCGGCGCCGAACCGCCGCTCGAGCGTTGCGGTGAACTCCCGTTCGAGCGGTGTGCCACGCTGCGTCCAGAGCCTGTTGGCCACGTCGAGCGTGATCGCCTTCCCTTTCGCCTCGGCGAATGATGTTCGCAGCGCCTCGGCCGCTACCGCAATCGCCGCACGGTCATCAGGAAGGCCAAGCACGCCGGCGATCTCGGCTGCCGTCTCGCCGCGGGCCCCCTGGTGCGTCATCGCCAAGGCCTCCCAGATGCTCGCCGGCGCGACCACCACGTTGCCCGCACCGGCGGCCCGCACGAGGTCCCAGGCGATCGCGTCGATCCCCTCGGCGGCTGCCTGCGCCGGCTCGACGGCCCGTGCCGGCGCCACCATGGCCCAGGCCACCGCGGCTGCGGCCAAAAGCAAAGCGAACCACGGGCGGGCGAAGGCCATGAAGAAACTCCTGTCGAAGTGGGAACGCGCGCGTTCGGAGTCACTCGACGCGCGACGGCTTCACAAGGTTCGCACTGCGTTTGCCCCGATTCAACCTGCGGCCGCCCCGCGGCGATGCGGACCGGCTCGATGCCGCCCCATGGTCAGCCACAATCACCGCGATTCTACGGCCCGGCGATGTCATCGCGAGCCCTGCGAGCGCTGAGATGCTTACCCAGCGGCCGCCGGAGGGTGCCGGACCAGCGAGCGGCACCCGTCGCTCGACGACCGTGCAGTCGATTCGGTGGTGCGTGACGCCGTAGGCCACGCGGCCGATCCGCCGTCCTGCAGCCCCGCGTGGCTCGCGCGGAAAATCCCAGAGGCCCTCCCACCATTCCCCCGGGCCGCGACGGATGACGAGCACGCGGTCGCCGCACCGCGTCACGACCGCCGTCTCGCGGATTTCCTTCGTCGCCCGCGGCGCAGCCATTGCCGGAATCTCCGCCACGCGACCCTGCGCGACTGCCGCGCAATCACCCTTCAGCGGACAGCGTTCGCAGAGCGGTCGCGTGGGCGTGCAGACCATCGCCCCAAGATCCATCAGCGCCTGATTGAAGACGCCCGCACCCCTCCTGGGCACGACCGCCGCCGCGAGCTCCCAGATCGGCTCGTCACCCGTGCCGCCAACGGGCTGATCGTGGCCGGCGAGCCGGGCGAGGACCCGCCGCGAGTTGGCCTCGACGATCGGTGCCGGATGATCGAATGCGATCGAGGCGATCGCGCCGGCGGTGTAGCGGCCGATCCCGGGCAGGCTCAGCAGCCCATCGACCGACCGCGGAAACTCACCGCCGTGCTCCGCGATCACCGCCCTCGCCGCCGCATGCAGCTGCCGCGCCCGGCGGTAGTAGCCGAGCCCCTCCCAGTGCTTGAGCACCTCCGCTTCGCCGGCGGCCGCGAGGTCGCCGACGGCGGGAAAGCGTCGCATGAACCTCGCGAAAAAATCCTTCACCCGCTCGACCTGCGTCTGCTGCAGCATCACCTCGCTGACCCACACGGCGTAGGGATCGCGGGTTCGCCGCCACGGGAGATCCCGTTTGGCCCGCGCATACCAGCGTGTCAGTCGCCGCCGCACACCAGCCGGATCGGCGATCCCCGCGGCGTCAGCCGCACGGGCGTTGGACCGTTTTCCGGCAGCCTGGCGAACCCGCGACACTTGCACTCTCCGGTCCCGTGCGGTCAAACCGTTGGCAGTGTAGTAAACGTTTTGCGGCCGCGGATGCTGGCGATGAGCAACGATCAACACCACGATGGAGCGGGCCGCCGACCGCGCAAGGCCGGCGGCAAGGAAAAGCTTGCCGTCGCCCGCCGCGACACGCCCATGGGCACCGCCTGGGAACTCGTCCATCCACGCTGCAGCCGGAAGCGGCGCGAAGACATCGAGGAGGTCGAGGCGATGGTGGAGGAGGGCGAGACCGAGATCGCGCACGACGAGCTCGTCTGGCTGCTCTCCGAGTGCCCCGACTTCCTCGAGGCCCACGTGCAACTCGGCCTGATCGCCCTCGAGGACGACGACGCCAAGCTTGCCCGCGGTCACTTCGGCCGGGCCTACGAGCTCGCGATCCGCGCCCTCGACGCCGCCGGCTCGCCGCAACCGCTGCCCTACGAACTGGATAGCAACAAGCCGTTCTTCCAGGCAGCGAAGGGGCTCGTGCACAGCCTGATGGAGCTCGGCCGAAAGCAGGCCGCGAAGGACGTCTGCCAGCGGCTGGCCGCGCTCGACCCCACCGACCCGCTCGGCATCCAGCGGATCGCCGGGCGGTAGCGACAGGCCGCAGGCCGTATCATGTCGTCCGCGTCATCCGTCTTCGGAGGAAGTCTTGCCATGCCGAATCGATTCCCCGTGGTCCTCGCTCTCGTAGCCGGTGGTTTCCTCACAACATTCGCCGCCTCACGAGCCGAAGACGCCCCGCCGGTGACGGCGACTGCCGCCGAGACGATCCGCCTCTGGGATGGCGCAGCGCCGGGTGCGTTGGGTACGGCCGACCACGACATTCCAGTCCTCGCCTGGTGGCCGGCGGTGAAGCAGGCAACGCCATCGGCGGCGCTGGTGATCTGCCCGGGCGGGGGCTACGGCCACCTCGCCGACCACGAGGGAAGCGACTATGCCCGGTGGCTCAACACGCACGGCATCTCGGCCTTCGTGCTCCGCTACCGACTCGGCAACAAGGGCTACCGCCATCCGGTGATGCTCGGCGACGTGTCGCGGGCGATCCGGCTCGTGCGGCACAGCCACCAGCGAT
The DNA here is from genome assembly GCA_037133115.1 of Planctomycetota bacterium. Taxonomy (GTDB): domain Bacteria; phylum Planctomycetota; class Planctomycetia; order Pirellulales; family UBA1268; genus QWPN01. Next base: position 6,700 of record JBAXOU010000119.1, on the reverse strand, counting down.
TCGCCGTCGACCCGAAGCGGGTCGGCGTGATGGGCTCGTCGGCTGGCGGTCACCTCGCCCTCACGTCGTGCATCCACGGCGGCGCCGGCGACGAGCAGGCGGCCGACCCGATCGACCGCGTGTCGGCCCGGCCCGATCTCGGCATCCTCTGCTATCCCGTGGTGAGCATGCTGCCGGAGAAGACGCACGGCGGATCGCGAAAGAATCTCCTCGGCGAAGCGCCCGACGAAGAGGTGGCCCGCCAGCTCTCAGGCGAACTCGCCGCCCATGAGAATGTGCCGCCGCTGTTCATCTGGCACACCTGGGAAGACAAGGCCGTGAAGCTCGAACCGATTCTCGAACTCTGCGTGAAGCTCAAGTCGCACACCCGGCCCTATGAACTGCACGTCTACGAAACCGGCGCCCACGGCCTCGGCCTCGGCGTGCGTCCCTACGAACCCACGAAGACGCTCCATCCCTGGACAGATGAATGCCGCCGCTGGCTTGCCGCACAAGGGTTTTAGCGTTCATGCTCAACGCTACGAACCCGGCTGCGGAACGGGGCAAGGCGGCTCGCCGACGGCAGGAGAGCCGACGCTCGACATCTTCGCTCCGTCCCTCCGCCTCCCGCGCGGTGGGTTCCATGACCTGGAGACTCGCGTGACGACCGGCCGCTTTATCTCGCTCGAGGGCATCGACGGCGCCGGCAAGTCGGCGCAGATCGGCCGGCTCGCCGACTGGCTGCGGTCGACAGGCCGCCACGTCACCACCTGCCGCGACCCCGGCTCCACACCGCTTGGTGACGCGGTCCGCGCGATCCTCCTCGACCGGCACGACCTTCAACTGGCGGCGACCGCGGAGATGTTTCTCTACATGGCGGCGCGGGCACAGATGGTGGCTGAGGTGATCGAGCCGGCGCTCGCCCGCGGCGAGTGGGTCGTCTCCGACCGCTATCTGCTCTCCAACGTGGTCTATCAGGGATACGCCGGTGGCCTCGATCCCGAGGCGATCCGCGACGTGGGGCGGATCGCAACGGCCGGCCGGATGCCCGACCTCGTGCTCCTCCTCGATGTGGATCTCGAGACGAGCGCGCGGCGGCTCGCGCGGCCGCTCGACAAGCTCGAGAATCGAGGCGACGAATACCGGGCGCGGCTGCGGGCCGGCTATCTCGCCGAGGCTGCGAGCCAGCCCGACCGCGTGGTCGCGATCGACGCGACCGGGGGGATCGACGACGTGGCGGCGGCGATCCGCCGAGCCGTTGCCGCTCGGTTGCCCGAGAGGGTGTAGGAGGACGCATGGCCTGGCAGGGCATCGAAGGGCACGACGCGATCGCCGAGCGGTTCGTTGCCGCGCACGCCCGGGGGCGGATCTCGGGTTCGTATCTCTTCGTCGGCCCGCCCGGCGTCGGCAAAGGGACCTTCGCGTTGGCGCTGGCCAAATCGCTCACCTGCGAACGACCGCAACCGGGGCTCGTGGCGTGTGGCGGCTGCGCATCGTGCGTGCAGGCCGATGCCGGCAGCCATCCCGACATCGATGTTGTCCGCAAGCCAGACGACCGATCGACGATCCCGCTGGATCTCCTGATCGGCGACGACGAACACCGGATGCGGGAAGGACTCTGCTGGCGGATTCTCCTCAAGCCGGTGCTCGGCTCCCGCAAGGTCGCCGTGATCATGGACGCCGACCACTTCTCCGAGGAGGCGGCCAACTGCCTCCTGAAGACGCTCGAAGAACCGCCAGACGGGGCGGCGATCATCCTTGTCGGCACGGCGCTGGAGCGGCAACTGCCCACGATCCGCTCGCGGTGCCAGGTGATCCGCTTCGCGGCCCTCCCGCCCGACGTCCTGCGGCGGCTTCTCGAGCGAGAGACAGCCGCCTCCGGCACACCGCTCGATGCGGCGACCCTGGACCGTTGCAGCCACGCGGCCAACGGCAGCCTCACCCGTGCGCGGCTCCTCCTGGATCCTGAGGCGACGGCGTTTCGCAGCCGGCTCTTCGAACTGCTCGCGGGGCGGCCACTGCACGGTGTCGATCTCTCGCGCGAGACGCTCGCCTTCGTGGAGGCTGCGGGCAAAGACGCGCCGCCGCGCCGGGCCCGGCTCCGGATGGTGCTCGACGCCACACTCGACGTTCTCCGGCACGCGTCGCGACGCGGCGCGGGGGCCAGCACCGGTGATCCCACGCTCGACAGGGCTGCGGCGGCCTGGACCACCGACATCGATGCCGCCGCCACCGCCCTCGACCGCACGCTCGATGCGGCCGACGCCATCGACCGAAATGCCAACCTCGGCATGCTCGTCGATGCCTGGACCGCCGTGCTCGAGGAACCCCGGCTCGGCCGGCTGCGCTGAGCCTTTGGGCCTTTCTCGCAACCGCGCAGCTCGCCCAGAGTGCCGCGCCACGCTGCTGATTCGCGGCGACCGTGCCGGCCACTGCGGCCCGCATCGATTTTTCCGCGCGTGCCTGTCGATCCAACCGCAGGGGTCGTACCGATTCGGAACGCCCCACTCGTTTGGTAGGCGGAACACCATCGATCATGGCGACGACCCAGCGGACCGCCGACGGCCGCGCCCGCTCCATCGTGGCGGCGGCGTTCTTCGCCGGCCTGGCGGTCGCGATCCTGGCGGTCGGCCCCGCGGCCTGGGAACTGCCTCCCGAATCGTCGTTTCAGATCGACGCCGTCGCGGTCGAGGCGGAACGGCCGCCAGTCGAGGTCGCGGACGATCTTCCGCATGCCGCCGTGCTGCTCGCGGCCAAGCCGCGTGCCGCCGCCGCTTCGCCAGAACGTCTCGCGCTCGCTGATGCGGCAGCGCCCATCGTCGGCGCCATCGTCGCGCAGGCCCTCCCGACGTCGGGCGACGGGAAGGTCGGCGATGACCGACCTCGGGAATCCACTCCGACAGCGGCCACGGCGGACGCCGACCTCGTACCCACTCCCGTACCGTCCGCCGTCATCGCGGTGCCCGAAGCCGAGTCGCCGCCACCAGATCCGGAGGAGTCGCCTGAACTTCGTGCCCTTATCTCCCGCTTGCAGTCCAACGAGACGCCGGTCGCCCAGCCGGCGTCGCCCTCCAGTGAGAATTCTCCGACCAGTCCCGCAGCACCCCTGCCGGGTGAAGCGTGGACCGATCCCGATGGCACCAACTGGACCGACTCACCGACCACGGAGACCGAGCCGCGAGCTGCGACACCGGCCCGCGGCGGCCGGCTGCTTGGCAGGCTGATCGAGCGGCGTGGCGAGACCGACCGCGCGACAACTGGTGCCGGCCCCCCCATGACCGGCCGCCTCCTCGACCGGGTCCGAGACCGGTTCAGTCCGAGGCCGGACGACTCCGGCGGAGGGGAGGAACAACAGGTCACCGATGCGGCTCTCGCGCTCGACGGCTCCCGCTGGCCGGAGCCTGCGTCGCTGCGCGGGCAGCTCGACTCACTCGCCGCAGGACGAGGACCCGATCCGGCCACGGCGTGGGCCACCGCCACCCTCGCGAGCCTCGCCGGGGTGCTGGCCACGGCCGGCCCGCGCGACACGGCTGGCGAGCCTGCCCTGATCACGCTCGGAGACCGCGTCGCCGAAGGGATGCAGGTAGCCGACGCGCTTCCCGACCAAGGGCTCGCCTCGCGGACACGTCGGGCCGCGCTGGCGGTCGCCCGCCGGGTGACGGTGTGGCGGGCGGCCTCGGCCTGCTGCGCCGAAATCGCCGCCACGCCGCGCGGCGACACGTCTGCCGAGATCAGCCCCCGCATCGCCATCGCGGATTCGGCTGCTGAAGTGGCGGTCCTGCTCGACGCGATCGAACGGTTTGAATCGTCTCACGATCCGGCCGACGCCCGCAGCGTGCGGGAGGCGGCGCGGCTCATTACGGCAGCGCCTCTGGTAACCGCCGAGGGTATTGGTCGTTCCGTCCACGACCACTACCTCTCGCCCAACGTCCGGATCTCCGTCAACGAGGAGTTCGTGGAGAAACTGCTGCCGGAGACGACGGTCACCACCAGCCCGTTGCACGACTACGTGCTCGGTCGCCAGGTCCGTGGCACGAAGACCGTCGAGCAGTCGACGGCCGTCCTCTTCGATCCGCACCCCACCGAGATTCGCCTCGATCTCCTCGTCAGTGGTGAGGTCGCATCGCGGACGGTCACCGATGCCGGATCCGTGTCGATCCACTCCCGCGGCCAGTCGAGTTTTACCGTCTACAAGCCGATCCAGGTGTCACCTCGTGGGCTGGGCTTCGATGCCGCTCGCGGCACGGCCTCGAATCATTCACGGCTCGCCGGCATCGAGACCGGGTTCGATTCGGTGCCGCTGATGGGCTCACTCGTCCGCAGCATCGCCCGCACTCAGCACGACGAAAACCTCGACGAGGCGACCCGCGAAGTCAACGCGAAGATCGTGAGCCGTGCCTGCCGAGAGGTGGATGCGTTGACCGAGCCGCAGCTGACCGCCGCCACAAAACGCGCTCAGGAGCGGTTCTGGGCGCCGATGGAGCGGCTCGGCCTGGAGCCCACCGCGGTCGCGCTCGAGACGACGGCCGAAGCGGCCACGGCGAGGCTCCGGCTGGCGGCCCCGACCCAACTCGCCGCCCATACGCCGCGACCGCGAGCGCCTGAAGACGCGCTCTTCAGCATTCAGGTGCACGAGTCGACGGTGAACAACGCCTGCGGGCGCCTTGGACTCGCCGGGCGGAAGCTGGGCCTCGAGGAACTGACCCGCCACGTCTGCACACAGCTCGGGCTTCCGCCGACCGTTCCCAACGACCTTCCGGAGGGCGTCGAGGTGACATTCGCCGAGGTCGATCCGGTTCGCGTGGAGTGCCGCGACGGGCTCGTGCACGTCCGCGTGGCTCTCGATGCGCTCGAGAGCGGCCGCCGGAACAACTGGTACGAGATCGTCGCCCACGTGGCCTACCGGCCGACGGTGTCGGGGATGCAGGTAATGCTCGAACGCGATGGGCCGGTGCAGCTCAGTGGCCCCGGGCAGAAGGGGCGGATGGAGTTTGGGCTGCGAACCATCTTCGGGAAGATGTTCCCCAAGGAACGCCCGGTGCCGCTGGTGCCCGAGAAGCTGGTGGGCAACCCGCGGTTTGCCGGCGTGCAGGCGGTGCAGGCAGTGACCGCCGATGGCTGGCTCGCCATCGCCCTGGCACCAGGGACGGCGGCCGCATCGGGCAAGACGTCGGCGACGGCGCACCGGCCAACCGAGCTTCCCCAGCGGATCCTGCAGCGCTGAGCCCAGACGGCCCGCCCGTGTCGGCGTCACGCTCGCCATCTACAATGCGGCTCCTCCCGCATCCCACCTTCCGGAGCAACGCCGATGTCCGCAGCGCCCGCCTTCCGCATCGAGTCTGACAGCATGGGGGACGTGAAGGTCCCTGCCGACCGCTACTGGGGGGCACAAACGGAACGCTCGCGAGACAACTTCAAGATCGGGGTCGACCGTTTCCAGTGGGGCCGCGCCGTCAACAAGAGCCTCGGGATCCTCAAGAAGTGTGCGGCGATCGCCAACGGTGAACTCGGCCAACTCCCCGCCGAGACGGTGAAGCTGATCGTGCAGGCGGCGGATGAGGTGATCGCGGGGAAGCTCGACGAACACTTTCCGCTGGTCGTCTTCCAGACCGGCAGCGGCACGCAGTCGAACATGAACGCCAACGAGGTGATCTCGAACCGGGCGATCGAGATCGCCGGCGGCGTGATGGGCTCGAAGAAGCCAGTCCACCCCAACGACGACGTCAATCGCGGCCAGTCGTCAAACGACACCTTTCCCACGGCGATGCACATCGCGGCCGTCGAGGTGATCCACGGCCGGCTGCTTCCGGCGGTGCGGCAGCTCCGCGATGTCTTCCTCGGTCTGGAGAAGAAGCACGCCGACCTCGTGAAGATCGGCCGCACCCACCTCCAGGATGCGACACCGATCACGCTGGGTCAGGAGATCTCGAGCTGGCGGGCCCAACTCGACGACCGGATCGCGGCGATCGAGCGGGAGTTGCCCGGGCTCTACGAACTCGCGATCGGCGGCACCGCAGTAGGCACTGGCCTCAACGCCCATCCGCGGTTCGGCGAGGTGGCGGCCTCCTTCATCGCCAAGGAGACGGGGCATCCGTTCGTGTCGGCGGCCAACAAGTTCGCGGCTCTGGCCGCCCACGACGCCATGGTGGACATGAGCGCCGCGGAGCGCGGCCTGGCGATGGCCCTTTTCAAGATCGCCAGCGACATCCGACTGCTGGCCTCCGGGCCGCGGTGCGGTATCGGCGAGATCTCGATTCCGGAAAACGAGCCGGGCAGTTCGATCATGCCGGGGAAGGTGAACCCGACGCAGTGCGAGGCGATGACGATGGTCTGCGTTCAGGTCTTCGGCAACGACGCGGCCGTCGCCTTCGCCGGGTCGCAGGGTCATTTCCAGCTCAACGTCTTTAAGCCGCTGATGGTCCACAATGTGATCGAGAGCGCGGATCTGATCGCCGACGCCTGCGACTCGATGCGGATCCATTGTGCGAGCGGGATCGAGCCGAACGTGGCCCGGATCAAGCACCACCTCGACGACTCGCTGATGCTCGTGACGGCACTCAACACCCACATCGGCTACGAGAAGGCGGCGAAGATCGCCAAAAAGGCCCACGTCGAAGGAACCAGCCTCAAGGAGGCCGCGGTGGCCCTGGGCTACGTCACGCCGGAGCAGTACGACCAGTGGGTCGTGCCGGTGGAGATGACGCGTCCGCTCTCGGCCTGA
>JBAXOU010000118.1:0-10439 GCA_037133115.1 Planctomycetota bacterium | reverse complement strand
GGGGAGGTGGCGGTGACGGTTGGAGGGGTTGTGTGCCCGGCTTGGAAACGCTGGATGGGAAAGTGTCCGGGTGACGAAATCACTCGCACGACACTCGACCCGCTGCCGCTTTCCGTCGGAGGTGCCAACCCCTTTGCGGTGACCCGAATCCCCTGAGGCCCCGGGCGTTTCGCCCGCAGCCACGATTCGCGTCATTCTCGCAGTGCTCTACCCCGTTCGCATGCGGCTGGCGGGTTCGATCCACGAGGGGCCGGGATGGCACAAGCCATTCCGGCCCCAGTCGTTTCTGGACGGGCGTGGGCAGGCCGCCAGGCGATTCGGTTGATCCCGGGGGCCGGGGGATTAGCATACGGAGGGAACAGAACCGTATCTCCTCCGCGAGGTGAATCCGTGCGCCGTTGCCTCCACGCCTTCCTGGTCGGGCTTCTCACCTTGTCGATGTCGATGAACGCCGCGCGGGCCTGCTGGTTTGTGCGGCATGGGTGTCACGCCCGGCATCATGTCGCGGTGGCATGCCCGCCGGTGGTTTACGGGAGCGTCGATGGTCTGGCAGTCGAGTTGTGCGATGGGTGGAGCGAACCGGGTGTGGAGATCACCGCTGGCTGGCAGATCGTCTCAGACGTTGCTGTCGGGGAAGGTGTCGACTGCGGTGTGGTGTCGTGCGACTGTGGCGGCGCTCTTGTCGCGGTGGAGCCGGAGACAGTGGTGACAGAGTACGGCGGCGTGTCGTCGTCGGTCGCGGAGCCGGCGGTCGAACACCTCGCCGTGAACGGTCGTCATGAGACCGATGCTTCCGACGCCTTGGAGGCGATAGCCTCACCGCAGCCGACACTCGCCGACCCCCCCGCCCCGGTGCCTGTTCTCATGCCGACCGATGAGGTACGGCAGGCCGTGGCGCTCGGGCAGCCCGAGATGAAGCCCGAGGCGGAGGTGGTGTTGCCCGTGGAGCCGTCGGCCGAGGCAAAACCGGCCGCCGTGACGGACCCCGAACCGCCGATGGAGGAGGATGTCGCAGAGGTGGAGCCGACGCAGGAAACGCAGCCGGCGCCAGTCGTGCCCGCTGAGACAAACATCTTCGAAGAGGTCGACCAGGCCGCGGCCGATGCGATCGTGCCGCAGCAGGCTGCGGAGTTCGCACCGCCGACGGAGGAAGGTGCCGGTGTCGACACTCGCGCCGAAGATCGCTCGACCAGCGAGCCAGCGCCTGCCCCGGCGGCGGATGCTCCTGCTGAGGAGCTGCCGGCGACCGAATCGTCTTCTCCGGAGGATCCCGCAGCCCCTGCCGATCCGTTCGATGCCGCAGATCAGGGTCCGCGGGAGCCAGCCCGCCGGTGGATTGATCGGAGCGGCGATTACGCCGTCGTCGGCGCGCTCCGCGCCGTGCGCGGCGACGGCACCTGCGTGCTCAATGCCGCCGGCCGCACCATCGAGGTTCCCCTCCAGGCGCTCAGCGACTTCGACCGCAGCTACGCGACCGAGGCCGCCGAGCGGCTCACTGCGGCGTCGGGGCCAGAGTCGAGCGATACTGCCGGCCTCTGATCGCCGTCCTTGATCAGGCCTCGTCGAGCACCGAGACCGTGTCGAAGGCCTTGCCTTCGAGCATCTCCAGTGACGCGCCGCCGCCAGTCGAGACGTGGCTCACTTTGTCGGCGTAGCCGAGTTGCTCGACGGCCGCCGCTGAGTCGCCGCCGCCGATGATCGTCACGGCCCCCTTCGCCGTCGCCTCGGCCACGGCGTCGGCCACAGCCTTCGTGCCGGCGTCGAACGGGGGCATCTCGAACACGCCCATCGGACCGTTCCAGACCACGGTGCCGGCCGAGCGGATGATGTCGGCGTAGGTCCGCGCCGTTTCGGGGCCGATATCGAGGCCCTCGAAGCCGTCGGGAATCGTCCCGGCCTTCACGACCTGCTTGTTGGCTGCGGCAGAGAAGTCGTCGGCGCAGTGCGTGTCGACCGGGAGCACGAGTTTTCCAACCCCCGTGGCGATCAGCGACTTCGCGAGTTCGACCTTGTCGGGCTCGACGAGTGACTTGCCCGTCTTGCCTCCTTGCGCGAGCGAGAAGGTGTAGGCCATCGCCCCGCCAATCAGCACGTGGTCGCAGATCGAGAGCAGATTCGTGATCACCGCGATCTTGTCCGACACCTTCTTGCCGCCGAGGATCGCCACGAAGGGCCGCTTCGGTTTGGCGATCGCGTCGGCGAGGTACTGGATTTCCTTGTCGACGAGAAATCCGACCACCGCCGGCTTGCCGAGGGCCTTCATCGCCACGGGCACCGCGTGCATGCTCGCCTCGGTGCGGTGGCAGGTGCCGAAGGCGTCGTTGACGTAGGCGTCGGCCAGGCCCGCGAGGCCATTCACGTAGGCCGCGTCGTCCCCCTTCTTTTCCCCCTTGTTGAAGCGGACGTTCTCCAGCACCAGCACGCCTCCAGCCGGCAGTGCCTTGGCCTTGGCGTGCGCGTCGGGTCCGCCGGTGTCGGAGGCGAGGGCCACGGGTCTGCCGAGCAGTTCGCCGAGCCGCTTGGCCACGGGCGCGAGCGAGAACTCCGCCTCAAAGCCTTTTCCTGCCGGGCGGCCGAGGTGCGACATGAGCACGGCCCTGCCGCCACGGTCAATGATCGACTTGATCGTCGGCAGCGCCATCCGGATCCGCCGGTCGTCCGTGATCGCGCCCGAGTCATCCTGCGGCACGTTGAAGTCGACGCGGACGAGGATCGTCTTGCCGGTAGGGTCGAGGGCGGCGACGGACTTCTTGGCCATGGTGGAGAGGCTCCTTTGGGGGCTGGAAACGAACGCTTCGCGGAGCGGTATTCGACACCGCGGCCCGCTGGTCCGCAAGGCTGCGGGCTCTTGCCGGCGCGCCGCTCGGGGCACAGATCCTCTCGTAGCACAGGTTGTTAACCTGTGCCGTGATTTCCGCAGGTTGCCAACCTGCGGCGACTCAAGGTGCTCTCGTAGCACAGGTATTCCCCCTCGGGGCCGTCCGGCAGCGTGGCAAACTGGTAGGGCGAGAAGGAGCTCGGGGGCTGACCTTTCGCGGTGCCGCCCAGGTTGACATCGAATCCCTGATGCTCGGGCTCATGCTCTTTGCCGCCAAGGTGCCACTTGCCAAACGACGCGGTTGCGTAGCCCTTGGCTTTCAGCCGCTCTGCGACCGTCACCTCCCCGGTGAACACGTGGGTGATGCAGTGGGCTTCGATTACCCGCATACTGGCTCAATCTCACCTCGGGACGAGTTGCCGACAAGGCTGCCGACCGAGGGGTCGCGCATGGGGTCCACGACATGGAAATCGGGAGATGGATCACGGCGGGGCTTGCGGCCCTGGTGACTGGCGGGATCGCGGCCGCGGCCGGCGGCGCCCAGCCGTCCCGTCCGAACGTCGTCTTGATCGTCGCCGACGATCAGCACTGGCACGACTACGGCTTCATGGGTCACGAGCACCTGCGGACGCCGAATCTCGACCGGCTCGCTCGGGAAAGCCTCGTTTTTCCGCGGGGTTACGTGACGAGCAGCCTCTGCTGCCCGAGCCTGGCGTCGATCATCACCGGCCGCTATCCGCACGAGCACCGGATCGTCGGCAACGATCCGCCCGACACGCCAGCGAGCCCCAGGCAGAGCCCACAGGGCAGGGAGGCGTTCATCGCCGGTCGCGAGCGGATGAACCGTCACCTCGACGAGTGGCCTACGCTGCCGCGACTACTCGCCCCTGCCGGTTACAAGAGCCTCCAGACCGGCAAGTGGTGGCAGGGTGACTTCGCCCGCGGTGGCTTCGACGAGGGGATGACGAGGGGCGAGCGGCACGGCGACGAGGGGCTCGCCATCGGCCGTGGCACGATGCAGCCGATCTATGACTTCGTCGGCCGCTGCCGCACCGCCGGCACGCCATTCTTCGTCTGGTACGCCCCGATGCTGCCCCACGATCCGCACGATCCACCGCAGGAACTCGTCGATCACTACTCGTCGAAGACCGACAGCGTCCACGTCGCTCGCTACTGGGGCAACGTCGAGCGGTTCGATCGCACCGTTGGCGACCTGCTCGACCATCTCGACCGCGAAGGGCTCTCCCGCGACACGCTCGTGGTGTATGTCACCGACAACGGCTGGATCCAGGATCCCCAGTCGAAGCGGTTTGCCCCGCGGTCGAAGCTCTCCCCCTACGATGGCGGCCTGCGGACGCCGATCATGTTCCGCCGGCCGGGCACGATTGCTCCGCGAACGAGCCAGGCCCTTGCCAGCGCGATCGACATCGCTCCGACGGTGCTCAAGGCATGCGGAGTGGAGCCGCCGGCCGGCATGCCCGGCGTGAACCTGCTCGACGAGGCGGCGACCGCGACCCGTACGACAGTGTGCGGTGAGTGTTACACGCACACGATCGTCGATCTCGCCGATCCCGCGCGGAGCCTGCTCTGGCGGTGGATGGTGCAGGATCGCTGGAAGCTGATCGTGCCGGCATCGCCGGCTCCCGGCAAGCAGTTTCCCGCCTGGCAGGGGCGGCACGTCGACGACGCGTCGCGCGGGAACTTTGAACGGGGTGAGTTGGAACTCTTCGACATCATCGCCGACCCGGACGAACGGACGAACCTTGCCGGGAAGCATCCCGACGTCGTGGCGCGGTTGCGGGCCGACCTCGACCGCTGGTGGAATCCGGGCGAGCCGCGGGCCGAGCCGGCATCGACGGCGGCCGTGTCGCGGCCGCCCAACCTCATCGTGTTTCTGGCCGACGATCTCGGCGCCCGGGATCTCGGCTGCACAGGGAGCACGTTCTACCGCACGCCGTCGATCGACGCCCTCGCGGCCGCTGGAATGACGTTCACGCAGGCCTACGCCGCCGCGCCCGTCTGCTCGCCCACTCGCGCGGCCCTCATGACTGGCCGGTTTCCGGCCCGCGTGCGGATGACGAACTACATCGGCGGCGAGCGGCGCGGTTCGCTGCTCCAGGCCGACTACCTCCGGGCACTGCCTGCTGACCAGACCACGGTTGCGGAGCGGCTCAAGGCGGCGGGCTACACCACCGGGGTGTTTGGCAAATGGCACCTCGGGCCGCCGGCGGACGTGCCGGCGTACGGCTTCGACGTCACCGGATCGATCGACGTCGCTCCGGCACGGGGTCCGGAGGACGATCCGCACCACGCCCGGGCGATCGCCAGGCAGGCGGCGTCGTTCATCGCCGCCAACCGTGAGCAACCGTTTTTCTGTTACCTGCCGCTGCACTCGGTCCATGTACCGCTGCGGTCGACCGCCGAACTCGTCGCCGAGGAGCGGCGCCGCGCCGAGGCGCGGCCGCCTGCGGATCCGCGGGAGGTTCCCGAAGGTGACCGCACGGCCCGCGCGGTGCAGGATCATCCCGTCTACGCCGCGATGATTCAGGAGATGGACGAGGCGGTCTCAACCGTGCTCGTAGCCCTCGAGGAGCAGGATCTCGTCGGCGACACGCTCGTCGTGTTCACCAGCGACAACGGCGGCCTATCGACGGCGGAAGGGGCACCGACGTCGAACCTCCCGCTCCGCGCCGGCAAGGGCTATCTCTACGACGGGGGCATTCGCGTGCCGCTCCTCGTCCGCTGGCCCGGCACCGTGAAGCCGAGTTCACGGTGCGACGTGCCAGTGACCACGCTCGACATCGCCGCCACGCTCGTGGATCTCGGGGGCTGCCTGCCCCCGGCCGACGAGCCGCTCGACGGCGCGAGCCTGCGACCGCTGCTCTCGGGGACGGGCACGCTTCCTGCCCGCGATCTCGTCTGGCACTACCCGCACTATTCCAATCAGGGGGGGCGGCCCGCGGGGGCGCTGCTCGCGGGCGACTCGCCCGCCGGCCGGCGCGACAAACTCATCGAGCATTTCGAGGACGGCCGAGTGGAGCTCTTCGACCTCACCGCCGATGAGGGTGAGCAGCAGAATCTGGCCCATGAGCGGCCGGAACGAGCCGCCGAACTGCGGTCGCGACTGGAGGCTTGGCGAACGCGGGTCGGCGCTGCCATGCCCACGCCCAATCCGAATCCGGTGGACCCCTTCGGTCCCGAGGGGTTGCCGCCGCAGCCGAAGCCCGCGGCGGGTGGCAGGTAGACTGTTGCTCGTGAGCAACTGACGAATTGACGAGGAGCAGTGCCGATGCAGCGATCGATCGGACGAGGCGTGGCCACCGGACTGATGATGGCGATGGCCGTGAACGCCGTCGCCGACAACTGGCCCAACTGGCGTGGGCCCGCGTTTGACGGCACGGCCGCGGGCAGCGGCTACGTGTCCGAGTGGGGCCCGGAGAAGCACGTGCTCTGGAAGGTGACGCTCCCGGGGCTCGGGGCCAGCACGCCCGCAGTCTGGGGCGACAGGCTTGTCGTCACGTGCGCGATCGACGGCAAGGACGCCGTGATCTGCCTCGATCGCTCTGGCAAAGAGCTCTGGCGAAAGACGCTCAGCGAGGCCCGCGCGGGCAAGCACAAGAAGGCGACCGGTGCGAACTCTTCGCCTGTCACCGACGGTGAGCTCGTGTGGGTCTACTTCAAGAGCGGCGAACTCGCCTGCCTCGACCTGGCGACCGGCGCGGAGCGGTGGCGGACGAACCTCCAGCAGCGGTTCGGCGAAGACACGCTCTGGTGGGATCTCGGTACCTCACCCGTGCTCACGAGCACCGCCGTCGTCATCGCCGTGATGCAGACGGGGCCCTCATATCTTGCCGCCTTTGATCGCGTGACGGGCGAACTGCTCTGGAAGCACGATCGCGACGTACCCGCCCCCGAGGAGGCGGCGCAGAGCTATTCGACGCCGCTCGTCACCACCGGCGATCCCGCGAAGGGCGAGCCCGCCGAGGTGCTCTTCGTGCTTGGCGCCGATCACGTCACGGCCCACGACGCGGCCACCGGCAGGGAACTCTGGCGGGTCGGTGGGCTCAATCCCGAGGCCAACGGCTTCTTCCGCTCGATCGCCTCGCCGGTGCTCGCCGGCGATCTCGTGATCGCGCCGTACGCCCGCGGCGGCACGATCACGGCGATCCGCCGCGGGGGATCGGGAGACATTACGAACAGCCATGTGGCCTGGGTTCGCAAGGACGTCGGCGCCGACGTGCCGACGCCCGCCGTCAAGGACGGCCGGATAGTTGTCTGCGGCGACAAGGGACTCGTCGAGGGGCTCGACGCCGCCACGGGCACGACAATCTGGCGGAAGGAACTCCCCAAGAACCGCAGCGCCTACAGCGCGTCGCCGGTGCTCGTGGACGGGTTGGTGATCGTCGTCCGGGAGGATGGCGAGGCGAGTGTGCTGGGCTGGCCGGGGGCTGCAGGCAATCGTGGTGACGGGGAGAGGCGCGCGGTCCTGACGGACCACGAGCCAGTCCCCGAGGTCGTTGGTGGCGGCAGCGTGGAGGAGATGACGGTAGCGACGCCCGTGTGCGTCGATGGGCGGATGTTCCTGAGGACGCACGATTCCCTGTTCTGCATTGGAGAGAAGTAATGCGTGGACTGCGTTGGTTTCTAGCGGCGACATCGATGGCTGCCGTGGCGGTGCTCGGCGGGGTAGAGGCTCGCGCCGAGAATGAAAAGCCGGCTCGGCTGCTGGTGGTGAGCGTCACCACCGGATTCCGGCACGCGTCAATCGGCACGGCCGAGCCCGTGCTCGAGGAACTTGGCCGCTCGACCGGCCTCTTTCATTGCGATTTCCTGCGGATGCCGCCGGGCCGGCCGTCGCAGCCGAAGGCCCCGAGCCGCGGCAACGACGTGTCGGACGACGACTGGAAGAGGCAGGAGGCCGCATTCCAGGCTGAGCAGGAGAAGGTTCGTCGCGAGGACGAGGCCTGGCAGGCGGGCCTCACGAAGGAGTTCGCCAAGGTGTTTTCTGCGGAGTCGCTCCGCGACTTCGACGGCGTGATCTTCCTGAGCACGACGGGCGAGTTGCCCGTGCCCGACCTCACGGCCTTCCTGGATTGGATCAAGTCGGGCAAGGCGTTCATCGGCTTTCACGCCGCCACCGACACGTTCAAGAGTTCCGACGCCTACTGTGAGATGATCGGAGGCCACTTCGCCGGTCATCCCTGGGGCTCCGGCGGCGAGCATGCCTTCGTCGTGCACGAACCGAGCCACCGCGTGGCGGCGATGTTTCCCGAGCGGTTTCGCTGGCAGGACGAAATCTACCAGTACGACATGCGGTACAAGCCGGAGAACCTTCGCGTGCTCGTGAGCCTCGACATGCAGGCGAGCAATCCGAAGGAGCCGTGGCACGTGCCGGTGTCGTGGGTTCGTGATTACGGGAAGGGCCGCGTGTTCTCCGCGAACTTCGGCCACAACGACGCGACGTGGAAGGAGCCGATGTTCCAGAAGCATATGACTGAAGGCATCGCGTGGGCGCTCGGCCGGTTCGACGCGGCGGCGGCACCGAATCCCGACGTGCAGGCGGCGGAGTATCTGCGCAGCGTGATCGCGGCGGCCGCTGCCGCCGGTGGCATGGATGCCGATGCCCTGAGGGCCAAGGCCGATGCGAAGGTGGCGAAGGACGCTTCATGGGCGACCGGCCTACGGCCGATGCTTCTCGAACTACGAGACATGAAGCCGGAGGACCGGGCGGCGGCGTACGCGAAGGTGGTTGCCGAGATCGAGAAGCTGTAGCGTTTCGGATTCCGGCATCGATTCTGAGCCGGACGACCGGAAGGAGCGTTTCATGCGATGCCTGTGGTCAGCAGTTATCGTAGGTCTGGGTGCTACGGCGGCGGTCATGGGCTCGGTGACGGCGGCACCGCCGAATGTCGTCGTGATCCTGGCCGACGACCTCGGCTTCTCCGACCTCGGCTGCCAGGGCGGCGAGATCGACACGCCGAACCTTGATCGACTCGCGGCGAACGGCCTCCGCTACACGCAAGGCTCCAACACCGCCCGCTGCTGGCCGACGCGGGCGGCGCTGCTGACCGGGTACTACGCCCAGGCCATCCGCCGCGACGCGCTGCCGGCTGGCGATGGCGGCGCGAAGGCCACGCGGCCAGGATGGGCTCGGCTGCTGCCGGCGCTGCTCGAACCAGCCGGCTACCGCTCGTACCACTCGGGGAAATGGCACGTGGATGGCGAGCCGCTCGCCCAGGGATTCCAGCGGTCGCTCGACGTGAACGCGACCGGCCAGAGCAACTACTTCGATCCAACGGGCGTGAGCGGCGCGCCGGCGGCTGATGAGCCGGCCGACTTCTACGCCACGACGGCGATCGGCGACCATGCCGTCGCCTGTCTGGTCGACCACGCCCGCGCGCACGCGGCCAGCCCCTTCTTCCACTATGTCGCCTTCACAGCCCCCCACTTCCCGCTTCAGGCGTTGCCCGACCTGATTGCGAAATATCGGGGACGCTACCGGGCCGGCTGGGACGAGATCCGCCGCGCACGGATCGCCCGCCTGCAGGACTATGGCATCGTGACAACCCCGGCAGCCTCGATCGAACGGGAGGTCGGCCCCCCCTATTCGTTCCCCGAAGCCTTAAAAATACTTGGCCCCGGCGAGGTCGATCGGCCCCTGCCGTGGGAGGCGCTCACGCCCGAGCAGCGGGAGTTTCAGGCCACCAAGATGGCGATCCACGCGGCGATGGTGGAAGGGATGGATCGCGAGGTCGGCAGGATCATCGGCCAGCTCGAGGCGATGAACGCCCTTGACGATACGCTGATCCTCTTTCTGAGCGACAACGGCGCCTCGGCCGAGATCATGGTCCGCGGTGAGGGGCACGACCGGTCGGCCCCGCCCGGTTCGCGGAAGACGTTTCTGTGCCTCGGACCGGGCTGGTCGAGCTGCTGCAATGCGCCGTTTCGGCGGCACAAGACCTGGGTCCACGAAGGGGGCATTGCCACGCCATGGATCGTCCACTGGCCGCGGGGCATTTCGGCGCGGGGTGAACTCCGCCACCAGCCCGTCCACGTCGTCGATGTCGTGCCAACGGCGCTGGAACTCGTCGGGGTGCCGCTTCCGCGAGAGCACGACGGTGCCCCCGTACCGCCCCTGCACGGTCGCAGCTTTGTGAAGTCGCTGGCGCGGCCTGTGGCGCCGCCGGCCCACGACGCTCTCTGGTGGTGCCACGAAGGCCATCGCGCCGTTCGCGTGGGCGACATGAAGCTCGTGGCAGTGAAGCAGCAGCCGTGGGAACTCTACGATCTCGCGACCGACCGTTGCGAGACAAACGATCTCGCCGCGGCGCGGCCTCAGCAGGTTGCGGCGCTCGAGGCCGAGTGGAATCGGATGACCGATGAGTGCCGCGCGCTTTCGGCGTCTGAAGCTTCGGCGAAGCCACAGGCCGCAGCGACGATCGAGGGCCGTAGCCTCGTGCCCTTGCTCTGCGACGCGACTGCCGCGTGGCCCGACCGTCCACTCGTAGGCGGGCGTGCGGCCGGAGTTCCGCCGCCGGTACGACGG
The DNA here is from genome assembly GCA_037133115.1 of Planctomycetota bacterium. Lineage (GTDB taxonomy): Bacteria > Planctomycetota > Planctomycetia > Pirellulales > UBA1268 > QWPN01. The sequence goes on along the minus strand of JBAXOU010000118.1, from coordinate 75 downwards.
TCGCCAGCCGCTACGCACGCGCCGGAGGCGGGGGCGATGCGTCCGCCGGGAACCGCCGACAGCCCCGTGTTTCTC
>JBAXOU010000117.1:0-10442 GCA_037133115.1 Planctomycetota bacterium | reverse complement strand
ACGGGATCAGCGAGGGGCCGTTACGACGCCTGGATCGTCTGAAAGACCGTCATCATCATCTGCTGCGCGGATGCGGCGTCGCTTGGACTAAACGAGTTGACGACGGTCGCCGAGCCCCCCTCGCAGTCGATCGACACGACTGTGACGAGCACGCCCGCAGAATGCTCGCCGCAAACCGTCACCTTGCCCGGCTGCAGCGGGTCGAACATCTGGAAGCCCGACTGGATCAGCAGCTGCTGCGCGATCTCCAGGGCGGCCATGGGGGCGAGGTAGGTCTTGACCGCGGCGGCGTAGGCAAACACGAAATGACTCCGGGAGTGGCCTGAGGGGCGATGTGGAAAAGGTCAGCCGATCTTACCGAGGCCGAGCGTCTCGCCCCAGCGGTCGAGGATCAGCTTCCGCAGCCGCTCGAGCGCCGGATCGGCGAGGTCGGGATCCCGCTGGAAGAGATCGAGGGCATCGCGGCGGGCCTCGGCCACCACCGTGCCATCGCGGAGCAGGTCGGCGAGGTAGAGCGGCGGCATGCCGCTCTGCTTCGTGCCCACGAGATCGCCCGGCCCCCGCAGCAGGAGATCTTTCTCCGCCAGCTGAAAGCCGTCGGTCGTGGCCACGAAGGCGTCGACGCGGGGATGTGGGTCGGACTGCGTCGAGGTCACCGCGCCGCAGATGCCCTGCGTGGCCCCGCGGGCCACGCGGCCGCGAAGCTGATGGAGCTGCGCCAGGCCAAACGACTCGGCGTCGAGGATCGTCATGATGGTCGCCTCAGGCACATCGATCCCTACCTCGATCACACTCGTGGCCACGAGCACGTCGAGCTTCCCCTCGCGAAACTCCTCCATCACTGCCGCCTTCTCCTTCGCCTTGAGCCGGCCGTGGATGAGCCCCAGCCGAAAGGCCTCCAGCGGACCGTTGGCGAGCGACTCGTAGGCCGAGGAGATGCTGGCGAGATCCCGCTTCGACTCCTCCACCGCCGGCACGACCACGTAGCCGCGGCGACCGCCGGTGAGCTTCTTCTGCACAAACTCCCACCAGCGGTCGAGGTCGTCGGGGCCGACGCGGTAGGTGGCCACCGGCTGACGGCCCGGGGGCGGCTCATCGAGCACCGACACATCGAGATCGCCGTAGACCGCATGGGCGATCGTCCGCGGGATCGGCGTGGCCGTCATCACGAGGGTGTGCGGCTCGGCCTGGCCCTGCTGGAGCACCGCCCGCTGAAGCACGCCGAAGCGGTGCTGCTCGTCGATCACCACCAGGCCGAGGTGCTTGAACTGGGCCGCGCCCGCAACGAGCGCCTGCGTGCCGACGACGATGCCGGCGGTGCCGGTGGCGATCCGCACGATCGCGGCTTCCCGCTGCTTCGCCGTCTGGCCACCGACGAGCAGCTCGACCTCCACGCCAGTCCCGGCGAGCAGCCGCGAGAACGTTTGGTGGTGCTGCCGGGCGAGGAGTTCCGTGGGCGCCATGATCGCCGCCTGAAATCGCTCGGGTGAGTCGGGCGACACCCGCGTGCCGACCGCGGCGAGCATCGCGTAGACCGCGATCGCCGTCTTGCCGCTGCCCACGTCTCCCTGCAGGAGCCGGTTCATCGGCTCGGCCCGCGCCATGTCGGCCGCGATCTCGCCGCAGACCCGCTGCTGGGCGGGCGTGAACTGAAACGGAAACCGCGCCCGGATCCGGGCGTCGAGCCGGGCATCAACCGCGATCGCCGGCGCCGCCTTGGCCTGCTGCTGCCGGCTGCGATGCATCCGTAGCGCCAGCTGCAGCATCAGCAGCTCCTGGTAGACAAACCGCCGCCGCGCCGCGTCGATCATCTCGTGGCTCGACGGGCAGTGGATCTCGCGAAACGCCTGTTCGATCGAGAGCAGCCCCTTTGCGGCGAGCATCTCCTCGGGCAGCGCTTCGGGGCAGACGCCCGTGGCGTGGTCGAGCGCCGCGGCCACCGCGAGCCGCACGTGCGACTGCTGCACACCCTCGGAGAGCGGATAGACGGCGAGCCAGTCGGAGGCGTGGGCCTGCTCGGCGCCGGCGAGCCAGCGGACTTCCGGATGGGCAAACTCCCACACGCCGCTGGCGAGCCGCGGCTGGCCGGCGATAACCACCTTCATCCCCTTGGCGAAGCGCTTCGCCATGAACGGCATGTTGAACCACACCGCCCGCACCCGGCCGGCGCCGCAGGCGAGCGACACGCTGAGCATGGTGCGGCCGGAGTAGAGCGTCCGGGAGCCGGTGTCGATCACCTCGCCGGCGATCGAGGCATGCTCACCCTCGCGGAGGTCGGTGAAGGCGTGGGCGCCGGAGAAGTCGCGGTATTCCCGCGGGAAGTGCATCAGGGCATCGCGGACCGTCACGAGGCCGAGCTTGACGAGCTTCTCGGCCCGGGCGGTTCCCACCCCCGGCAGCCGCTCAAGGCGGGTTGCGAGGCTCGCATCACGGGTCACGGGCGCGGGAACGTCCATCCCGAGAGTTTAGGGGCGGAGGTTCGGGCTGAACATTCCTGCACCGCAGGTTGCCAACCTGCGGCTACGTTTTGATTGCCACCCTGCGGCTACTGCCCCCACGTAGCACAGGTTGTCAACCTGTGCCGAAACTACGTAGCACAGGTTGTCAACCTGTGCCGAAACTACGTAGCACAGGTTGTCAACCTGTGCCGAATACAACCGCAGGTTACCAACCTGCGGCTACGTTTCGGTCACAAACCTGCGGCTACTGTTCGCTGTTCCGCTGCAGCTCCTTATACGCCTCCACGGCCAGCCGGTCGCATTCCTCGTTCTCCGCGTGGCCCGAGTGGCCTGCCACGTACGTGAATCGGATCGTGTGCGCGGAAGCCAGCCGGTCGAGTTCGCGCCACACGTCTTCGTTCTTGACCGGCACGAGCCGCCCGCTCTCCTTTCGCTTCCAGCCCTGCTGCTTCCAACGCGGCAGCCACTCGGAGAGCCCGGTGCCCACATACTTGCTGTCGGTCACGAGTTCCACGACCGTCGGCCGTTTGAGCTGCTTGAGCCCCTCGACGACGGCCGTCAGCTCCATACGGTTGTTCGTGGTGGCGGGTTCGGCGCCGGAATCCTTCGTCTCCCGGCCGCTCCCCGGATGCCGCAGGATGTACGCCCAGCCGCCCGGGCCAGGATTCCCGCTGCAAGCGCCGTCGGTAAAGAGCACCACCTCCGCCTCATCGCGATCCTTCGCCATCTCCGCCGCCTCCGTTGCTTCGGCTCTTCGGCCGCTCAGACCACTTCCCTCACGCCGCCCACGTTGAGCGGCGAGATCCCGTCGTCGACCGCCGACAACCGCAGCGGCAGGCGAATCGTGAACCGGCTTCCCCGCCCGAGTTGGCTCTCTACCGAGACGTCGCCGCCGAGCAGCCGGCAGAGTTCGCGGACGATCGACAGGCCAAGCCCGGTGCCGGAAAACTCCCGCGTCATCGCGTCGTCCCCCTGGAAGACGTGCCCCTGCCGGAACTTCTCGAAGATCGTCTGCCGCTCCTCCTCCGCGATGCCGACGCCGGTATCAACGACCTCGATCAGGAAGGCCTTGGCCGGCCCCTCCTCAGACTCGTCGAGGCGGCCGATCACGTCTACGCGGCCCCCCTCGGGCGTGAACTTCAAGGCGTTTGAGAGGAGGTTGGCGAGGATCTGCTGCACCTTCGCCTGGTCTTGCTCCACGGCCTCGAGGCCCGGCCCCACGTCGTGCAACAGGTCGATCCGCTTGCGCTCCGCGAGGGGGCGGACCATATCGCACTGGGCCGACACCACCGACTCCACTGCAAACACCGTCGGCCGGACCTCCATCTTGCCGGCCTCGATCTTCGCCAGATCGAGGATGTCGTTGATCATCTCCAGCAGCATCCGACCGGAGGTGCGGATATTTTCCACGTAGCGCTTCTGCTTCGGGTCGAGCGACTCGATCGAACTGAGCACTTCGGAGAAGCCGATGATGCTGTTGAGCGGCGTGCGGAGCTCGTGGCTCATGGTCGCCAGAAAATCCCCCTTGAGACGGTTCATCTCGTAGAGGTTGAGGTTGGCCTGGGCGAGCTCGTCGACCTTTCCGTCGAGCGCGCCGTTGGTCTTCCGGAGTTCCTCCTGCGAGTCGATCAGGCCACGGAGCATGCGGTTGAAGGCCAGCCCAAGATCCTCGAACTCGTCGGCGGTGTGGATGTCGGCACGGGCGTCGAGGTTGCCGCGGCGGATCTCCTCGCTCACGTTCCGCAGGTGGTCGAGCGGCTTGACGATCACGTACCGGACGATCGCGTAGGCCACGAGCATCGCCATGAAGACGGTCAGGAACGCCGTCGTCAGCAGGATGGCCCGGTTCCGGTTGATCGCCCTGCGGGTCGCCGCGTCGGGCATCACCACCTTCACCACCGCCATTAAGTCGTTCTCCGCCTGAAGCGGATGGAGCGTCTCGTCGGCGCCGGCAGGCTGGTCGCCGATCAGCCCGCGGACCTGATGGCAGACAAGACAGCTCTTCTTGGCCCGCACCGGCTGGTAGTAGTGGTATTCAGACGCATCTTCGGTGCGGAACTCGCGATACTCAGTCGCCGGCGTGCCGTTGGGGCCGATCGCCGGCTCAGGCGCCGGCCGGTCGCGAAAGTAGTCGAGCACCGCCGCATCGAGCCGCTTATAGCCGGCCCGCTCCTCGGGCGTGGCATCGGGGTCGAGAAGCCGCCAGCTGTAGGGCTGGTTCTGGAGGGTGCGACCGAGCGTCTCGATCAGGCTTGTGTACTGCTGCTCCTTCTCGAGCGTCTTCCAGTGATACTGGAGCATGATGGCATCGACGAGATGCCGTCCGGTGCTCCGCGTGGTCGCGTAGACGAGCTGCTCGGTGCGGCTGCCATACCACCAGAAGCTGCCGGCGATCAGCAGGAACAGGCAGAGCCCGAACAGGAAGCGGCATTTCCGCTCCAGGCTCGTCTCGCCGATGATGTCGGTGATCGTTCGGTAGGCCATGGCGAGTTACAGCATATCCACGGGGTCGACGTCGATGATCCAGGCGACGTTGTCGGGCGTCTTCAGGCCGACGGTGGCCCGGGCCACGATGGCCCGCAGCTCGTCGCCGTCGGGGCCGTGCATCTGGAGGTGCCAGCGGAACCGGTCGCGGAGGCGGGCGATCGGCGCCGGGGCGGGCCCCAGCACGCGGATCTCCGGCATCCCATCCGCTGCTCGTCGCAGTCGCTCGACGAGGTGCCCCGCCCACTCGGACGCCGCCCGGTCGTCGATGCTGCGAACCACCATCCGCACGATGCTGCCGTAGGGCGGATAGAGCAGGGCCTCGCGGGCGGGCAGTTCGCTGCGGACAAAGGCCTCATAGTCATGGGTCGCAGCGGCGCGAATCGCGGGATGGTCGGGCGTGCTGGTCTGGACCACTACCCGGCCGCCGAGCGGCCCGCGGCCACTGCGGCCCGCCACCTGCGTGACGAGCTGGCACGTCCGCTCCGCCGCGCGGAAGTCGGCCAGATGCAGCGCGGCGTCGGCATTGACCACACCCACAAGCATCACCGACGGGAAGTCGAGCCCCTTCGCGATCATCTGCGTGCCCACGAGGATGTCGATCTGCCGGTTGCGGAAGGCGTCGAGCGTCTGCTCGTGGCTGCCGCGGGTCCGCATGGTGTCAGTGTCCATCCGCGCCACGGCCGCGTCGGGAAACGAGGCCCGCACCTGCTCCTCCAGTCGCTGCGTGCCGGTGCCGGAGTGGACGAGGCCGGGCGCGTGGCAGTCGGGACAGTCGGCCGGCAGCCGTGCGACCAGCCCGCAGCCATGGCAGATGCCGCGGTTGCCGGGCTGGTGGAGCGTGAGGGCGAGGTCGCACTGGTCGCAGCGGGCCGTGTGGCCGCAGGCGCGGCACTGGACGTGCGTGGCAAAGCCGCGGCGATTGAGCAGCAGCATCACCTGCCCGCCGGCATCGAGCGCCCAGCGGATGCCGGCGGCCAGCCGGGGGCTCACCGCGCCGCGAGACCGGCTGCCCCGCTCGCGGAGGTCGACCGTGATCACCGCAGGCAGTTGCCCACCCCCGACGCGATCGGCGAGGCGGCACATCCGCCACTCGCCGGACAGGCAGCGGGCAAACGTCTCGAGCGCCGGCGTGGCCGAGCCGAGCACCAGCGGCACCCCCTCGGCCTTCGCGATCCACTCGGCCACGTCGCGGGCATGGTAGCGAGGCGCCGTCGCCTGCTTGAACGAGCTCTCGTGCTCCTCGTCGATCACGATCAGACCGAGCCGCGGGGTGGGAGCAAAGATCGCCGACCGCGCGCCCACCACCACGTTGACGCGGCCCGAGGCGATCTCCCGCCACTGGGCGTGTCGCTCGGCCGCCGTGAGGTGGCTGTGAAGCACGGCCACCGTGCCAAAGCGGGCACGAAACCGGTCGCAGGTCTGCGGCGTGAGGCTGATCTCGGGCACGAGCACGATCGCCTGCCGGCCATACGACACGGTTTCCTCGACGGCCTGCAGGTAGACCTCCGTCTTGCCGCTGCCCGTGACGCCGAAGAGCACGATCGTCTCGTGTCGCTTCGCGGCCATCGCGTCTTTGATGGCGGCAAGGCTGCTCGCCTGCGCGGGCGAGAGCTCCGCGGGCCGGTCGTGAATGATCGCCGGCCGCTCCGCCTTGGCGCGGCCGGGCCGCTCCACGGCCCCGGCCTCGGCGAGAAGGCCGAGCGTCACCAGCCGCTGCACCACGGCGCGGCTGGCGCCGCTGGCGGCCGCAAGCTGGTCGGCGGTCTTCGGCTCGGTCGCGGCGGCGAGCACATTTCCCTGGGCTGGAGTCGGCTTCCGGGGCGGCTCGGCCCCCGTCGCCATCAAGAGCGGCGAGAGCCGGACGCGGTTGCGCAGCCGGACTCCGGCAGGCAACACCGCCTCGAGCACCTCGCCCCAGCGGGCCATCCAGCGGTCGGCCATCCACTTCGTGAGTTCGATCATCCGCGCGGAGAGCAACGGCTTGTCGTCCTCCACGGCGACGACGCTCTTGAGCGGCGCCTGCGGCAGGTCGCCGTGCCGCACGGCCACGCAGTAGGCGAGCGTCTCGCGGTTGGCCCGGCCGAGGGGCACCCGGACCCGGCGGCCGGGCTCGACCTGTGCAACGAGCGACTCCGGCACGAGGTAGTCGAGCGGCTTCTCCACTCCCTCGGGTAGGACGACGGTGACGATCGTGCCGCGACGGGCATCGTCCTCGGCCCACTGGGGGCGGCTCTCGAAGAGTTCCCGCTGCGTCGGATGCGGTTCGGTCATGCCCCAGAGTAGACAGACCGCGTGGCGTGGGCTCAAAAAGGGGCTCCCAAAAAGGTGCCGGAAACCTTTTTTCTGGCGGCGAGCGAGACCGGCGGAGGCGACCATGCGGATCGGTGTCTATGGCGGCAGTTTCGACCCGGTGCACATCGGCCACCTGATCGCGGCGGATTGTTGCCGGGAACAGGCCCGGCTCGACCGCGTGCTCTTCGTGCCGGCGGCCGTGCCACCGCACAAGCAGGATCGGCGGCTCGCCGACGCCGCCGACCGCGTGGCGATGCTCACGCTGGCCATCGGCGGCCACGACCCTTTCTCGGTGTCGACCGTCGAACTCGACCGCGGCGGCGTGAGCTACACGATCGACACGCTCGCCGATCTTGCCACCCGCCACCCGCAGGACACGCTCGTGCTCTTGCTCGGCCCCGACAGCCTCGCGCAGCTATCGACCTGGCGGGAACCCCGGGCGATCCTCGACGCCTGGGAAGTGCTGGCGATCGAGCGCGAGGGTCTCGACGACGTGGCTGCGGCCATCCGCGATCCGATGCTGGCCGACCTGCTCGGGCCCGACCGCGCCGCCCGCGTGATCGAGTCGCGGGTGCGGATGCCGGCGATCGGAATCCGCGCCAGCAGCCTCCGCGCCGCGGTCGCGGCTGGACAGAGCATCCGCTTTCGCACACCCCGGGCCGTCGAGGCCTACATCGCGGCCCACGGGCTCTACCGGGAACGGTGAGGATCTCGCGATCATCGCGGCCGACGCGACACGCATTCGTAGCGTAGGTTTTCAACCTGCGCGAAACCCGGCACAGGTTGAAAACCTGTGCTACGGGGAAGCGACGCAGCGAGGGGCTGCCCGTGCCCCGGGAGCCGGCGTTGCTTTCTCCGCGCAGCCAGGATGGCGGAGTGGAGAAAGCATCGAGCGAGCGGAGCCCACGATGGGCGAAGCGAGCGTCCGGCGACGGGGCACGGGCAGCCCCGAGCCGACGCAGGACGGCGCGAACATCGCAGCCCGCCAGATCAGTCAGCCGCCTCACCGCGGGTGATTTTCTTGAGCCGCGCCTCGAGCAGCCGGCTCTTCGGCTCGGCAGCGATTCCTGGATCACCACCAATCGCCGCCAGCAGGCGGTCGAGTCGCTCGGTGGCGGTGTGCTCGAGATTCAGGAGCACGTGCCGCACGCCGCCGACGGTGCACGGCCCCCCGGGCAGGTCGCCGAGGGCTTCCTCGCGAACGCGATAGCCGAGGTCCTTGGCGAGTTGCCGGGCCTCCTCGAGCAGGCCGAGCGTGTCAGCCACCGCGCTACCGACCCCACGACTGCAGCCCGCGCTGCTCGCGCCGCTCGTCCATCGCCCGCCGGTATTCCACGTACCGCGCCCGCTGCTCCGGCGTCGTGGAGTCGATGATCGATTTTCGCCAACGATTGCGGTCTTCCTCGGAGCCACTCTGCGGAGGGCCTCCGCCAGGCGGACCGCCTCGCCCCTGCCCACTCTGGCCCGCGCCGCCCTGGCCCGCGGCACTTTGTCCAGCGGCGCCCTGACCAGCGGCACCTTGCCCAGCGCCGCTCTGGCCCGCTGGCTGCCCGCCACCAAACATCCCGGCGACCGCGCGGCCAGCCTCGAAGGCCTTCCGCATCATCTCCTCCTGATCGATCTGCCGGTCGAGTTCTGCCTTCCGCTTCTCGGGTGGGGCCGTGAAGTAGGAGTCGATCCGCGCCCGCATGGCGGTGCGGAAAACGGAGCCCCCCTGCCGTTCAACCTGGGGCCGGAGATGCGGTGGAAGAGCCTCCACCTTCGCGCGAATCGTGTTCATCGCAGTGACAGCCGCCGTCGCATCGGCCACGGTCCGCGGGCCTCCACCCTCGGCAAACTGCGTGCGGGCCTCCTCCTGCATCTTCTGGATCTCAGCAACCCGCGGATCGGTGCCAAAGCTGATCCACCCGAGAAGCCAGGCGACGAGGACCGCCAGCACCGCGATTCCGGCCAGCACGGCCAACCAGAACCCCCAGGCGGGCTTCGCGTCGGATCGCGACGATGCCTGAGCTGCCCTGGAGGAACGAACGGTTGCGGTGCTCATCGCGAGGATCTCCGGATCGCAGGAAGTGGGAATGACGGGGACATCAGAGGTTGTCGACGTGGCCGTCGAAGTAGAGGAAGTTCCGCGACCCCTCGGGGGGCGCCCAGTTTGGATCGTCCGTGCGGTTGGCCTCAACGTCGTCGGAGTTGAACAGACCGGCAAATCCGGTCATGTGAAAGGGGCCAAACTCGTAGAGCACCCAGAGCTTCGAGGAGGCAAGATTGCCGCCCATGCGGCTCGAGGTCAACGCCTCCTCGCGCGTCTTGCCCTTCAGGCCGCTGTCGGTCCCGGTCGTGACGAGCAGGCGGCGGGTCGGATACTCGTAGCTCGTGCCCTCGTAGGGCACGTCCTTGTACTCCGCGGGCCGCTGGGCTGTGGGAATCTGGGCGAGCTTCTGCTGGATCTGCTGGCTGTACTCCGAGCCGGACTCCCGTTCGAAATAGACGGAGTCGGACGGGCAACGGAAGGCCGCGCGGCTGTTCTCCATGTAGGAGCCAAGGGCCGAGACGATGCTCGGCCGGATCGGCTCGGAAGGCCACCGGAGCAGGATCTCGGAACTCGGCAGCCCGGCCGCGACCGGAAACCGGCCCTTCGTCTTGCGGTCCATGAACATCGTGAGCGCCAGCCCGACCTGCTTGAGGTTGCTCTTGCACTGCGTGCGACGAGCCGCCTCCCGAACGCTCTGCACGGCGGGCAGGAGCATGCCGAGCATGAGCCCGATGATCGAGATCACCACCAGCAACTCGATCAACGTCATGCCTGAGCGGCGAAGGTGTCGGGAGAGTGTCATGGCTTCCTGAATCGTGAGGGACTCGTCGGGTGGACTACGGAACCTTGAACGGTCGAGAAACCCGAATGGATCACCCACCTCAATTCTATAGGCCTCTGAGGACAACCGACGATACCAGCCAAGAGGACGCAAGTCCTTACGGGGTCGAGATTTGGGCGGGGTGAACGGGGAAAAGGCTCCCGGTCGCCCAGAGCCTGCTCGATGCGGGGACCTTGCCGGCCGAGCCGGCCACGCGGGAACAGCGATGACCGAGGGCATCCAGAGCGGAGAGCGCGCCGGCGCCCAGGAGGGGGAACCCTCCTGTCGCGGGCTCATCGTTGTCGCTCCAGCGTTTGGCCACGAGGCTCCGCCATCCGCAGCCCCCCTGCCC
>JBAXOU010000116.1:0-10455 GCA_037133115.1 Planctomycetota bacterium | reverse complement strand
CACAGGTTGACAACCTGTGCTACGGGAGGCGAGCGAGGGGCGGTTTCGCACATCACGTCACGTGCGGGAGGCGGTCGTAGATGATCGGGCTGCCGTCGGGCTCGGTGCCCACTTCGAACACACGGAGGGCGTCGAACCACTCCATCAGTTCAGCCTTCGACATCAGCTTTGGCACCATCTCCCCCTCGACGAGATGCCCGAAGACAAGTTCCGCCTCGCCATGCAGCCGTTCGCCCACGGTGCTCGTGGCCTTCACGATCGACACCGACTCGCCGATCTGCTCGATCTCGACTGAATACCGGAGCACATCACCGGGCATCGTGTCGAACTGAAACTCCGCCTTCGACACCTTGGCGAGCACCACCTGCCGGGCGTAGTCGATGGCGTCGATCACCAGCAGGCCCGCCGCTTGGGCGATCCCCTCGATCACCAGCGACGTCGGCATCACGGCCGCCCCGGGGAAATGGTCGTGGAGATGCTCCTCCGACAGCGTTACCGTCTTGATGGCGACGGCCCGCTTGCAGCGAACGAACTCTTCGTAGCGGTCGATCCAGAACCAGCGCATCGGCATCCTCCGGCAGGGCGATCATCATCGCAGATGTCCGGGGGATCGACCACGTTGGCGATCATCTGCGGTAGGATGCGTCCATGGATAACCACCCGGCCAGCCGCCGCGACGAGCCGTGGACCATTTCGGGCAACCTCGTCGATCCTCTGCGCCGGGCGATCCGCCCCGCCACGCTCACGATCGCAGGCGGCCGGATCGCGTCGATCGCCGACGATTCCCGTCCCCATGCCACGTGGCTGCTGCCCGGGTTCGTCGATGCCCACGTGCACGTCGAGAGTTCGCTCCTGCCCCCGGCGGAGTTTGCCCGGCTGGCCGTGGCTCACGGCACGGTGGCCACCGTCTCCGATCCGCATGAGATTGCCAACGTGCTCGGCATCCCGGGCGTGGAGTTCATGCTCGATGACGCGCGGCAGTCACCGTTCACGTTTCACTTTGGCGCGCCATCCTGCGTGCCCGCCACGCCGTTCGACCACGCCGGGGCGGTGATTGACGCAGCCGGCGTGGCGGCGCTGCTCGATCGCCCCGAGATCGGCTATCTCTCCGAGATGATGAACTATCCCGGCGTGATCGCCGGCGATCGGGAGGTGCTCGCCAAGATCGCGGCGGCGGGGCTTCGCGGCAAGCCGGTGGACGGCCACGCCCCGCGGCTTCGAGGCGCCGCCGTGGCTGCCTACGCGGCCGCCGGGATCAGCACCGACCACGAATGCGTGGCACTCGACGAGGCGCTCGAAAAAATCTCGCTCGGCCTGAAGATCCTGATCCGCGAGGGGTCCGCCGCCCGCAACTTCGACGCGCTCGCCAGCCTGATCGACACGCATCCCGACCGCTGCATGCTCTGCAGCGACGACAAGCATCCCGACCAGCTCATCGTGGGCCACATCGACCAGCTCGTCCGCCGGGCCCGGGCCCGCGGGAGCGACCTGTTCGACGTGCTGCGGGCGGCATGCGTCAATCCCGTGAGGCATTACGGTTTGCCCGTGGGGCTGCTGCAGCCGGGAGACCGTGCCGACTTCCTCGAGGTGGACGACCTCGAGGGGCTCCGCATCCACCGCGTGTTCGTGAACGGCCGGCTGGCGGCAGCCGACGGCGTCACGGTCTGGCCGCGGGTCGAGTCGCTCGCACCCAACCGTTTCGACGCGAAGCCGAAGCGGCCTGACGACTTCGCCATCGTGGCGCCCACCACCGGCCCAACCGCGACCGTGCGGGTGATCGAGGCGCTCGATGGACAGCTCGTGACGGGCTCGCTCCGGCTGGCCGTGCCAGTCGCGGACGGCCGGCTCGTGGCCGACCCGGCGAACGACATCCTCAAGATCGCCGTCGTCGATCGCTACGACGACCGGCCTCCGGCCGTAGCCTTCATCAAGAACATCGGCCTGAGGCATGGCGCGATCGCCTCGAGTGTGTCGCACGACTCCCACAACATCGTGGCCGTCGGCACGACCGACGCCGATCTCGCCCAGGCCGTGAACCTCGTGATCGAGTCGCGGGGCGGGCTCTCGGTGGCTGGTCCCGACGGCAGCGCGGTGCTGCCGCTGCCGATCGCGGGGCTGATGTCAGACCGCCCGGGGCCAGACGTCGCCGCCGCCTACGCCGATCTCGACCGCCGGGCGAAGGCCCTCGGCTCGCGGCTCGCCGCCCCCTACATGACACTCTCGTTCATGGCGCTGCTCGTGATCCCGTCGCTGAAACTCGGTCCGGCCGGCCTGTTCGACGTCGATGCGTTTCGGCCGGTGGAGCTGGCGAGTTGACCGCAACCTCGCCGCATTCCGGCCGTTCAACTCGCATGAAGATGTCGCTTCCGAGCACCGAGTCGGACCGACTTCCTCGCATCGCCATCGTTGGAGGCGGGCCGGGAGGGCTGCTCGCGGACTTTTTTCTGCAGCGGATGTCGAATCGTCCGCTCCGCACGACCCTCTTCGAGGCCAGCGGACGGCTGGGCGGTAAGGTGCTCACCCCCTCGTTCACGACCGCCCCGGTCCGTTACGAAGCCGGGGCCGCGGAACTCTACGACTACACGCCCGTCGGCGAGGATCCCCTGCGCGACCTCGTGGCCGAACTCGGCCTGTCCACCACGCCGCTCGGCGGCGCCACCGTGGTGGTCGATGGCGATGCGATCGCCAACCTCGACGATCTCGCCGACTCACTCGGAGGTGACGCCCGCTGCGCCGTCGAGGCCTTCGATCTCCGCGCCCGCGGGATGATGACGCCGCGAGAGTTCTACGCATCCGATGAGGCCGCGTTAGCCGTTCTCCAACCATTCACCGGCGTCCTCGATCGCATCCGCCATCCGGCGGCCCGCCGCTACGTGGAGGCGATGATCCACAGCGACCTGGCCACCGAGCCCGACCTGACGAGCGCTTCGTACGGCCTACAAAACTACCTGATGAATGACCCGGCCTACATGCGGCTCTACTGCATCGCCGGCGGCAACGAGCAACTCATCGACGCGCTCGCGACCAGGATCGCCGCCGACATCCGACTCGGCACGAGGGTAGCCGAGATTTGCACGGTGGACGGTGGCCGATTCGACGTGATCACCGATCATGACGGCCACCGCGACGAACCATTCGATGCGGTTGTCGTGGCGCTGCCGCTGCAGCACCTCGCCGCCGTGCGATTCGCCGGAGACGACCTCGCGGCCGCGATCCGTCGCCACGTCGTGCGGTTCGACCACCCGGCCCACTATCTCCGCGTGACGGCCCTCTTCGACGAGCCTTTCTGGCGAGGCCGGATCGACGGCGGCTACCTCATGCTCGACGCCTTCGGTGGCTGCTGCCTCTACGACGAGTCGGCCCGAGAGCCCGAACCTCGACATGGGGTGCTCGGCTGGTTGCTCGGTGGCGCCGCCGCGGAGGAATGGGCGGCCCGCGATGACGACGCGCTCGTGGCGGCGATGCTCGACTCCCTTCCGGCATGGCTCGGCGATGCCCGCCCCCACCTGCAGGAGGCCCGGGTACACCGCTGGACCGGAGCGGTCAGTGCCCTGCCCGGTGGCTGGCGGTCGCCTGGAATCGACCGCCGGCACCAGCCTGATCCGGCCGGGCACCCCCACCTGCTCGTCGTGGGAGACTATCTTTACGACAGCACGCTCAACGGCGTGCTCGACTCCGCGGAACACGTCGCGGGGTGGCTGGCGGCGGAGTTCGGCTAACCGCCGTTTGCAGGATTTCGGATGATCACCTCCCACCAGCAACTCGCCGATGCGGGCACGATCCCGGTGAGCGGGCTTCCGCCCGACACCACGGTCGAGCGGATGCCGCTCGCCGATGGCGGCGTCTTCGAGGTCGCCCTCGTAGCCATCCCGGCCGTCGAGGCGGCGGAGCACGACTCGGTGATCGCGGAGCTCGTCGGCCGGGCAAGCTCGTGGGTCACGGCGGCCGCGCCCGGCGGCGACCCGCCGCTCGTCACGCCGCTCTACGGCACCCATGTCGTCTGGAGCCCCCGCCGCGCTGCGGCGCTCGGGCCGGCCGATCGACTCGCCACGATGCGGGCGGCCATCGTCGACTTCGCCGACCGCGAGGCCGAGCTCCGGGACATCGAGCGGCGGATCACGGCGGCGCTCGAGCACGTTGATGACGACGCGCCGCTCGCCTTCGAATTTGATGAGCAGTCGCTGCCGCGACGGCGTGAGCTCGCCACCCGCTTTCGCGACGCTATCTCCCTCCGCCGCCGGCTCGCGGTGCTCGCACCGGCGGTGCACCGTCCGGCCCCGCAGCCCCCGACGCGCGCCGGCCAGCTCGGCGAGCGGCTTCGCGACCGCACGCGGGTCGTGGAGCGGCTGGATCATGCCGTCGAGCAGGCCGACCTCCTGGAACGGGTCTACTCCGGCTGCGGCGACCGCGCTGCGGAGTTCATCTCCTCGCGACGACACCTGACGCTCGAGTGGGTGATCATCCTGCTGCTCGCGGCCGAGGTGGTTCTGATCACCCTCGATCTCCTGGCATCGCACACGCCATGACCGGCCGACGCGCGGCGACGCGGCTGGCGTCGATCGACCTGCTCCGGACCGTCGCCATCATCATCATGACGCTGGTCCACTTCGTCGAGAACCTCGCCGGTTCCTACGACGTGGAAAACGGCCCGTTCATCGGCGCCAACCGCTACTGGTGGATGCCGACCGGATTCGCGGCGCCGCTGTTCACGTTTCTCTCGGGGGTGAGCTACCGGCTCTGGGCTGACGCTCAGGCATCCCGCGGCCGCGACACGGAAGAACTCTCGAAGATCACCATCCGCCGCGGGCTGTTCCTGATCCTCTTCGGCTTCCTGTTCAACGTGCTCGTCTGGATGCCGGAGGACGTCTTCAACTGGGACATCCTCACGCTGATCGGCACGGCGATGCTCGCCCTCAACGTCGCCCGCAGGACGCCCCCGGCCGTCACGGTCGTGGCCTGCGGCTTGCTCGTGGGTCTGGCGCCGGTGCTGCGGGCCGTCACCGACTACCGCGCCTTCTGGGCGGACGGGTTTTTCGACTACGACTTCACCGTCTCCGACGTGGTGACAGGCTTCCTCGCGACCGGCTACTTCCCCGTCTTCCCGTGGCTGGCTCTGCCGCTGGCCGGCTTCCTCGCGGCTCCCTTGATCTACGGCGGCGGCGACCGCACACCCCGTGCGGCACTGACCGCCGGCGGCCTCCTGCTGGCGACGGCGATCGGCGTCATGCTGGCCCGGCCGCTCGTGCCGGCGCGTCTGATCACGCACGACCGGCTCTGGGCGATGTTTCCTCCGACCACCGCCTACGTGCTGGGCACGATCGGGGGCGGGATCGTGCTCGCCACGATCCTCCACTGGACGCTCGACGCCCGCACCGATGGCCGAGGCCCGCTCCTGCGGATCGCCGGCGCGATGAGCCGTCACTCGCTTACGCTCTACGTCCTCCACCACGTCGCCCACGTCTGGCCGCTCTGGATCGCGGGCTTCGTCATCAGCGGCGACCCAGACGCTTTCTGGCAGGTGGCGACCCCCGCCTCCACGGCGCTCGCCTGGGCGGTGGCGTTTCTCTTCCTGGTGGCGTGGCTCGCGGAGCGATTGGACCGCCCGGGCACTCCCTCGGCAGAATCGCTGCTCCGCTGGCTGTGTGAGCCGTAGGCCGCCGCCGCGGCTGATGCGGGTCGCACGTGATCCTCGCGCGTCCGTTCGTACAAGCCCAACGCCGTGAGGCGTGGGGCGAACCACCACCAAACCCCGTGTCCACCGCGGTTCGCCCGCGGCCTCACGGCCGGTCGGCTTTTACTCGTCACGCATGCGACTCCCATGACACTCAATGCAAACCCGGATCGGCAGCCAGCGCTCCCTGGATCGCGATTCGCCCGCCTCGCCTGGATCCTGCTCGACTGGGCGGGCAGTGCCTTCTCGACTGTGCTGATCACGCTCGTCGTGGCATACGTTGAGAAGGTCGTGTTCGCGGCCGGCGGCTGGGGCGTGCCCGCCGGCGTGATCTGGGCCTGGACGCTGGCCGCCGCGATGCTCGTGTCGGCCGTGCTCGCACCGTGGGCCGCGGCCTGGGCCGATCGCCGCCACGGCCACCAGCGGGCACTCGTCGCCAGCACGCTCGCCGGGGCAGGGGGTCTCGTCGCGCTCGCAGCGGTGCCTTCCTCGGCTGGGCCGGCGGTCGTGATGGCGATCATTGCCGCGGCCGTGGGCTTCGACCTCGCGCAGGTTTTCACGGGCAGCCTCTTGCCGCGGATCGCCGGCGACCGCGACGCCGACCGGCTCTCCGCGTATGGCTTCGCGGCGGGCTATGCCGGCGGCGCGATCGCGCTCGTCATCGCCACCACGATCGTGACGGCGCACGAGCGGTTTGGTCTCACGGCCGCCGGCGGCCTACGGCTCGCGTTCGTGGTCACCGCCGCGTGGTGGCTCGCGTTCTCGCTTCCCGCGTTGTTCGCCCGATTCGGTGACGGCGAGCAGGAGCGGCATGCCGCTACATCGGGCCGCGAACTCCTCGACTTCGCGCGAAGTCTCGCGCGGCCCGCCGGCACCGACGTCGGCCCGCGGCTGGGGGCGGTGCTGTTGGGATCGATGCTCGCCCTCGGCGCGGTGCAGACGGCGATCGCGCAGTTTTCGAGCCTGGCACTCGAGCGGTTCGAACTCGATGGCCCCGCACTCGTGCGGCTTGTCCTGCTCGTGCAGGCCGTGGCGCTGCCTGGGGCGCTCGCCATCGGCTGGCTCTCAGCGCGGTGGGGCCGGCGTGCAGCCGCCGCCTTGTGCCTCGGCGGCTGGGCAGCCGTGCTCGCGCTCGCCTGGTTCATCCAGACGCCGGGCCAGCTTCACGCGCTCGCCGTCCTCCTTGCCTTGGTGCTCGGCGGCATCCAGAGCGTGATTCGAGCCTCCGTCGCCGCACTCGCTCCGGAGGGGAGGGAAGGCGTCACGTTCGGCGTCATGCAGGTGGGCACGAAGCTCGCTGGATGTGCCGCCAGCCTCGCCTTCGGCGCGGTGCAACTCACCACCGGTGATCCACGAGCGGGGCTCATCGCCCTGCTCGTGCAGATCGCCGCCGGTGCGTGGTTTCTGCTCGGCCCGCTCAGGCAAGTGAAAGCCGACCGGCCGTAAGGCCGCGGGCGCACCACGCTGGACTCGGCGCCTGTCACGGCCACCCGTCGGACTCGCTACTCGGCCCAGGCCGACACCGGCACGCAGCTACAGAACAGGTTGCGGTCGCCGTGCACGTTGTCCACGCGGCCCACCGGCGGCCAATACTTCTGCCGCACCAGCGCGGGCACTGGGAAGGCCGCCTGCTCGCGGGTATAGGGCCGCTGCCATCCGCTGGCCACCACGTCGTCGGCCGTGTGGGGCGCGTGCTTGAGCGGGTTGTCGTCCTTCGGCCAAGTGCCGTTCTCCACGTGCCGGATCTCTTCGCGGATCGCGATCATCGCCTCCACGAAGCGGTCGAGCTCCGCGAGCGGCTCGCTCTCCGTCGGCTCCACCATCAGCGTGCCCGGCACCGGGAAGCTCAGGGTCGGCGCGTGGAAGCCGTAGTCGACCAGCCGCTTGGCCACGTCTTCGGCCGTCACGCCGCTCGTCTCCTTGAGCGGCCGCAGGTCGAGGATGCACTCGTGGGCCACGCGGCCATTAACGCCCGCGTAGAGCGTGGGGTAGTGGTCGCGAAGCCGCGCGCTCACGTAGTTGGCCGAGAGGATCGCCACGGTCGTCGCCTGCCGCAGGCCGTCGCCGCCCATCATGCGGCAATACATCCAGCTGATCGGCAGCACTCCGGCATTGCCCAGCGGCGCGGCCGACACGGCGCCCACGTCGTTCACCGGCACGCCACCCGTCGCATGGCCCGGGAGGTGCGGCACGAGATCCTCCACCACGCAGACGGGGCCCACGCCCGGGCCGCCGCCGCCGTGCGGAATGCAGAACGTCTTGTGGAGGTTCAAGTGGCTGACGTCGCCACCGAACCTTCCTACCGCCGCCGTACCGACCAGCGCGTTCATGTTGGCGCCGTCCACATACACCCGGCCGCCGTGGCGGTGGACGATATCGCAGAGTTCCTTGATGTCGGCCTCGAACACGCCGTGCGTGCTCGGGTAGGTGATCATCACCGCCGCCAGCCGGTCGGAATACTGCTCGCACTTCGCCTTCAGCTCGGCGAGATCGACGTTGCCCCGCTCGTCGCAGCCGGTGACCACCACCTCCATGCCCACCATCTGGGCGCTCGCCGGGTTGGTGCCATGGGCGCTCGACGGGATCAGGCAGACGGTGCGATGTCCCTGACCCCGCGCCTTCTGCCAGGCGCGGATCACGAGCAGGCCGGCGTATTCCCCCTGGCTGCCCGCGTTGGGCTGGAGGCTGATGCCCGCATAGCCCGTTGCCTCGCAGAGCCACTCGCGAAGCTGGCGGTCAAGGATCGCATACCCAGCCCGCTGGCCGGCCGGCGCGAAGGGATGGACGCTCGCAAACTCGGGCCAGGTGATCGGAATCATCTCGCTCGTGGCATTCAGCTTCATCGTGCAGCTGCCGAGCGGGATCATGCCGCGGTCGAGGGCGAGATCCTTGTCGGAGAGCGAGCGAATGTAGCGAAGCATCGCCGTCTCGCTGGCGTGGCTCGTGAACACCGGATGCGTGAGAAAGGGGCTCGTGCGAACGAGCGCCTCCGGAATCCGCGGCGCGATGCCGGCGAGGGCCTCGACTTCCGGCACCGCCGCGCCGTCGGCCGCGAACACACCCCAGATCGTGGTCAGTTCGTCTCGCGTGGTCGTCTCGTCGAGGGCGATGCCCACCGTCGCATCATCGAGCCGTCGCAGGTTCATCCCGGCGGCCCGGGCTCGCGCGAGGACGGCGTCGGTTTGCGAGCCCGTCGCCACGGCGAGCGTGTCGAAGGTGTGGGCGTGCCGCAGCGAGCAGCCGAGCCGCTCGAGGCCCGCGGCGAGAATGCCGGCATAGGTGGCCACGCGGCGGGCGATCCGAGTGAGCCCCTCGGGGCCGTGGTAGACGGCATACATGCTCGCCACCACGGCGGGCAGCACCTGTGCGGTGCAGATGTTGGAGGTGGCCTTCTCGCGGCGGATGTGCTGCTCGCGGGTCTGCAGCGCGAGCCGGTACGCGGGCCGGCCGTGCGTGTCGATGCTCACGCCCACGAGCCGGCCGGGCAGCGACCGCTTGAACTCGTCGCGGCAGGCGAGATACGCGGCGTGTGGGCCGCCGTTGCCCATCGGCATCCCAAACCGCTGCGTGGTGCCGACCACAATGTCGGCCCCCCAGTCGCCGGGCGGTGCGATGAGCGTGAGGGCCAGCGGGTCGGCCGCCACCACAACAGCCGCCTTCCGCGCGTGGGCCCGCTCCGTGAATGACCGCCAATCGCCCACGCGGCCGTCGGTCGCCGGATATTGCAGGAGCACGCCGAAGCAGTCGGTGCGATCGAGGAGGGCGGCCGCATCGCCGACCACGATCTCGATGCCGAGCGGTTCGGCGCGGGTGCGGAGCACCTCGATCGTCTGCGGGTGGCAGCCCGCATCGACAAGAAACGTCGGACTCGACGATCCGCTCGTCCGCTTTGCCAGCGTCATGGCCTCCGCGGCGGCCGTCGCCTCATCCAGCAGCGACGCGGTGGCGATCGGCATGCCTGTGAGGTCGCAGACCATCGTCTGGAAGTTGACGAGCGCCTCCATCCGGCCCTGGCTGATCTCGGCCTGGTAGGGGGTGTAGGCGGTGTACCACGCCGGGTTCTCGAGGATGGTGCGCAGGATCACGGTGGGCGTGTGGCAGGCGTGATATCCCTGACCGATGAAGCTCGTGAGGAGCAGATTCCGCGATGCGATGCCCTTGAGTTCCGCGAGCGCCGCAGCCTCGGTCAGGGCCGCCGGCAGCCGCATCGCGTCGTGGCGGGCGATCGTCGCCGGCACGATCTCATCGAGTAGGCTGTCGAGCGACGCGGCGCCGACGGCGGCGAGCATCTCGGCCTGATCGGAGGGAGTCGGGCCGATGTGCCGGCCGCGAAACTCGGTCGGATTTTCGAGCGCGGTGAGCGGCGACGTTGGCTCAACGGCCAACGGACGTGGGGCAGGGGAGACGAGCGTGGACGACATCGGTGGGTTCCCTTTCGCTGCCGCTGGGACGGCAGCATAAAACTTCCCGCTGACGCCGGGACGGCAGCGAGAACTCCCCGCTGACGCCGGGACGGCAGCGAGGAAACGACGGAACCCTGCTGTCCTGGAACCTGAGAGATTCGCCGCGGGCGTCGGCCCGCGGGTTGCCCCTTCGGTGGGCGCCGCCGGTGGGCGACGCCACTCTCCAACAGGTCTAGTGTCAGTCCGTTTGCCTGAGCGTTCAGCCTTCGGCGGTCTTGCGACTCTCTCCTGACGGAGAAAAGTCTATGCCGACGCCCCGGAACCGGCAACGGGCCGTCAGCCCCCCGGGCTGTCGAGTAGTTCCTGGAGCCGGGGCCGCAG
>JBAXOU010000115.1:0-10459 GCA_037133115.1 Planctomycetota bacterium | reverse complement strand
ACCTCGACAGGGTGCGTCAGGAATGGCAGCAGGCCCTGGTGGGCGAACCGGCAACCGCATCGATCATACCGATCCTGGACGATCCGGTGCTCGTCACGCGGCCGTAAGACGATCGGGCATGAGCCTCGTCACCGCAGCCCTGACTGAATGAACTGCGAGCGGCGATGCTGCGAGCCCAATGCGAACATGGAAGGCACACAGGTTGACAACCTGTGCTACGGGCGGCCCCGAGCCTGATACACGCGCGAGGATTAAGTGTGAGCCGTATTACACGCACGAAGCGGCAACCCGAGGATCGTGTTCGATCCGGACGAGTACTCCGACTACCAGACGCGTTCCAGGATCGGCAGGAGCGTCTGCGGATCGAGCGATACCGGGTTGCCCCGCATGCTCGCGCCCCCCGAGTTCTCCGCCAGCCACGTCAGCCGGTCGCGGGAAAGCCCCACCTCGGCGAGACGTCGCGGCGTGCCTGCGGCCGCGCAGAGGTCTTCGACACGCCGTACGAAGGCGTCCGCAGCGGCCTCATGATCCCGCGGCGCCTCGGGGTCGATCGCCCGCTCGAGCATCGCAAAGTCGTCCTGGCAGACGCTCCGGTTCACGGCGACCGCCACGGGCAGCATCGCCGCGCAGGCGACGCCGTGCGGTGTGCCGCATTCGATCCCGAGCGCTGCGGCGACGCCGTGCGCCATACCGAGGCCGGAGTTGGTGAGCGCCATGCCGGAGAGAAGCGCCGCGTGGCTCATCGCCACGCGGGCGTCGAGGTCGCGCGGGTCGGCGAGCACCCTCGGCAGCGCCGCCACTGCGCGGGGCAGCGAGTCGAGCACGAGCGCCCGTGGCAGGGGGGCCCGAAACCGGCAAACGAACGATTCGATGAGCTGCGTGATGGCATCGAGGCCGGAGGCGGCGGTCACACCTCGGGGGCACGATGCCGTGAGGGTGGGATCAACGAGGGCTGCCCGCGGCACGAGCAGCGGGCTCCGCATGCTCTTTTTGAATCGCCGCCGCGGGCACGAGATCACGGCGTTGCGGGTGGCCTCGGCCCCGGTGCCCGCCGTCGTCGGCACGGCGACCACTGGCAGGGGCGGCCGCCCGATCGGCAGCCCGCGGCCCACGCCCTCGAGGTGGTCGGCCACCGCGTCATCATCGCATTCCTGCGGGCTGGCGAGGTTGGTCGCGAGCGCCGCCACGGCCTTCGCAAGGTCGATCGTGGCCCCGCCTCCGATCGCCACCACCACCGGCGCGCGGCCCTCGATCCGCGGCAGCGCGCTGACGATCCCCGCCACGTCGGCCACGGTCGGTTCGCGCGTGCAGGTCCCGACCCGGGTGACGTCGAGGCCGGCGGCGCGAAGCACGGCGGCCACGGCCGCTTCCCCGCCACAGGTCTCGAGGCTCCGGAATCCCGTCACGAGCCAGGCCTCGCGGCCGAACCGCGCGGCGACCTCCCCGAGTTCGGCGAGCCGCCCTGCGCCAAAGAGGATCGACGACGGGGCCAGAAAGTCGTAGCGTGCGGGCCCGGCGTCTGAAAAGGGAGGCATCCTGGTCATCCCAAAATGGGGCGGGCATGGACCGCCGGCGGGGCCTGACCTAGGCTTGCCGGCACGCCCTCTGTTTTCCCCGCCGCGACGCCTTCCCGCAACCGCGGTTGCCACCCGCAACGCATGATCGACCCGCTTCCCATCCCGCAGCATTCCGGCCCGATCGAGGGCCGCATCCGGCCTCCCGGATCGAAGAGCATCACCAACCG
Source organism: Planctomycetota bacterium (assembly GCA_037133115.1). Classification (GTDB taxonomy): domain Bacteria; phylum Planctomycetota; class Planctomycetia; order Pirellulales; family UBA1268; genus QWPN01. The sequence goes on along the minus strand of JBAXOU010000115.1, from coordinate 8,715 downwards.
CGCGTTGGTATGTGCGGCGTTGGCTCGCGGGACGAGCCGGCTCTCGGGGGTGCTCGACAGCCAGGACACCCGCGTGATGGCTGCCGGCCTGGCGACGCTCGGCATTGGCGTGGACGTCGACTGGCCCGCCGGCACGGCCACGGTCAGCGGGTGTGGTGGCACGATCCCTGCCGCCGAGGCGACGCTCGACTGCGCCGCCAGCGGCACCACGATGCGGTTCCTCGCGGCCGTCTGTGGGCTGGGCCGCGGCACCTACCGGCTCGATGGCACCGCCCGGATGCGGCAGCGGCCGATCGGCGACCTTGTGGCGGCGCTCCGCGATCTCGGAGTCGATACCCGAGCCGAGAGCCCGGGCGACTGTCCTCCTGTGCTGATTCGTTCTTCCGGGCTCCGTGGCGGTGCCGCCACCGTGGCTGGCGGCACCTCGAGCCAGTTCGCCAGCGGCCTCGCCCTCGCCGCGCCCTGCACGCACCAGGGGATGGATCTTGCCTTCGCCGGCACGCTCGTGTCGCTCCCCTACCTGGCGATGACCAGGCGAGTGATGGCCGACTTCAGCGGCCGCTGCGACGTGGTGGATGACCGCACGTGGCGAATCCATCCGGGCGGCTATGCGGCCTGCGACTACGAGATCGAGCCGGATGCGTCGGCGGCAAGTTACTTCTTCGCGGCCGCGGCGATCACCGGGGGCCGCGTTCGAGTCGACGGACTCTCCCGCCGCAGCATGCAGGGCGACGTTGCCTTCTGCGATGCCCTCGAGCGGATGGGCTGCGACGTCGAGTGGCACGAAGGCGACGATTCGGGCACGGGCAACGCGATCACGGTCACCGGCCGTGCGGTCCGCGGCATCGACATCGACATGAACGCGATCAGCGACACCGTCCCCACGTTGGCGATCGTGGCTGCGTTTGCGGACCGTCCAACCACGATCCGGAACGTCGCCCATATCCGCGACAAGGAGACCGACCGGATCGGCGACCTCGTTCGCGAACTCCGCCGCCTCGGCGCCTCCGTCGAGGAGCATGCCGACGGGATGACGATTGCACCAGTCACGCTCCACGGCGGCTCGGTGCGAACCTACGACGATCACCGGATGGCCATGAGCCTGTCGCTTGTCGGGCTGCGGGTGCCGGGCGTCGCGATCCAGGATCCGGGATGCGTCGGCAAGACATTCCCCGGCTACTGGCATTGCCTGGGTGGACTCGCAGGGTTTCCCGAGGGATGGCAGCACGCCTGACGCGAACTGCCGTCAGCCGGCGTCGCCGTCGGCGGATGCCTGCTCAAGGGCGACCGCGGCCCGTTCGAGCAACGCATCGACGCGGTCATCGGCCTGGTCGACGGGCGCCGCGGCCGTCATGAGCGACGCATCCATCGCCACGAAACCGCCGCCGCAGTGCTGGCAGTAGACCCGCCGGCCCAGCAGGTTGACGTCGATCTCCAGCCGTCGCCCACAGACCGGGCAGCCCTGCTGGAAGAACACCTGTGTACCGCTTGAAGCGGTCGCCATGGCTCGTTCCTGGTTCTTGTCTGCCGTCATCGACGGAATCCCCGGTCCCTACTGGTTGAGCAGGAGTATACGCGTTTCATTGGACCGGGCCAACTTCAGGTGGTCAGCCGCGGCCGCCGCCCCGATCGTGCGGTCGTTTCGCGGCGGCGCAGCCGGCTGTAGACTGCACGGAAGCGGTCGCCTGTGACGGGCCCGCGGCCCCGGCTGTCGCGATATGCTGCAACGACCGCTGCTCACGCCAATCGTGGTCGGCTTCTGGCTCGTGACCAGTGGTTGGCTCGTCGTCACGAAAATTCTTCCGTCTTTGAGTCCAGGTTCGCCCCCGGGGCAGCAGGCGCTCTACACGTCGGGCCATCGCCCGATCCCAGTGGCGTGGTCGGTTCACTGGAACGAGCGGCCAGTTGGCTGGGCTCTGGCCACATCTGAGCCACAGAACGACGGTGGCCTTGTAGTCGAGAGCCTTCTCCAGTTCGACAAACTGCCGCTCGACGAGATGTTGCCCGTCTGGGCCGGACTGCTCGTTCGCCGAGTTGTGCACGAGAGCACGCCCGCCAGCTTCTCCGCCCGTGGCCACCTGGAGATCGACTCGATCGGCCAACTCCGCGCGTTCACTTCGCGCGTCAGGCTCCCCGGCGCGGTCGACGACGTCATGCTCCGCGGGACGGTGGACGAGGGCGACGTGGACGTGAAGATCGAGGCCGGCGGCATGACCTACGAGACCACCCGCCATCTGCCGACGCACGTCATGATCGGCGACGAACTCTCCCCGCAGGCGAGCCTGCCCGGCCTCTACGAAGGGCGTCGCTGGACCATTCCCGTCTATAGCCCCCTCCGCCCCGGCCGGTCCCCGATCGAGGTTCTCCATGCCGACGTCGGGCCCGAAGAGGCCCTCTACTGGGAGGAGGGCCTCGTCCGCGTGCACGTCGTGGCGTATCGTGAGGACCCATCCAGCCATCGTGAGCCGCGGTGCCGACTCTGGGTCGACCGCTCGGGGCGGGTGTTGAAGCAGGAGGCGATGCTCTTCGGCACGCGAATGACGTTCCTGCGGCGGACCGACGAAGCGGCTGCCTGGCTGGCCAAAGACGGCGGTCCCGACGCAGCGCTGCAGCGGAGCACTCCATGATCGAGTTTGATCACGTCACGCGCACCTATGGCCCGAAGACCGCGGTCTCAGACCTCACCTTGGCGATTCCCCGGGGCGAACTCTTCGCCCTGCTCGGGCCCAACGGCGCCGGGAAGACCACGACGATCCGGATGCTCGTCGGTCTCCTGCATCCCTCGCGAGGGGCCGTCCGCGTCTGTGGCCATGATCTCGTCAAGGATCCGCGGGCCGCGCACCTGCACCTCGGCTATGTGCCCGACGAGCCCACCCTCTACGACAAGCTCACCGGCCGCGAGTTTCTCTGGTTCATCGCCGACATGTTCGGCATGCCGCAGCGGCTCGCCACCGACCGCATCGATCGGGAGATCGACCACTTCGAACTCGGCGAGTTCGCCGACGACCTCGCCGAGAGCTATTCGCTCGGCATGAAGCAGCGGCTCGTGTTCGCCGCCTCGTTCCTCCACGATCCCGACGTGCTCGTGCTCGATGAACCGATGGTCGGCCTCGATCCGCGGAGCGTGCGGATCGTCAAAGACCTGCTCTCTGCCCGCACCCGCGAGGGCATGACGGTCTTCATGTCGACCCACACGCTGGCGATGGCGGAGGAGATGGCCGACCGCGTCGGCATCATGGTCCGTGGCCGGCTGCGGTTTCTGGGCACGATCGCCGAACTCCGGGAGCAGATGGCCCTCGAGTCGACCACGCTCGAGCAGCTCTATCTCGAGGTGACTTCCGGACGGGGGCGCGAACCGTGAGCGGACGGGCCCTGCCGCCCGAAGCGGTTCGACTTCTCTCCTTCGAGGACGAGTCGCGGCTGTTCGTGAAGCTCCGGGCGACACTCGCCTGGGAGACGATCCGTTCGATGCTCTCCGACGCGCGGCTCCGGCTCAGCCTCGTCGTGCTGCTCAGCGCGCTGTTCTGGGCGGCGCTGTACGGACTGTTCGTCGAGGGTTTCGGCTTCCTCGACGCGCTGCATGCCGAGGTGATTTCGCTGCTCTTCAACGCCTTCTTCGCGTCGCTGATGGTGATGCTCGTCTTCTCGACCGGCATCCTGGTCTACACCGGTATGTACTGCTCGCCTGAGGCGCGGCTGCTGCTGACGCTCCCGGTGCGGGCCGAGGCGATCCACGCCCACAAGTTCCGCGAGGCGATGTGGTTTTCGAGCTGGGGGTTCGTGCTCCTCGGCAGCCCGATGCTGACGGCCTACGGCGTGGTGCGGCACGCGGCCTGGCCCTACTACGTCGTCATGCTGCCGCTCATGATCTCGTTCGTCTTCATTCCCGCGTCCGTGGGGAGCATCATCTGCACGACACTCGTCGCCTGGATGCCCCGGCTGCGGCTGCACGCGTTCACGATCGGGGTCACGGTCGCCTGCGTCGGGGCCATCGGGCTCGGCTGGTCGATGTTCTCCCAGGCGCGGGTCGACTCGATGTCAGCGGCATGGTTCGAGCGGACGTTCGCCCGGCTGTCGGTCACGGAGCAGAAGCTGTTTCCGAGCTGGTGGCTCTCGATGGCGCTGATCGAGGCCGCCCGCACGGAGCGGGACGGCACCCTGATGGCGGCCTCGCTTTTCGAGTCGCTGAAGTTCCTGGCGCTGCTCATTGCCAACGCTCTGGCCCTCCAGCACCTGGCCGGATGGGTCGCGGGGATCGCCTACCGCAAGGGATACAGCCAACTCGCGGGTGAGATCCCGTCGCGCCGCCGCCGGCCGCTGCGGTGGTTCGACCGCGCGCTCGGCCACGCCGGATTCGCGACAGGCCGACCGCTGCGACTTCTGCTGGTGAAGGATTTTCGCCTCTTTCGCCGCGACATCTCCCAGTGGTCGCAGTTCGCGATCTTCTTCGGGCTGCTCGGGCTGTATTTCCTCAATCTTCGCGCCTTCAACTACCACAACGCCTACGCGTCGATGATCGGCTACCTCAACCTCGCGGTGGTTGGGCTTATTCTCTCGACGTTCACGACCCGCTTCGTCTACCCGATGATCAGCCTCGAGGGACGACGGTTCTGGATCCTCGGCCTGCTGCCTGTGCACCGGGACCAGATCGTCTGGTCCAAGTTTCTGTTCTCGTTCTTCGGCAGCCTGGGCCCGTGCTGTAGCCTCGTGCTGTTGAGCGACTGCATGCTCGGCATTCCCTGGTCGCTGATCGCGCAGCACGAACTCTGCAGCGTGATGCTCTGCATGGGCCTGTCGGGCATCGCCGTCGGCCTCGGGGCTCGGATGCCCGACCTGCGGGAGTCTTCGCCGTCGAAGATCTCGTCCGGTTTTGGGGGAACGCTGAGTCTGGTCATCAGTTCGCTGTTCATCATGGCCACGGTGATCGCGGCGGCCGTGCCCACCCATCTGTTTCTGCTCACCCACACGCTCGGCCCCAGCGTCATCTCCTCCCACGGGATCCTGGCATGGGCGGGGGGGAGGTGGGGAGCGATCGCCGGAGGCCTGGTGGTGGTCGGCCTGGGGATGACCGCCACGGTCGTGCCCCTCGTGCTCGGCTTGCGGGCGTTTCGCCGCCTGGAGGCGTGAGAACCCGCGGTTATCGCGGCCGCGGGACTGCGGTTGTGGAAGAGGAGCCAGGACGGCGACAATCCCGCTCCCCTCAGGCCATGATCCACAAGCCCGCCCAGCCTCGCGATCACTACACCCGCCCTAGCGGGCCCTTGCGGGTCGGGGCCGTCCAGTACCTCAACACGAAGCCGCTGGTGCACGGGCTGGCGGCGGCGGGTGTCGAGGTGGCCTACGACCTTCCCAGCCGGCTTGCCGACCGCCTCGCGCATGGGCGGCTCGACGTGGCGCTGATCCCATCGATCGAGGTGTTTCGCGGCGGCCACCGCATCGTGTCCGATGCCTGCATCGGCTGCCGCGGGCCAGTGATGAGCGTGAAACTATTCTTCCGAACGCTGCCGTCCAGAGTGGCCACACTCGCCGTCGACGAGGGGTCTCGCACGAGTGCCGCCCTGGCCCGCATCCTCCTGTCCGAACGGCACGGCGTGGCTCCCCTGATCGAGTCGCTGCCGATCGGCGCCGGACTGGCCGACACGCGAGCCGACGCGGTGCTGCTGATCGGCGACCGCGCCATCGGCGATGCCAGCGGCGGCCTGACGGGGGGTTCGTTTCAGATGATGTGGGATCTCGGCGACGAGTGGTGCCGTTGGACGGGGCTCCCGTTCGTCTTCGCCGTGTGGGCCGCCCGCGACGGGGTCGACGTCGGTGGGCTGAGTCATCTCCTCTCCGCGGCCCGTGACGCAGGCCGCATGAACCTGGCGGCGATCGCTGCGGCCGAGGCGGCGGCGCACGGCCTGACCGTGCCTCAGTGCCTGAGCTATCTCCGGGACAATCTCCACTATGATCTCGGTTCACGAGAGCGGGAGTCGCTCCGGCTCTTCCGCCGTTATGCCGCCGGCCAGGGCCTCGCGCCGCCCACCGCGGCGATCGGGCGAGAGTTGCGATCCGGCGATGTGCCGCTGCCAAGGAGAGCCGTGTGATGACCGCGACTGCCATCCACCCCATCCTCGATGACGTGATCGCGGGCCGGCGACTGACGCCGGCCGACGCGGTGACACTGCTGGAGTCGCACGACCTCGCGGCGATCGGCCGCGCGGCTGATGCGGTCACGCGGCGGCTCCATCCGGAGACCTATCGCACCTACAACATCGATCGGAACATCAACTACACCAACATCTGTTCGGCGGTCTGCGACTTCTGCGCGTTTTACCGCGGGCCGAAAAGCCCCGAGGGATACGTCCTCGACCGCGACGTGATCCTCAAAAAGATCGAGGAGACGGTCGCCCTCGGCGGCGACCAGATCCTGATGCAGGGCGGCATGCACCCCACGCTGCCGCTGGAGTGGTACGAAGATCTTCTTCGTGGCATCAAAGACCACTTTCCCCAGGTGAACGTGCATGGGTTTTCACCTCCCGAGATCCACGCGTTCACCAAGGTCTCGAAGCGGCCTCTGCGGGAGGTGCTCGAGCGGCTCGCCCGCGCCGGCCTCGGGTCGCTCCCCGGCGGCGGCGGTGAGATCCTCGTGGACCGCGTCCGCTCGGCCATCACCCGTGGCAAGGCGATGACCGACGAGTGGCTGGAGGTGAGCCGGCAGTGGCACCTGCTCGGCGGCCGTAGCACGGCGACGATGATGTATGGCCACGTCGAGACGCTCGCGGAGCGGGTGGAGCACCTCGACCGCCTCCGCCAACTGCAGGACGAGACCGGCGGCTTCACCGCCTTTATCTGCTGGTCGTTTCAGCCCGACAACACCACGATGGACGACATTCCTCCCGCCGGGGCGTTCGAATACCTGAAGACGCAGGCGGTCGCCCGGCTCTACCTCGACAACTTCGCCAACATTCAGTCGAGCTGGGTGACGCAGGGCCGCGAGATCGGCCAGCTCGCGCTGCTCTACGGCGCCAACGACATGGGCAGCCTGATGATCGAGGAGAACGTGGTGAGCGCGGCCGGGACGGTGCACCACCTCACTCTCGACGAGATGAAGTCGGCGATCGCCGAGCTCGGCTGGACCCCGCGGCGTCGCAACGTGTTCTACGAACTCTTCGAGGAGGAGCCACCGGCCCCCGCGGCGGATCCCGAGCGGGTGCGAACGCGGGCCGTGCCCCTGCCCGTGGCCACCACGTCGCCGTGAGCCGCCGGCCGCGGCACGACGTCGTGATCCGGGCTCGCTGGATCGTGCCGCTGCACGGGCCGCCGCTGAAGGGCGGCTGGCTGCGGATCCGCCGGGGCAGGATCATCGATCTCGGTGGAGGTTCGCCACCGGGCCGCCGCGACGATGCATCCACGATCGACGCCGCCGACGCGATCGTGATCCCCGGGCTCATCAACGCCCACACGCACCTGGAGTTTTCCGACGTCGATCCGCCGCTCGACGCCGCCGGTGGTCTGCCCGGCTGGATCGAGCGGGTCATCGCCCTCCGACGGGGGCGGGCCACCGGCATCGCGGGAGCGTGTCGGAGTGCCGCGGCGATCCGCCGTGGGCTCGGCGAGTCGGCCGGCCACGGGGTCACGGCCGTCGGGGAGATCTCCACGGGCGTTCCCGTCGGCGGCTATCCTTCGGCGGGCCCGCGGCTGCGGATCTTTCGTGAGGCTCTCGGTCTGTCAGCCGCGTCGGTGGCGATCGCCGGCGCCGAGGCCATCAGCGACGTGCGGCGTCTGCTCGCCGCGGGAGCGTCGGCCGGTATCTCTCCTCATGCGCCCTATTCGGTGGCCGCGCCGCTGGCAAAGTCTCTGATCGACGCGGCCCGCAACTGCTCTGTGCCGCTGGCGATGCACGTTGCCGAGAGTGAGGCCGAGGCCGAGTTGCTCCGCTCCGGAACGGGGCCCTTCCGCGAACTCTTCGAACGACTTGGGGTGTGGCCGCCGGGCGGGCCGGCTCTCCTTCCGGCGGCCGAGTGGATCTCGCGGCTGGCCCGCGGCCCGCGGGCTCTCGTCGTCCACGGCACACACCTCGGCCGCGATCCGGATGCGATGGCTCGGCTCACCCGGCATCGCGACAGGCTCTGTGTGGTCGTCTGCCCGCGGACGACGCTGGCCCTCTCAAGCACGCTCCCGCCCATCAGCTTCTTTCGTGAGGCCGGGGTTCGCGTGGCGATCGGCACCGACAGCCGGGCCTCCAATCCGGATCTCTCGGTACTCGCCGAGTGCCGCACGCTCGTCGCGGCGGGCGTCGCGTCACCCGGGGAGGCGCTCCGCATGGTCACGGTGGATGCGGCCTGGGCGCTCGGCTTCGAGCGGTCGTGCGGCATCCTCGCCCCCGGTCGTCCTGCCGACCTGGCGTTCCTCGTGCCAACGACTGCCTGCACAGATCCCTACGAGTCGATCCTCGACCCAACCACACGGATCATCGCCACGCTCCGCGCCGGCCGCATGATCGCGGGCTCGCTCAACGGCATACTTCAAGCCGACCGGCCGTAAGGCCGCGGGCAAACTACGCAGGACGCAGCGTCTGATGGTGGCTTGCCCCACGCCTCACGGCGTTGGGAAGGATATGGGCCCCGTTCTGGCCGCATCCCACGCCTTACGGCGTTGGGCTTGGACGGCGATCATGAAAGCCGACCGGCCGTAAGGCCGCGCGGGCTGACGCACAACGCACTCCATGCGATC
>JBAXOU010000114.1:0-10638 GCA_037133115.1 Planctomycetota bacterium | reverse complement strand
AGCGGGTGGTGCCGCCGGGCCGTTTTGTGGCTGCCGTGTGGCCGCGGTTCCACGTCGCCGCTGGTTTGGTGGCTCTCCGACGTAGCCGCAGGTTTGGCGGCTCTCCCACGTAGCCGCAGGTTGGTAACCTGCGGGAAAGCAGGCGGCGTTCGCGTGCAGGTTGCCAACCTGCACCTCCGTTACGCTCGATCAGCCGCCGGCGTAGAACATGGCCCGCGAACTCACGGCCTTCTGCCGGCGGCGAAGCCGCGGGGAGGCGATCATCCGCGACTCGATCGCATCGGCGACCAGCCCCGGGTCGAGATCGGTCCCCGCTGCGGCGAGATCGTCGAACGCCTCGTCGAAGTCGAGCACCTCGGCGATTGGCCAAATCGGGGTCGCGCGGACCGTGCATGCCTCACCATCCACCTGCGTCGACAGCAGGATCGTGGTGCGGAGGGCCTGCGGGGCGGTGCGGGTGGTCGTGGCGTTCATGGCGGTGCTCCTCGGGAGGGCGGCGACGGTTTCGTCACCGATGGTGTCCTGCTGCATACGGCGTGCCATTGAAGAGGGTTCGCCTGGAAAATGACGCCGGAGCCCGCCAGTCCGCACATCCTCCCCAGCTTCACGCCCGGCCGTTTCGTCTGGTGAAACGGTGCCGTCGAGGCAGCTTGGAGCGTGTGGCGGCGCCTGTAATTTTTTCAGGCTGGAGCGGATATCAAGCGTCGAATGTTCAACGTTCGACGGCGTCGGCTCCATCACCCGCGCCGTCTGCGATCACCTTGTCGCCGTTACGGATCCGGTCGCGGATCTTCGCCGCAAGTTCGTAATCCTCGGCCTTCACGGCGTCGTCGAGCTGCTCGGGGAGCGTCCGGCCGATCTCATACCGCTGCCGCACGCTCTCCCGCATCTCGCTGAGTCGCTTGACGAGCTCGTCCTCCTCGAACTGCTCGGTGGCATCGTAGCGGGCGAATAGGTCGCGGAAGGTTGTGAGGCCCGCATTGAGCTCGCCGATGGCCGCTTCCGGCCCCTGTTCTTCCAGCGAGGCCAAGGCCGCGGCCTGCACCCGGTGGAAGAGGACGAACGGCCGATACTGCTCGTGCGTGAGCGTCCACTCCTCATCCGGCGAATGCTCGCGAACGAAGTCCATGAAGGCCAGGCTGTGGTCGGCATCGCGGGCGGCCCGACGATACTCCCGCAGCGAGAGCCAGCAGAGTCGTCGCTGGTAGTACTGGGCGAACTCGCGGTCGGCCTCCGCGCACTGCTCTTTCGTGAGCCGAAACGCGTCGCCCTCGCGGATCACCTCACCGACGAGGTAGTCGTAGTAGGTTTCCGCCCCGTTGGGCCGCTGGCCGTCGGGCCGGAGGTCGGTCTCCATCTGCACGACGCCCATGTCGATGCGCATCTGCAGCACCTCGCGGCCCGACCGGGTCTTGATCAGTCGGGCGTTGACCTCGCCGGGGTGAAACTCCCAGTTGCGGAGCAGCGAGTCGATGTCGCGGGGGGAGGGCATGGTGAATCCTTCAAGGTGCGGCGGCGGGCCTCGCTGCCCGCCGTCCGATTATACCGCCGGCTGCTTCCTCAGGAGCGTGGCTCAGGCATCTGGTCGTTGCCGCCCCTGCTTCGTCTGCGACCGCCGTTTCTTCGTGTCGAGCCGCTTGGCAACGGCCGAGCGCGGGGTGCGGGTGGGCCGGCGACGCTTTGGCGGCGTGAGGGCGCCGCGGATCACATCGGACAGTCTGTCGAGACAGTCGGCAACGTTTCGTGACTGATCGCGGTGCACCTGGCTGGCGATCACGAGCGTGCCGTCGCCCGCGAGTCGCGATTTCTCGCGGGCGAGAATGCGGCTGCGGACGTCGTCGGGCAGGTGTGGTGAGCGGGCGACGTCGAATCGCAGCATGGCCTTGCTGCTCGTCCGGTTGACGTGCTGGCCGCCCGGGCCGCCGGACCGGGCGAACTGCCACTCGATGGCATCGCCCGGGATCACCACCTCGCGGCGGCCGTCGCTGACGTGCAGGAATCGTAGGCGGGGCATCGGGCGGCGTTCCTCGTGGGTCGAGTATGCGCCACCCGCAGGCGGCGGCGAAAGCAGACGGTGAGCGATGCGATTGTCAAGAGGGTTTGGCAGGCGTGGTGCTGTCATCGGTCGAGCGGTCTGGAATCGCATGGCGCACGCCACTGGCGCTCGCGGACGACATTTCTCTGGACAGTCTGCGCGGCACCCCCCCATACTTCCCGCCCATGAGGCGAGCGTCCACGCCGTCTACGCAGGCGGCGCCACCCGGAGGAAGCAGAGCCATGTTCGACGTTGCGGTCAGCGAGCTGACCAGTCCCCGTTGGGAACTCCAGCACGAGGTTGCGCGGGCGGCCGCGCTCGGATTCGATGCGATCTCGCTCTGGCGGCCCAAGGTGTCCGACATCGGGGCTGCGACGGCCGCCGCGATGGTCTCCGTGGCCGGCATCCGCGTGTCGAGCCTCCAGTCGGCCGGCGGCTTTACGGGGGGCGATGGACGCTCGTTCGCCGAAAGCCTCGACGACGCCGTTGAGGCGATCGCGACCGCAGCCACCCTTGGCTCTCCGGTGCTCGTGCTCCACAGCGGCTGCCGCGGCGGCCACACCCGAAGCCATGCGATGCGACTGCTCGTCCAGGCCCTGGAGGCTCTCGCCCCGGTCGCCACACGGGCTGGAGTCACCCTGGCCTTGAAGCCAGCCCATCCTGCCGGCGCTGCCGGCTGCAACTTCCTTGGCGGGCTCGCCGAGGCGGTCGATCTCGTGGAGGGGCTCTCCGACCCCGCAGTCCGTCTGGCGGTCGATTTCTGGCACTTCGGCGACGCCCCCGATCTCGAGCCGCTGCTGCCACAACTCGCCGAGGCGGCGGCCATCGTGCAGGTGGCCGATCGCTGCGGGCCGCCCTCCGCCGAGGCTGACCGGTTGCCGGCTGGCCATGGTGGGCTTCCGCTGGAACGGCTCGTCGGCGAGATGCTCGCCCACGGCTATCGCGGCCCGGTGGAGTTCGATCCCGTCGGCGAGGCGGCTGAGATTCTCGGTTACGAGGGGGTGTGGCACGAGACGCGACTTGTCGCGGAGGCCTGGAACGACCGGCTCGCGATCGGGCGGAGCGGGCCCGTGGTGGCGACGGGTGGAGCCAGCCGCAGGCCGTTGGCCGGTCACTTTCGTGCGGCGGCAGGCTCCGGCTCGCGGAGATCCCATGCTTCGAGCCACACCGGCTCGCCGGGCTGAAGCCCGAAGTCGTCTCGCAGCCGCTCGTCGAAGTCGTCCATGTGGGCGGCTCCGTAGAAGATGGCGATCCGCCGCCTGCCCTTGGCGATTTCGTCCCGGAGCACGTCGAGGGCGGCCGCGTTGCGGTCGGTGATCAGCGTCGATCCCTCCTCGCCGCCGAAGGCCGCCGTCAGCACGTCCATGTCGGTGAACTGCTCCGCCATCATCCGGCGAAGCCGCACCTGCCGCTCGGGTCCCGAGCCGAAGAGGATCCCGAAGAGTTCGCCGAAACTCACGTCGCCGGCACCGCCTCCGCGGTCGGCCCGGGCCATGCTCTCCTGCATCAGCCGCGTGAACATGCTCCACCAACTCTCGCCGCGTTTGGCCATCGCGGCGTCGAACTCCTTGGGCGAGAGATCGGCATGGACGAAGTTCTCGGCCGAGTAATCGATGCTTTCGAGTTGGAACTCGAGCCCGAGCATCGACTTCAGGCTTTGCTGGGCGGAGCCGATCGCGCCGGCCGGCTTGCGGCCCGGCTTGGGGACACGGGCGTTGGGCGGCGCGACGAGTTCGTAGAGCACCGCGTCGTAGTCGGCGAAGAGCCGGTCGAGCGTCTCGTAGTAGTCGGCCCCGCCGACATGGACGGCGGCCACCAGATCGACCTGCAGCGGAGTCCGCCGGCCGGCCCTGGCGGCATCGGCGGCACTCTCCCGGTATTCCACAAGCGCCGTATCGAGCGACACCGGCTTGCCATCGTCGTCGCGGACGAGGCGGAGAAACTCGGCCGCTGGCGGGTTGCCTTGTTCGGCGTTCGGGGCTGCCCGATCGGCTGCCATGGAAGCCGTGGCAAGGAGGGCAAGGAGGGCGACCGCGGCGGGGAAACGCATAGATCCGGGCTCCTGACGGGGCGGGTGGAGCGGCTTCGTGCCGGGGGACATCCGCAGGATAGCCGAGGCGACCCATCCTGCCACGCATTGGGCCTGTCGGCCGCGTGAAAACCGGCAGAGCCGTCAGAGTCTGCCAAGTTTCGTCAACCCGATCGACCGGCACGACCGATACCACGGGAGAATCCGCAGTGGCGGAAGACGGCTCCTGCTCCACAGGACACAGAAGCGATGGCTACGAAAAACGGTTTCAGGCGGCTGACGGCGATCCTCACCACTGTCGCGGCACTGGTCGCGACGGCCGTGCCGGCGATCGCGGGACAGAACTGGATGCCGCTCCTGCCGGACCAGGACTTTTACGACTTCCAGATGTTCGCGCCGCCGGAGTCGCAAGACTACGCCATCCGCCAGGATCCGCGGGAAGGTATCTTCTTCACGTACGACCGCACGTTCTGGGCGTTCACGCCCGCCCAGTCGCGACCGATCCTGAACGACTTCTTCATTCCGGTGCAGCCGCTCTCGCCGTTCGCGGTTGCCCAGCTCAACAATGACCTGATTCGCTCGGGCAATCCGGCCTCCGGGCTCTACATCTTCGGGTCGGATCCGCTGCGGCTGGATCTCAACACCAACTGGATGCGGACCGTCATGTCGTGGGGCAACCGGTTCGAGGGCGGCTGGATCTACGACGACTACGGCATGATGTTCAGCTACTACAACTCGGGGCCGCAGAGCCAGAACTTCGTCACGACCAACTCGTTTGCGGTCAACTCGCCCACGACGACCTTCTCGCAGCAGGTGGCCGCTGGCGGCGGCGGCCTGGTCGCCGGTGGCCTGCCGATCGTCGTGACCACCATCACGTCAGAGAGCCCGCCCCCGGACCACATCATCACGCAGACGCTGACCCAGAAGAACACAACTGAGCTGACCTCGGCCGGCTTCGCCTGGGCGGTCCGTCGAAACCTCTCCTCGGCCGGCTCCGGGGAACTCCGCACGGCAAGGTTCACGTTTGGGCCGCGGTACCTCCAGGTGGCCGACCGCTATAGCATCGATTATTCGAGTAATCAGCAGTCGTTCATCGACGGCTGCCCGCAGGGCGACTTCTGCCAACTGCAGAACGGCGGCTGGGACACGTCGGCCTACAACAACATCGTGGGCCCTGAGTTCGGTCTGAACTACATGTTCGAAAGAGGCCGGTGGTCGATCGAGACCGATCTCCGGTTTACCGCCGGCATGAACTTCCAGAATACGCTCTACCGCGGCTCAAACTTTCCAGCCGCCTTGGGCGCCGACTACTTCCGCTCCACGTACACCTTCGCCAACTCGATTTCGCAGACGACGAACAACTCGTCGTCGGTTTCGGCACCCCCACTGTTCGTGCAGATTTATGGCATCGGGCAGACCAATGCCACCAATACCGCCGAGCACAACTTCGTGTTCGCTCCGCTCGGCGAGTGGCGGTTGAAGGGCCGATATCGCGTCAGCAAGGCTGTCTCACTGAACCTGGGCTACACGGGCATGTGGCTGGGCAGTATCACGCGGGCCAGCACCAACACTGAGTTCAAAGCCGATTTGAAGCCCGTGCTGACAGCGACTCAGAACGGTCCTCCAATCCAGTCGCCGAACTACGATCCTCAGGGAAACATTATCGGCTACACAGCAGTTCCGTCGTGGACGCCTCCCCCGGTGAACGCGCCGAGTACGGACGGTACCACCAATAACCAACTTCGCGTCTACAACCACGTCGGTCCTCGGGCCGGCAACGACCTCGGCTACCTGTTCGTCAACGGCGTCGACTTCGGCGTCGAGATCAACTACTGAGGTTTTCGCGGGGCCATCCCTTGCCCCCGCGAAAACGGTCGGTTGAGGGCGTCAGGCCCCACGCCTCGCGGCGTTGGGCTTGGACCGGATCTCGTAGAAGCCGAAGGCCGTAAGGCCTCGGGCGCATCACGCTGGGCGCCGCCTCTCGTCGCGGCTGATTCACCAACCCGCGGCGATCCAGTCGCCAGTGGCACCGCGGATGTCGGCGAGCTTGGCGAGGCGGTCGAAGAGCGGCTGCCAAAGCGGGCCCGCGGCCACTGGCTTGATCTCCTGCGGCAGCGGCACGGGCAGCCCGGCGGCGTCCACCTGCACGAAGCCGAGCAGGCCGTCCATCCAGGGCAGCGTGCCGCCAGGCGTGGGCATCCCCACAACGCCCACCACGAGATAAGCCCGCCGCACCTGCACGACGGCGCAGCGGATCTCCACGAGCGTGCCGACCGGTACGCTCCGCCGGCATTCGAGCGAGAGCACCCGCCGGAGCATCAGGTTGGCCGATGGCCCCGCGGCCCGGCTACCGGTGGCGTAGGCCGCCTCCAGGGCATACCGCAGCAGGCTCCCGGCGTAGAGCGTGCCGTGGTGATTGGCGTCGGCGGGTAGGACGAGCCGGTGGCTCGTGGTTTCGGTGGAAGCCATGTCGAAACCGTTATAACGCCGTCGCTGCCAGGACGCGCCAACGGCGCGACCCGTGGGGTTTTGGTTTACGGGAAAGTAGGCACAGGTTGGCAACCTGTGCTACGAGGAGCAGAAGACGTAGCCGCAGGTTGGTAACCTGCGGGCCAGAAGGCACAGGTTGGAAACCTGTGCTACGGGCAGCAACCTGTGCTACGAGGAGCCCTGGTTACGCCGACTGGCGGGCGTAGGCCGGGTCGATCTTCGAGAGTTCTTCCTGCATCGCCGAAACCGTGCGGCGAATCTGGTCGGGCGTGTGCCGCGACGTGATGAAGAACCGCAGCCGGGCGGCGCTTTCCTCCACCGCCGGGTAGAGGATCGGCTGCACGTTGATGCCCCGCGTGAACATGCTGCGGGAGAGCCGCAGCGCGTTCATCGAGTTGCCGAGGATGACCGGAATGATCGCCGAGCCGCCAGACGGGCCGGTGTTGAGCCCAGCCTCCTTGGCGAGTTGGAGAAACAGCCGGGCGTTGGCGTGCAGCCGCTCCACCCGCTGTGGCTCCCGTTGCAAGAGCCGGAGGGCTCCGATGGCCGCTCCCGCCGCCGCCGGCGGCAGGCCCACCGAATAGACGAAGCCGGGGCAGGTGTACTTCAGCCAGCGGACGAGCGTCTTGGTGCCGGCGATGTAGCCGCCGCAGCTGCCGAGCGCCTTCGAGAGCGTGCCCATCCAGATGTCGACGTCTTCCGGATTCACGCCGAAGTGCTCGCCGATCCCACGGCCGCGGACCCCCATCACGCCGATCGAGTGGGCCTCGTCCACCATCAGGAGCGCCTTGTGTCGCTTCGCGAGGCCGATGAACTTCGGCAGTTCGGAGAAGTCACCGTCCATGCTGTAGATGCCCTCGATCACCACCAGCACGCGGCGATACTGGCTTCGCATCTGGGAGAGGAGCTTCTCGGCGGCGTCGTAGTCGTTGTGCGGGAACGGACGGCGGCGGGCGCCCGAGAGGAGCGCCCCCTGCAAGAGGCTGTTGTGCGAGAAGGCGTCGTGGAGCACGAGGTCACCGGGGCCGACCACGTGGCCGATCACCGTCTCGTTGGTGGCGTGGCCGCCCACGAAGGTGATCGCATCCTCGGTGCCGACGAAGCGGGCGATCTCCCGCTCAAGTTCCTGGTGGATCGTCTTCTCGCCTGACACCAGCCGGCTCGCCGACACGCTCGTGCCAAACCGATCGACTGCGTTCTTCGCCGCCGCCGCCACCTCGGCTTCACCCGACATGCTGAGGTAGTTGTAGGTCGCCCAGCTCACCAGTTCGCGGCCACCGATGGTGGTGCGGTCGGTGGTCAGCCCCTCGTGGACGCTGAAGTAGGGATTCTCGAGGCCCGCATCGCGGACCATCGCGAAGTTCTGCTCGAGCGCCCGCACTTCCGGAAACTGGGAGATGTCCCAGACGTCGGCGCCGAGTTCGGCGTCGAGGCGGACGGTTTGCTCCGAAGGCGTCTTGGCCGCCGCGGGCATGTGGTCGATGATCGCCTCGGTCACCTCGCGGCAGGTTTCGATCAGCGGCAACACCTGCTCGGGGAAACGGGCTCCGTAGGCCTCCTCCAGGCTGGCGACGATCTCCATCCGCTCCAGCGAATCGAGCCCGAGTTCGACGATATTCGTGTCGAGCGTGAGGTTACCCGCCCGTTCCTTGGCGATGCGGCGGACGTGGTCGTAGACCGTCTGCACGATCTCCTGCGGCAACTCGCGGTCGGGACGATGGGCCCGCGAGGTCTCGCCGACGGGCCGGTTGCGGGCGAGGCGGGGCGCACCGCTGCCCGAGACGGCTGCGGAGCCCGATGCGGCCGAGGGAGCCTGCACGACGGGCTGCTCCCAGCTGACGAACCGCTCGACCACCTCGAGGGTGCCGTCGAGAAACTGCCGCTTGCAGGCGTGCCGCTGGATCTTGCCGCTCGACGTCTTCGGAATGCTGTTGGGCCGCACGAGCACGATCCCCTCGGCGGCCACCTCGTGGTCGCGGGCGAGTTTGCTGCGGATCGCCTCGAAGGCGGAGGCGATCTCGTGGGGATCCCGCTTGCCGCGCTCGATTTCCGCCACCACGACCACCCGTTCGCGGTCATCCACGTCGACGGCGAAGGCGGCCACAGACCCCGCGCGGATGAGGTCGCTCGCCTCCTCCACGGTGTGCTCGAGATCCTGCGGGTAGTGGTTTCGCCCGCGGATGATGATCAGGTCCTTGAGTCGGCCGGTGACGAACAGTTCGCCCGAGTCGAAGAAGCCGAGGTCGCCGGTGCGGAGGTACGGGCCGGGGTTCGGCCGCCACTTGGCGACGGCCCCCGAGTTGTCTTCGTCGGGCTGGGCAATCATCGCGCCGAACGTGGCGATCGACTCGTCGGACCGGTTCCAGTAGCCCTGGGCCACGCTCGGCCCGCTCACCCAGATCTCGCCGACACGGCCCGGAGACAGTGCCTCGCTGGTATGGGGATCAACAATCAGCACATCCTGGCCATCGAGTTCGCGGCCGCTGCCCACGAGCCGGCGGGCGCCGGCCGCCTTCGCCGGCCGCTGCTGCGCGGTGCCGGTCTCGATCGAAGTGGCATCGAAGGAGCGGATCACCGGCTGCTCGAACTTCATCCCTCCGGTGACCATCAGCGTGCTCTCGGCCAGGCCGTAGCACGGGAAGAACGCCTCGCGACGGAACCCGCTCGGCGCGAAGGCCTCGCAGAAGGCATCGATCGTCTCGGCCCGCACGGGCTCGGCACCGTTGAAGGCGAGCGACCAGCTCGAGAGATCGAGCGTGGCCCGCTGCTCGGGCGTGGTCTTCCGCACGCAGAGTTCGTAGGCGAAGTTGGGCCCGCCACTGATCGTGGCACGATAGCGGGAGATCGCCTGCAACCAGCGCAGCGGCTTCTGGAGAAACGCCACCGGCGACATCAGCACGTTGAACTTGCCACCGTAGAGCGGCACGAGGATGCCGCCGATCAGTCCCATGTCGTGGAAGCTCGGCAGCCAGAACACGCCCGACTGGCTCCGCGTGATCTCGAAGGCCTGCATGATCCGCAGCGAGTTGTGGAGCAGGTTCTCGTGCGAGAGCATCACGCCCTTGGGCGTGCCGGTGGAGCCGCTGGTGTATTGCAGGAAGGCGAGGGTGTCGCCGTCGATGTCGGGGCGGTCCCAGCGTTCGGCCCAGCTCGGCTCGAGTTCGCTGTCGACCTTCCAGATCAGGTGTTCGAGGCTCGGGGCGGCTGCCCGCAGGCTGTCGAATCGATCGAGCACGTCGCGGGTGGTGAGCGCCACGGAGGCGTCGGCGTCGACCGCGATCGCCTCGATCCGTTCCACCGAGCGGTTCTTGCGGGGCGGATACGCCGGCACCGCGATCGCGCCGCCGTAGAGGCAGCCCATGAAGGCGGCGATGAAGTCGAGACCGGAGGGATAGAGCAGGAGGACCCGCTTCCCCACCATCCCCTTGTCCATCAGCCACGCGCCGACCGCCCGGGCCTTCCGGTCGAGTTGGGCGTAGGTGATGTTGAGTTCCTCGTGCTCGCCGTCCACGAGGAACGTGAAGGCGCGGTCGTGCGGCCGGTAGGCCGCCCGCTGCCGCAGGAGGTCAACGATCGTGGGGGCGAAAGACGCCTCGGTCGTGGGATTTGGAATCACGTGCGGACGGCCTCCACCATCTGGTTCCCCCGGCGCGTCGGGAACCGGGGAACCGGGACAGCCCCGGAGCCCCTTGTGGACCCGACCGTGGGATGTCGGCAGGAAAACCCTTGGTCGCCCACATTTTAGCCGTCCTGCCCGACCAACCGGTATTTGCGGAGAGGGCGGCCGAAACGCTTTTTTTAGGGCATTTCTCGGGTTTAGGGCCGATTGTGTCGCGGGCTGCGCAAAGTCTGACGGCCAACGCACGGCCAAAATGGTGGTTGACCCCCGCGAGCCAAATCCGGCTGAGAGACGGGACGAGGTGGCTCGCCGACGGCAGGAGGACCAGGTTTTTTTCCGCAGGTTGCCAACCTGCGGCTACGTAGACGGTTGCCAACCTGCGGCTACGTAGACGGTTGCCAACCTGCGGTTACGTAGACGGTTGCCAACCTGCGGCTACGTAGGTGCAGGTTGGTAACCTGCACC
>JBAXOU010000113.1:0-10723 GCA_037133115.1 Planctomycetota bacterium | reverse complement strand
AATCGCCGATCAGGAGGACCCGTGGCAATCCGGGAACGTCCTCGATCGCCGACAGCGCCGGATCAGGCTGCCTGGCGGGCTTTCCGGCCGCGACAGCCGTCAGGTCGGCTGGCACGAGACAGCACACGATCAGCACCACCAAGCGGCGAACGGTCGTCATCTCATCGGCTCCTGAAGGTTACTCGGGGTGCCACCCAACCGGTGAGGCAGTAAGCGGCGCCGCATCGTACCCAACCGTCAACTCTCCCGTCCCGCCCGCGACAGTTCGCCTGTCAACGCCAGTGATCGACATCCCGTTCGACCGTCACTGCCCCGGTTCCGCGGCCCTCGATGCCCTGATGGCCCGCTACCGCTGAAACCCCGCGGGAAACGGCGACGGCGGCGCAAACCCTGCCGGTTATTCGGAAAAGTCGGGGTCCGTGCCCTCCGGCAGCCGAATCCTGAGTGGTGTTCCAGCCGTTTTTCGAGTTCGCCGTGCCGCGTTCCGCGCCGCGCCTGCGCGTTGCCAGCACCGGCCTGCCCTATGCCTTTGCCTTCCTCGGACTGCTTTCCCTGACGCCCGGCCCCGCGACCGCCGAAATCATCGAAATCGGCACCGACCGCGACGCCTTCACGCCCTCGACGCTGACGGTGCCCGCCGGCAGCGTGCTGACGGAAGGTTCCTACGTGTACATCGACAACCGCGGCCTACCGCCGACCAACAGCTACCCGGAACTGCTCACCCGCATCCCGGTGGCCGACTGGCTGGAGGTGCGGTTCGGCCTGAATTACTGCGACAACGGTGGCGGCTACCTCGTGACCAATGCCGAAGGCGGTCCCGGACGGAATGACGGGACGATCTCCTACGAGTCGACGGTGCTCTACGGCGTCAAGGCGGCCGTCACCCAGCAGGATGGACTGCTCCCCCAGAGCTGCTTCATCATGGAGGGATTTACGCCGCTGTACGGGGATTACTCCAGCACCATTCCGATCGCCACCTACGCGCTCGGCTGGAAGACTGAGGCCAACTGGCGGATCGACGGAGCCATCCGCTATGTCTACGCGGAAGCCCCCAGTGGCTGGTTCGACAAATGGGCACCTTCGATCGTGCTGCGGATTCCCGCGACCGAACGCTGGGAGGTGCACGTCGAATACTTCTCGACGTTCACCGTGGGCCTTCCTGACGAGGAGACGGTGCCAT
Organism: Planctomycetota bacterium; assembly: GCA_037133115.1. Lineage (GTDB taxonomy): Bacteria > Planctomycetota > Planctomycetia > Pirellulales > UBA1268 > QWPN01. The sequence goes on along the minus strand of JBAXOU010000113.1, from coordinate 9,543 downwards.
TTGTCAGCCCCGGCACCCACTACATGCTCACCGACAATCTCGAGATCGGACTCCGCATCGGCTGGGGTATGACTCGAGATGCGGCCGCCTTCTTTTCCGACGCGGGATTCGGCTGGCGGTGGTGACGATCAGGCGTGGATCGCCTGGCCTGAGACCGCGAGTGCCGCTTCCTTCAGCGCCTCGGGCAGCGTGGGATGCGCATGGCAGACGCGGGCGATGTCCTCCGCCGTGGCTCCAAACGCCATCGCCGCCGCGGCCTCGCCGATCAGGTCGCCAGCCGAAGGCCCGATGATGTGGATGCCGAGCACGCGGTCGGTGGCCGAGTCGGCCAGCACCTTCACCTTCCCCGTCGTCTCGTTGATGGTCCGCGCCCGGCCATTGGCCCGGAACGGAAACACCCCCTTCTTGAAGGCGATGCCGGCGGCGACCAACTGCTCCTCGGTCTTCCCGACGGCTGCGATCTCGGGGTGCGTGAATACCACGGCTGGCACGAGGTCGTAGTCCACGTGCGACCACTTCCCCGCCATTCCCTCGGCGCAGGCGACACCGTCCTCCTCGGACTTGTGCGCGAGCATCGGGCCGGGAATGCAGTCGCCGATCGCCCAGACGCCAGGGGCCGAGGTACGAAACTGCGAGTCGACCGAAATGAACCCCCGCTGATCGGTCGTGATGCCGACCGTCTCCAGGCCGATGCCATCGGTGGCCGGACGGCGACCCGTCGCCGCCAAGACGCGGTCGCAGCGAAGTGGTTCCTGCCCCGCGCACTCCACCACGGCGGCGTTGCCATCAGCCCGCGCCCGCGTCACCTTCGTGCCAAGACGAATGTCGAGCCCCTGCTTGCGAAACAGGGCCAGCGCCTCGCTGGCGATCTCAGCGTCGATTCCCGCCAGAATCCGGTCGGCGTACTCCAGGACCGTGACCTTTGCCCCCAGTCGCCGCCAGACGGTGCCGAGTTCGAGCCCGATGTAGCCGCCGCCAATCACCACGAGGTGGCCAGGAACGGTATCGAACGACAGCGCCTCGGTGCTCGTACCGACGAATCGGCCATCCACGTCCACGCCCGGCAGCACGATGCTGCGGCTGCCGACGGCGAGGATGATCCGCGGGCTGTCGATGGCCGTCACCGTGCCATCGCCGGCCAGCACCTCGACGCGGCCCTGGCCGCCGAGCCGACCGGCCCCGGTGTATCGAGTGATCTTGTTCTTGGCGAGGAGCGCATCGATGCCCTTGGCCAGCGTGGAGACCACCTCCTCCTTGCGCTTCATCATGGTGGTAAGGTCGAATGACACGCCCATGACGTTCACGCCGTGCCGAGCGAACTCATGCTGGGCCTCCTCGAGTTTATGGCTCGATTCGAGGAGTGCCTTCGACGGGATGCAGCCGACCCGCAGGCAGGTGCCACCCATCCGGGGCTCCTTTTCGACGATCCCGACATTCATCCCGAGCTGGGCGGCGCGGATCGCGGCCACGTAGCCGCCAGGGCCGCCGCCGATCACGAGTAGGTCATGGGTGGGCATGGGCGGTCCCTTTTTTCTCAGACTTCCAAGATCAGACGCGAGGGGTCTTCGATGGTGTCTTTGATCCGCTTCAGGAAGGTGACCGCCTCGCGGCCATCCACGAGCCGGTGGTCGTAGGTGAGAGCGAGGTACATCATCGGTCGGATGACCACCTGGCCGTTCACTGCTACAGGGCGATCCTGAATCGAATGCAGGCCGAGGATGCCGCTTTGCGGAGGATTGATGATCGGCGTCGAGAGCATCGACCCGTAGACGCCGCCATTCGAGATCGTAAAGGTGCCTCCCTGGAGTTCCTCGAGCTTGAGTTTGTTCTCGGAAGCCCGGCGGGCGAAGTCGCCGATCGTCTGCTCGATCTGGGCGAACGAGAGCATCTCCGCGTTGCGGATCACCGGCACGACGAGGCCCTTGCCGCCACCGACGGCGATTCCGATGTCGTAGTAGTCGCGATAGACGATGTGCGGTTCACGGTACTCCGCGTTCACCTGCGGAACGGCCCGCAACGCCTCGACCGCCGCCCGTACGAAGAACGACATGAAACCGAGTTTCACACCATACCGCTCTTGGAACTGATCCTTGAACTTGCCCCGCAGCGACATCACGGCACTCATGTCGCACTCGTTGAACGTCGTCAACAGGGCTGCCTGCTGCTGGGCCTCGACGAGCCGCTCCGCGATCCGCTGGCGGATCGGGCTGATGAGTTGGTATCGCTCCTCGCGGCTGCCGCCACGTGACGCAGGCACTGCAGGAGCCCCGGGAGACTTCGCTGCCGGCACCGTGGGCTTCGCGGCTACGGGCGGGGCAACTGTGGCTGCGACGGCGTCGGCCTTGGTGACCCGGCCGCCGGGACCGGTGCCAGTGGCTGCATTGGTCGCGACGCCCGCCTCGCCGAGCACGCGGGCGGCGGACGGCATCACCCGCGGAGGCATCACTGGTGCCGCAGGTGGCTGCACGGAGCCGATCGTCGTCGTGCCTTCGGCCCGCTTGACGCCCACGGTGGACTGCGGTGGCGTTGCCTCGGCGGCAGCGGCCGTCACGCTCGCCGGTTCCATGTAGCCGATCACCTCGCCGACCACCGCCTTTTCACCGCTCCCCTTGAGCACCTTCGTGATCCTGCCGGCGGCCGGCGCGGGCAGCTCGACCGTCGCCTTGTCGCTCTCGATTTCAACGATTGAGTCATCGGCGGCGACGGCGTCGCCCTCCTGTTTCTTCCAGGTGCCGACCATCACCTCGGTGATCGACTCGCCGACCTCTGGAACCTTCAGCTCGATGGGCATGGTGGTGCGCCGCCAACCGGCGGCCTCGCGGGGAAAAAGTCAACTCGTGAATGCGGCGGAGAGCAGTTCGTTTTGTTCCATGTCATGACTCTTCTTCGATCCAGTCGCGGGGCTCGCCGCACTCTGCCGGCAGACGCCCGAAAATGGAAATCGGTCGAAGAGCTTCTCACCGAAGTGGATGCGCACAAACCGCCAGCTGCCCATATTCTCGGGCTCCTCCTGGACCCACACGACCGGCGTGCCCGGCGTGTAGGCCGCGAGCGCCTGCTCGAGTGCCTGGCGAGGCAGCGGGTAGAGCTGCTCGACGCGGATGATCGCCACATCTCGACGCCCCAGTTCCTGCCGTCGCTTCTCGAGCTCGTAGGCAACCTTGCCGCTGCAGAGCAGCACCCGGTGGATGTCGCGAGCGGGGGTGTCCAACGTGTCTGCCAAAACCCGCTGAAAGGTGCCCTTCACGAGGTCTTCGAGCGGCGACACGCAGGCCGGATTCCGCAGGAGGCTCTTGGGCGTCATCACCACCAGCGGCTTCCGCCAGACTCGAAGCACCTGCCGGCGGAGCAGATGAAATAGTTGGGCCGGTGTCGTCGGCTGGGCGACCTGGATGTTGTCCTTGGCGCAGAGCGACAGAAACCGTTCGAGCCGGGCGCTCGAATGCTCGGGGCCCTGCCCCTCAAAGCCGTGCGGCAGGAGCATCGTGATCCCCGAGAGCCGATTCCATTTGTCCTCGGCGCTGACGATGAACTGGTCGATCACCACCTGCGCCGCGTTGACAAAGTCGCCGAACTGAGCCTCCCAGATCACGAGCCCCTCGGGACAGTCGAGGCTGTACCCGTACTCGAAGCCGAGCACTCCCGCCTCCGAGAGGGGGCTGTTGTAGATCTCGACCGGCGCCTGGTCCGGACCGAGGTGCTCGAGCGGGCAATAGGTCTCGTCGGTGATCGCGTCGTGGATCACGGCGTGCCGGTGGCTGAACGTGCCCCGTTGGCTGTCCTGGCCCGAGATCCGGATGCGGAGCCCCTGCATGGCGATCGACGCGTAGGCCAGCGCCTCCCCTGCCGACCAGTCGAGCGGCATCGAACCCGCCGCCATTTGCACGCGGTTTTCCAGAAGCCTTCCGATCTTCGCGTGCGGCTGAAAGCCCTCCGGCAGAGCCACCAGCCTCATGAGAAGGCTCTCGAGCACGTCGCGGCGAACCCCCGTCTCGACCTCTGCCGCATCCCGTTCGCGGCCGCCGATGTAGAGCGCCCACATGCCACCGACGTCGTCCTTGTGCACGTAGTCGTCGCTCTTCGCCACCGACAGATCGGCAGCCAGTTTGGCGTGTTGCTGCTCGGCGATCTGCTTCGCTTCGTCGGCCGTCACCTCGCCGAGCTTGAGGAGCTTTTCCAGATAGCTTTCGTGTGCGCTCGGCCGCTTCTCGATCACGCGGTAGAGCGCCGGCTGCGTAAAGGCCGGCTCGTCAGCCTCGTTGTGGCCGCGGCGCCGGAAGCAGTACATGTCGATCACGACGTCGCGCTGAAACTCGCGGCGGAAGTCCATCGCCAGGTTCACAACCTGCGCTACCGCCTCCGGATCCTCGCCATTCACGTGGAAGATCGGGATCTGCAGCATCTTCGCCACGTCGGTGGCGTACATGCAGCTCCGCGACTCGCGGGGCCCGGTCGTGAACCCGATCTGATTGTTGACGATCACGTGCAGCGTGCCGCCGACCCGGTAGGCGTCGAGCTCGCTGAGGTTGAGCGTCTCCTGGATGATCCCCTCGCCGGCAAACGCGGCGTCGCCGTGAATCAGGATCACCATCCCGTGCTGCCGCGAGCGATCGCCTCCCCGATCCTGCCGCGAACGCATCCGGCCGATGGCGACCGGGTTCACGAACTCGAGGTGGCTGGGATTGAAGCAGAGCGTCAGATGGATCGACTTGCCGTTGGCGGCCTTGTAGTCGGTGGAGTGGCCGAGGTGGTACTTCACGTCGCCACGGCCGACGTGGAGCTCGGGGTCCATGTCGGCGAACTCGCGGAAGATCCGCTGCGGGCTCTTGCCCATCACGTTGGCGAGCACGTTGAGCCGGCCGCGGTGGGCCATCGCCAGCACGCAGTCCCGGATGTCCTGCGCGGCGGCCCGCTCGATCGCCATCTCGACGAGCGGGATCAGGCTCTCCGAGCCCTCGAGCGAGAAACTCTTGGCCCCGAGGAACCGCTTTTGGATGAACTCCTCAAACACGGCCGCGTTGGTCATCTGCCGGTAGATTCGCAGCTGCTGGCGGCGGTCGAGTTGAATTCGGTTTTCGCAGCCCTCCATTCGCACCTGGAGCCACTGGCGGACCCGGAGGTCGTCCATGTGCATGAACTGCACGCCGATTGACCGGCAGTAGGTGTTTCGCAGCCGCTTGATGATCTGCCGCAGCGACATCGACTGCGGACCCTCGATCGTGTCGGTCGAGAAGGACCGGTCCATGTCCTCCTCGGTGAGGTGGTAAAAGTTCGGATCGAGCTCGGGAAGACCCGGTCGCGGACGGCCCAGTGGGTCAATCTCAGCCATCAGGTGGCCGCGGACGCGGTAGGCGCGGACGAGTTGATCGACTCGGTCCTGAAGAAACGCCACCCGCTCCTCGCCCGCCGTGCCCGTCGCCAGCGGCGGCAAGGGCAGCGGCATCGCCTCGCCGGCGGGAGCGGCGGCGAGCTTCACATCACCGTTCGCGATCGCAATCGCATGGGCGGTCGCGATCCCGTCGGGCGTGACGAGGTTCGGCGCAGGCGCCAGCCCTGATGGAGCGACCAGCGTGGCCGGCTGAGGTGGGGAGGTCAGCGGCGTGGCGGAGCCGTTCACCGGCACGGCCTGACCGTCGCGGAGCCCATCGAAGTAGGCCCGCCAGTCGGCCGGCACGCTCGTGGGGTCTTCCTGATACTGCTCGAAGAGTTCTTCGAGGAACGCGAGGCTGGCGGTGCCGGCCGAGTCGATGCTGTCGATGGTGCTCACGGATGAATTCAGGCCCGCCACCTCTCGGGGTTTTGGAGGGCAGGGGCCAGTCAGAGGGTGGGGACGTGTGATCACATGGCCAGCAGCAACCGGCCCGGGCTCTCGAGGTAGCCGATGATTTCGTTGAGGAACCGAGCGGCCATGGCGCCGTCGACGACGCGGTGGTCATACGAGAGCGACAGGGGCATCATCAGCCGCGGCTCGACCTTGTCGTTGTGGACGACCGGCATTCTGCGCGACCGGCCCAGCAACAGGATAGCCACCTCTGGCCAGTTAATGATGGGGGTCGAATAGGCGCCCCCCACGGCTCCAAGGTTGCTGATCGTGAAGGTGCCGCCGCGAAGGTCCTCGATCCCATACTGGGCGTTCTTGGCCTTCTCCGCGGTGTCAGCCACCGCCTGGGCGACCTGGGGGATCGACAGGTGGTCGCAGCCACGGAGCACCGGCACCACGAGCCCCCGCGGGGTGTCGACGGCAAGGCCCACGTTCACGTAGTCCTTGTAGACGATCTCGCCCTTCTCCATGTCGATCGTGGCGTTGATCGCGGGGTGCTGGCGAAGCGACAGGCTCACCGCCTTGATCACGAACGACAGCGCCGTGAGCTTGAGATTGTTTTTCGCATATTCCGCGGCACTCGCCTTTCGCAGCACCTCGAGTTCGGTCACGTCGGCGTCGTCGAAGTTCGTGAGGTGCGGAATCGTCTGGACACTGCGGACCATGTTGGCCGCAATCGTCTTCCGCATCCGCGACATCTGCTCGCGTCGAATCGGGCCCCAGTCGTCCCGTTCCGTGGACGTCGAATCTCCCCGCGTCCGACCGGCTGGCGCGGAACTGGCGTGCCGCACTGCCGCGATCACGTCCTCGCGGACGATTCTCCCCGCCGGGCCCGTACCCCTGACGCGACCAAGATCGACGCCGAGTTCCCGTGCCAGCCTCCGCACGGCTGGCCCGGCGGGCTCCACGGCGGCACCAGCTGCCGCTGCCGGCGGTTCCTCGATCGCCACGGCGGCAACCTTGGCCATCGCTGGCGCAGCAGGAGCAGGGGCGGGCGCAACCGGCGCGGGGGCTGCAGGCTTCGCCGCGGCAGCCGGCGCGGCTTCGACGGCTTTCGGCGGTGGGGCCGCTGGCTTGACAGCCGCGGCCCCGGGAGCATCGAGCATGACAAGCGGCTGACCCACCTTGACGGTGTCGCCCTTCTTCACGAGCACCTTGGCCACCAATCCGCCCGGGGGACACGGTACCTCGATGACAGCCTTGTCGGTCTCGACCTCGAGGAGGGCCTGCCCCGGCTTGATGACGTCCCCTTCGGACACGAAGACCGTGACAACGTCGCCGGAGGCGATGTTCTCGCCGAGGTCGGGGAGCTTGAATTCGGTGGCCATGACTCGTTTCGCGGAAGGGTGGGGATAGGGGATGAAAAATGATAGGGAGTGGCTGCGATCCGCGGCGGCTCAGGCCGAAGTCGGATCAATCTTGGCGGGATCGACACCGAGCCGCTTGATCGCCTCAGCGACCACGTGCGTGCCGACCGCGCCTGCAGCCGCCAGACGCGACAGCGTGCCGACCGCGATGCACTCGGCGTCGACTTCAAAGTGACGACGAAGCCGGCCGCGGAGTTCGCTGCGACCGAAGCCGTCGGTGCCGAGCACGAATAGCCCGCCGGGGATCCATGGATCGAGTTGCTCGGGAACGGCCCGCACGTGGTCGCTGGCGGCGACATACACGCCGTCGGTGCCGGCGAGCATGGACTCCAGGTAGCTGACCTTCGGCGGTGCCTCAGGGTGCAGCATGCTCCACCGGCGGCACTCCTGAGCCTCACGGCGGAGTTCCTTCCAACTCGTCACGCTCCAGACCGTGCTTGCCACGCCCCAGTGCTCTGCCAGCAGATCCGCCGCCCGCAGCACTTCGCGGAGAATCGTGCCTGAACCGAACAGGTTGACGGGCGGCATCTTCCCGGCCACCGGAGTCCCCGTGGCGGGCACGTCCTTGAGCCGATACATGCCCTTGAGGATGCCCTCCTCACAGCCGGCGGGCATGTGGGGCATCTCGTAGTTCTCGTTGTAGACCGTGATGTAGTAGATCCAGTCCTCGCCCTTGGCGTACATCCGCTCCATGCCGTCGAGCATGATCACCGTCGTCTCGTAGACGAACGCCGGGTCGTAGGCCTTCACGGTCGGATAGGCCATCGCAAACAGGTGGCTGTGGCCGTCCTGGTGCTGCAGTCCCTCGCCGTTGAGCGTGGTGCGACCCGCCGTGCCGCCGAGCAGGAAGCCCTTGGCCCGGCAGTCACAGGCGGCCCAGATCAGGTCGCCGATCCGCTGGAACCCGAACATCGAATAGTAGATGAAGATCGGAATCATCGGCACACCATGGCTGGCGTACGCCGTGCCCGCGGCGACGAAGCTCGACATGCTTCCCGCCTCCGTGATCCCCTCCTCGAGAATCTGGCCATCCTTGGCTTCGCGGTAGTAGAGGAGTTGGTCGGAGTCGACCGGCTCATAGAGCTGGCCCGCGTGGGCATAAATCCCACACTGCTTGAAGAGCGGATCCATCCCGAACGTCCGCGACTCGTCGGGCACGATCGGCACGATGTACTTGCCGACCGACTTGTCCTTGAGCAGCGAAGCCATCAGCGTGACCGCGCCAGTGGTCGTCGAGACCTCGCGGCCGGCGCTCTTCTCGATGAACGAGCGATACTCGTCGAGGGAGGGCGTCTTGAGCTTGGGCGATTCGAGCGGACGGGTCGGCACGTAGCCACCCAGAGCCTCGCGCCGCTCGCGGAGGTAGCGAATCTCCTCGGAATCCTCCGCGGGACGGTAGAACGGCGCCTTCGCCACCTCGTCGTCGGAGATCGGAATGCCAAACCGCGAGCGGAAGGCCCGCAGTTCCTCCTCGTTGAGCTTCTTTTGCTGGTGCGTGACGTTGCGGCCCTCGCCCACCTCGCCGAGACCGTAGCCCTTGATCGTCTTGGCGATGATCACGGTCGGCTTGCCGTGGCACTTCATGGCCGCGGCGTAGGCCGCATAGACCTTCTCGGGGTCGTGGCCGCCTCGGCGGAGTTTCTTGAGCTTCTCGTCCGAGAGGTTCGCCACCATCTCGGCCAGCTGCGGATCGGCACCGAAGAAGTGCTCGCGAATGTAGCCGCCGGGCATGACCACGTACTTCTGGTACTGGCCGTCCACCACCTCGTTCATCCGCTTGACGAGCAGGCCCTTGTCGTCCTTGGCGAGGAGCGGATCCCACTCGTCGCCCCAGATCACCTTGATCACGTTCCAACCCGCACCACGGAAGCAGCCCTCGAGTTCCTGGATGATCTTGCCGTTGCCGCGGACCGGTCCGTCAAGCCGCTGCAGGTTGCAGTTGATCACGAACACCAGGTTGTCGAGTTTCTCGCGGGCGGCCAGCGAGATCGCGCCGAGTGTCTCGGGCTCGTCGGTCTCGCCGTCGCCGATGAAGCACCAGACGTGCTGACCGCTCGTGTCCTTGATGCCGCGGTCCTGCAGATACTTGTTGAACCGGGCCTGGTAGATCGACATCAGGGGGCCAAGTCCCATCGAGACGGTTGGGAATTCCCAAAACCCCGGCATCAGCCAGGGGTGCGGATAACTCGAGAGGCCGCCGCCATCGGCGAGTTCGCGGCGGAAGTTTTCCAGCTGCTTCTCGGTGATTCGCCCTTCGAGGAATGCCCGCGAGTAAATGCCCGGCGAGGCATGGCCCTGGAAGTAGACCTGGTCGCCCGAGTAGTTGTCGCTGCGGCCGCGGATGAAGTGGTTCAT
>JBAXOU010000112.1:0-10744 GCA_037133115.1 Planctomycetota bacterium | reverse complement strand
GTTGGGCTTGTACGGGGTCAGGATGCGGTGGCCTCCGGGCGGTCGCCGGCGAGTTCGCGATGCTCCTGTTCGTCGAGGAGTTTCATGAGTTTGGAGATGCAGAGCGTGTTGATGCTCACCTGCATCTTCTTCGCCTCGGTTTTGAGGGTCTGGTGGAGCGACTTGGGCATCCGCACGGTGACGACCCGCTGGCTCTCCCGCTCCGCCTGCCGGTCGTTCTGCCGGGCACGGAGTCCGTCGAGCATCTCGCGGATGCGGGCGTACTGCGGAGAGCATTCAAACCGCGACAGGCCTTCGGAGTCCGAGAAGGTTCGGCGGACGATCCCGTCCACGCCCAGCACCTCCCGGAAGAACACCACCCACTCCGGCTCCATGGAATAGAGTCGCTCTGCCACCTGCAGAACCGCCGTCGCGGCATGGCTGTCAGTCTGGGGTGAGCGGGCGGTCTTGGTCGGCATGGCGGATCCCTCCGAGACAACGGTCAGGGCAACGGCCCTCGCCGTCGCCACCGCGGCGGAAGTCCCAGGGGACGTCTCGTGACCCGCGATGGGAAACTCTTCGCAGGGAGTCAAGCGACAGCACGAAGTGCTTGCACAGCAACGACTTGCGACCATGCGGCAGGCTGTGGCTTCTTTTGTGGCATCGCTGCCCGCAATGAAGGCATCCGGGTTGCTGCTCGTTTCTTAGGCAGGGGCCGCCGTTCGCATTTCCAAACTGTCTCTATCGATTATGCGGAAAAAACCACTTTCTCGACTTCTTGGGCCACGGCCTCGGTGAGGTCGGCGTCGACCACCGACTGGAGGCCTCTCCAGGCTGGGACCGCGTTGACCTCCAGGACCACCGGTCCTTCGGGGCCAGGCAGGATGTCGACCCCGGCGATCCTTGCTCCGACCGTGGCGGCGGCGTGGCGGGCGATGGCGATCGCCTCTGCAGACGCCTCGACGGCCTCCGGCCTGCCACCGAGGGAGACGTTCGTTCGCCACTCCCCCGCCGCCGCGACCCGCCGCATCGCGAAGGTGTCGTCGCCCACCACGAGGATCCGCAGATCCCAGCCACCGTGCGGAATGAACTCCTGCAGATACGCCACGCCCCCGGCGCCGATCGCGGTGGCCTCCGAGTCCGAGGCGACCCGACGGATGCCGCGACCCCGCGATCCAAACAGCGGCTTGGCGACGCAGGAGCCGCCGAGTTGCTCCCACGCACGGCGGGCCGATGCCTCGCCCTGGACGACGATCGTCTGTGGCACGCGGATGCCGGCCTGGGCCAGCAGCGCGAGGGAGAGGTATTTGTCGATGGCGATTTCGAGCGCGCGGGGCTTGTTGACCACGGGTGTGCCGGCGGCCTCGAGCTGCGCCAGCGCATCCATCCGAAAGACCACCTCCTCGAGACGCTGTGGCCCGGATCCGATGCCGGGCATGCCTCGGACTGCGACCACGTCGGCGGTCGCCAGGGCGTCGGGGGCGAATCGCAGCCCGCCCGGCCCGACCGCCGCCCCAATCGCTTGCCACGACACCACCTCGACCGTGTGGCCATGACGGCCAAACGCCTCGGCGAGTCGCTCGACGTGCCACCCACCGCGCTCACCGAGCAGCGTGACCAGCATCGGCGTCACCCGCTGGCCTTGTCGGCGAACGACCGGGCCACGATCTCCGGGGCCAGCGTGCCAAACCGGTGCCGTCGGCCCGTGTCGACATTGGCGAACTCGACGACGGCCGGTGCGAACAGCGCGGGGTCGAGCGCGTAGAAGTCGCGGCCCGCCTTTTCGAAAAGTGTGAGGAACAGATCGCCGTACGACGTCGATCCCGTGCTCACGCACTGCGGTCCGACTGAGACGAGGCTGGCGTCGTCACCGCGAACTTCGAGCGTCACGATGCCGCCGTAGAGGATCGCGTCGTTGGTGCGTCCGATGGCCGTGAGATCCTTCGGGGGCACGGGGGGCACCGGTGCGGCACCCCGGCCGGTGACGATCCGCGAAAGGTCGAACGACAGGTCGTGGAGTTTGTGGAGCGCCGTCTCGAGCGACCGGGCGACAATCTGAATGCCGCCGGCGGTGCTGGCCGTGCGCGCGACGAGAAGCACGAGCCGCTCCGGATCGACTGCTGCGTCGGCGGCGAGTTTCCGGCAGACGTCGTCCGGCGGGAGCGACGATGACTCGAGGATTCCGACCGCGACGTCCGGCCGCTCGCGATGGTCGATGTGGTCGAAGAGTTCTTCGCGGCCGATGGCAGCGCGGATTGGGCCGCTCGCCATCGCAAAGTAGTCAGGGGTGGCCACCTTCCAGCCGGCGTACTGCGATGCCAGGCAGGCCGCGAGTGGCGTCGCGCTGCTCACCATCACAGCCGGCCAGGAGAGACCAGGCCACCCGCCCGCAAAGGCCGCCTCGGCCTCCGCCGCCTCCGCGAGTCGCACCTCGCCGAGTCCGCCGAGGGTCGCCCTGGCCATCACCAGCCCCGCCTCCAGGCTTCCGGGAGCGGCGACGCCGCAGTCGACCACCCACGCCCCGCCGCGTCGGTGGCACGAAGTCCCGAACAGCCCCGGCTGGTCGAGCAGGGGCCGCACGAGGTCGTAGGCCGCTTCGTTCAGGGACATGTCGTGGCTCCGGGTCGCGACCATAATGCGGTGTGGAGTTGCCGCCCACAACGTGCGGCCGCGAACCGCGTCGATCCGCACCATCCTGCGAGGCCTGCCGCCGTGCCCAGCCTGACCGTCGAGAACTACGTGAAGACGATCGAACAGATCACCAGCGGCCAGGAGGGGCGGCCGGCGACCACCGGCCAGATCGCCGCCGCGCTCGGCGTGTCGCCCGGCACGGTGACGAGCATGCTGAAGACGCTCGACGCGGCTCGGCTCGCAACCCATCGCCCCTACGAGGGCGTGGCCCTCACGCGGGCGGGCCGGATGCTGGCGCTGCGGGTGATCCGTCGCCATCGGCTGATCGAACTCTTCCTCCTCAAGACGCTCGACATGAGTTGGGACGAGGTCCACGACGAGGCCGAGCACATGGAGCATGCGGTCAGCGATCTGCTCGTCGAGCGGATCGACGCGTTTCTCGGTCGGCCCGAGGTCGATCCCCACGGCGATCCGATCCCGCGAGCCGACGCTGTCTCCCTCTCCGATCCGGCAGACGGCGTCACGCGGTCGCTCGCGGAGTGTGGCGACGGCGACGCCTTCCGACTGGCGCGGGTGCTCGACCAGTCATCCGATTTCCTTCGCTACCTCACCGACTGCGGCCTCGTGCTCGGCACGGTGGGTACGGTCGAGAGCAACCCCGACGGCGCAGGGCTGATGCGGATTCGCGTCGGCCGCACGGGCCTCGCGATCGCCCTCGACGCCGCCGACAAGCTGATCGTCGCCGACGCCTGATGCGGAGCACAGTTGATCCGCGTGTGTCGTTGCGGCACCGCAGTCGGCCGGAGACATGCTCGGCGCCGGCGGGACTTGTGAGTTCTCTGCTCGATCGCTTTGGCGCACCCGAGCGGTGCACAAGTCGCACCGGCTTCTGCGCGTGCCTCCGACCGACTGCTCGCCCTTGCGGAATCGCACCCGAGCCCAATGCCAACGGGGAAGACACACAGGTTGAAAACCTGTGCTCCATGAAAGCCACAGGTTGCCAACCTGTGCTACGAGGGGCCGCGAGGGGCTGCCCGTGCCCGGGAGCCGGCGTTGCTTTCTCCGCGTAGCCAGGATGGCGAAGCGGAGAAAGCATCGAGCGAGCGTAGGGCAGGATGCCCGCAGCGAGCGTCCGGCGACGGGCGCGGGCAGCCCTGAGCCTCGTGAACGTTTACGGACTCCTTGTGCCCCGCTCCGGTCAGCCGCGTTCCCAGACGCCCGACTGGCCGAGGCATTCGTCGACGGACACGCGGATCGAGCGGGGCGGGGCGTGCCCGGAGGCTGTGAGCGACTCCGCCACGCTCAGGCCGATCCAGCGGGCGATCCACTCGGCTGTCGTGTTGGCGAGCGGAAGAACCGCGCACTCGTCGGCGGGAAACACCCAGCGCCGCCGGCCGCGGAACGTGACGGTGGTCTCGTCGCCGCCGTGCGGGCCCGGGGCCGTGGTGACCGCGAGCCAGGGGTTGGCCGTGGGCAGAAGCATCTTGTGGTCGAGCCGCGCGAGCACCGCGGTGACAGCGTCGCGGAGGGCGATGAAATCCACCACCATGCCGTGGGCGTCGGGTTCGCCGGTGACGTCCACACCCACGGTCCAGTTGTGGCCGTGGACCGGTTCGCAGAGGTCGTCGGTGAGCGTGATGAAGTGGCCCGCCGCAAACACGTGGACCGCCTTGCGGAGTCGGACTTCGAAGCGTTCGGTCATGGCGCGTGTGGTGCGACCTGAGGGCTGACGTCGGGGAAGGGGGCGATGCGGCCTGTCCGCACCAGAATATAGAGGGCCGCTGCGACGATGTCGGCAGTGGTGCCGGGATTGAGCCGCTGCGGTGACCGGAGCGAGGCGTCGAAGGCGGCCGTGGCGGCCGGCCGCTTGGCAGCGGGGAGCCGCAGGATCGCGGCGGCGCCGGCCGAGACGTTGGCGGCCGCAACCGCCCCGTGCTTCCGCGCGATCAGCGAGTCGGGCTCGCGGGCCAACTGGCGGAGATGGCACTCGACGATCGCATCCGGAAGCGGCACGCCCGCTTCCAGGCAGGTGCTGAGATCGGCGACCGCGCCGGCGAAGAGCGGCCCGAAGCCCTCGGCCCAGAGGCGGGCAATCTGGTCGCGGTCGGCCGCGGCCCGCATCGCCGCGCGGAGATCGGTCGGCGGCGGTCCAGCGACGTCGTCGCGGTCGACCCGGCCCATGCCACCCGGCCGTGCGAGCGAGATCGCGCGGTAGACGTCGGCCGCGTCGGCCGCATCGAGACGAGCGAATACGCGATCGACCGCGGCGGCGCTCAGTGGTTCACCATCCGGCACCGCCGCCAGCGGCGCCGTGAGGAGGATGATGCCGAGGTTTGCATTCGTGTCGGCGGCGGATCGGGCCGCCGACACGGCTTCGAGGATCGTGCGGCCGAGCGGCGTGGTCGCGGCGCGTTCCAAGACCGGCGCGATCGCCACCGCCGCCGCGACGAGGTCGGTGTGGGCGAGGTCGGGGAACGAGGCTCCGGGATGCACGTTGCCCGGCTTGGCTGCGGTCGCCTCCAGAATGCCTGCGACGGCGGCGCACCAGCCGCGGCCACCTGCGGGGCAGGTGAGGGCCGCGACAGCGGCGGCTGCAGCGGGCATGACGGTTAGAGCGACTGGAGCGGGAATGTGAGCGTCTCGTGAGGGGCTGACGCCGCGGCGAAGGCGAAGACAAGGGTACACTCGTCGCCACGGCATCGTGATGCGGATCAGTCAGTGGGTTCGGAGGAACGACAGGCATGGCGACAGGCAGCGACGAGGCGACAGGCACCACCTTCGGGCCCGACTGCTTCATCAACCGCGAGTTGAGTTGGCTCGACTTTAACCAGCGGGTGCTGGAGGAGGCCGAGAACCCCGACAACCCGCTGATGGAGCGGCTGAAGTTTCTGGCGATCTTCAGCTCGAACCTCGACGAGTTCTTCATGATCCGCGTGGCCGGACTGCGGGAGCAGGCCTTCGGCGAGAGTGCCCCCCAGGACTACTCGCCCGACGGCATGACCGCGATGACCCAGCTCAAGGCGCTCGCGAGCCGCACGCAGGAGTTGGTGGCCCGGCAGTACGCCTGTGTGCGGGAGAGCATCGGTCCGGCGATGGCGGCCGAGGGCTTTCGGCTGCTGCGGTACGAGTCGTTGGACGGCGGCCAGCGCGAGCAGGTCGATCGTTTTTTTCACGAGCGGGCCCTGCCGATCCTCACGCCGATGGCGGTTGACCCGGCCCACCCGTCGCCCCGCTATCACAACCGCGGGCTCTACCTCGGCGTGATGCTGCACCGTGGCGAGGGGCTCGGCCCCAAGCGGATGTTTGCGGTGGTGCAGGTGCCGCAGGTGCTGCCGCGGATCGTGGCGGTCTCAGGAGGCGAGCCGGGGACGTTTCCCTTCGTGCTGCTCGAGGACGTCGTCTCGGCGCGTCTGCCCGAGCTCTTTGGTGGCTTCACCGTCGAGTCGTGGACGGCCTTCCGCATCACCCGCGACAGCGACGTCGACCTGCTCGAGCAGGAGTCGGACGACATGCTCAAGCTGATCGAGGACCGGATCAAGGCCCGCCAGCGGGGGCAGGCGGTCCGGATCGAGATTGCGTCGAAGGCCAACGACATGCTCGCCGAGATGATCATCGACGAGGAAGGCCTGCAGGGTAGGGCCAACGGCCAGGGCGACGACTACAGCGAGGTCTATCGGATCGACGGACCGCTCGACCTCACGTCGCTCTGGGAACTCTACAAACTGCCCGGCTTCGAGCGCCTGCACGACAAGCCGTTCACGCCACGAATCCCCCGCGGTCTCGAACGACGTGGCTCCGACATTTTCGCGGCGATCGCCCAACGCGACATCCTGCTTCACCATCCGTACGACTCGTTTGATCCGGTGGTGGAGTTCGTGACGGCCGCGGCCGCGGACCCCCGCGTCCTCGCCATCAAGCAGACGCTCTACCGCACCAGCGGCGACTCGCCGATCTCGCGGGCGCTGATGGCGGCGGCGGAATCAGGGAAGCACGTGACGGCGCTGGTGGAGCTCAAGGCGCGGTTCGACGAGGCGAACAACGTCAGCTGGGCGAGGCAGATGGAGCGGGCAGGCGTGCACGTGGTGTTTGGCTTCCTCGACCTCAAGACGCACTGCAAGGTGTCGATGGTGGTTCGCCAGGAGGGGCAGGGGCTGCGCAGGTACGTCCACCTCGGCACCGGCAACTACAACCCCACGACCGCGCTCTCCTACACCGACATCGGCCTGTTCACGGCCGACGAGGCGATTGCGGAAGACGCCTCGGCCCTCTTCAACCTGCTCACGGGCTATTCCCAGGGCCATCCCTGGCGGCGGCTCATCGTGGCCCCGAACGATCTCCACCGCCGCACGATCGAACTCATCGACGAGCAGGCGCAGCGTGCTCGGGAAGGGCGGCCGTCGCGGATCTTCGCCAAGCTCAATGCGATCGTGGACCACCGCGTGATCGAGTCGCTCTACCGGGCGAGTCAGGCGGGCGTGCCGATCGACATCGTCGCACGCGGCATGTGCGGGCTGCGGCCCGGCGTGCCGGGCTTGAGCGAGACGATCCACGTGCGGAGTGTCGTGGATCGGTTTCTGGAACACAGCCGGATCTACGTGTTCGGCCCCGACGAGGAGGCGAAGGTCTTTCTCTCGAGCGCCGACTGGATGCCGCGAAACTTCTTTCGCCGCGTCGAGGTGATGTTTCCGGTGCTGGCGCCCGAACTGGTCGCGCGGATCCTCCGCGAGATCCTGCCGGTGTATCTCGCCGACAACGTGCGGGCGCGGCGGCTCGATCCCGACGGTGTCTTCCGACTGCTGACGGCCGCCGAAGGGCAGCCGTCGCGACGGTGCCAGTCCGAGTTTCTGGAGCAACGGTCAGCCACCACCGCCGACGCAGAAGTGAAAAGCCCAACGCCGTGAGGCGTGGGACTGCGGCCGGGATGGCGCCGCCTTGAGGGGTTGCGCGGCCACTTCTAGAATCGGTGGCGTTACGCTTCCCCGGCCGCGGAGAGCCCGTTTCGATGGCGGATGACTACTACCAGACGCTTGGCGTGCCGCGGACGGCATCGGCCGAGGACATCCGCAAGGCCTATCGGGAACTTGCCCGCAAGTACCACCCCGATCTGCATCCCGACGACGACTCCGCCAAGGAGAAGTTCAAGCAGCTGCAGGCGGCCTTCGACGTGCTCAATGACCAGAGCAAGCGGGAGATGTACGACCGCTACGGCAGTTCGTTCGAGGGCGTCGGTGCGGGCGGGCCGCGTGGCGGTGGCTGGGGCGGCGGACCGTTTCCGGGTGCGGGCGGGGCTCCGGGTGGCGGCGGCGCCGAGATCGACCTCGAGAGCCTGTTTGGCGGCGCGGGGGGCTTTGAGCAACTCTTCGGCGGCGGTCGATCGCGATCAGCGGGAGCAGGTGGCCGGCGGCGCCGGCAGACGCAGACGCCCGGAGAAGACGTCACGGCGCGGATGAGCATTCCCTTCACGTTGGCCATCGATGGCGGCAAGGCGGATGTCGCCATCGATCGCGGTGGGAAGAAGGAGACGATCAGCGTCACCATCCCGCAGGGCATTCCCGACGGGGCTCGTATGCGGCTCCGCGGGCAGGGCCAGCCCGGCACAGGCGGCGGGCCGGCTGGTGATCTGCTGCTCGACGTCGATATCGAGCCACACCCGGTGTTTCATCGCGACGGCGACACGCTCGAGGTGATGCTCCCGATCACGCTGGCCGAGGCGATCGAAGGAGCGAAGGTGGACGTGCCCACGCCGTGGGGCACGATCGCCCTCAAGGTGCCGCCGCGAACCAGCAGCGGCCGCAAGCTGCGGGCCGGCGGCATGGGCGTGAGGCATGCCAACGGGTCGAAGGGCGACCTGATTGCGGAGGTGCAGATCGTGCTGCCCGATCCGGGCGACGCCGCGATGCTGGACGGGCTGCTCGAGGCGGCGAAGGCGGTGCAGGCCACGTCCACTGCGAATCCGCGGGCGGCGCTGAAGTGGTGACGTCGCGTCCGGCCGGGTTTTCGCGGCGGATGCGGCTTCTACGGCCAACCGAGTTTTCCCGCGTGTACGACACCCGGCAGAGTGCGTCGGCGGGGCCGCTGGTGATCTATGCCTCGTTGAACCGCACGAGTCCTGACGGCATTCGCGTGGGCCTGTCGGTCTCGCGGAGGATTGGCTCGGCGGTGGTGCGGAACCGCTGGAAGCGGCGGCTGCGGGAGGCGTTTCGGCAGGTGCGGTCGCGACTCCCCGTCGGCAACGATTTTGTGATCGTCGTCCGTTCCGGAGAGCCGCCTGCGGGCGCGGCGGGGGCACGGGACGTCGAGGCGATGATCGCCGCCCTGGCGACGCGGGTGGTGGGGCGGCGGGGCTATGCCGATGCCGTGCCCCGGCCGCGAGACGACGCGGCGGCGAAGCCGAAGCGGAGACGATGATGGCGACCACGCTCGGCGGCGCCTGCGGCGCGGTGTGCAGGCTCTGCGACCGTGCTGCGTCGGCAGCCCTGATCGCCGGCGTCATGCTCTACAAGTTCACGCTCAGCCCGCTGCTCGGCCGCCACTGTCGGTTTCAACCCACGTGCAGCACGTACTTCCGCGAGGCGGTGGAGAAGTATGGGGCAGCCCGCGGCGCCGTGAAGGGGCTCGCGCGGATCTGCCGCTGCCATCCGTGGCATCCCGGCGGCTACGACCCGCCCTGAGCGAGCCGGGCGAGCACGCGGGCATTTGCAAGCGGAAACCGCAGCAAGGCGAGTTCTGCCACGGGCACCCAGGCGAATGGGACCAGCGGTTCCTCGCGGTCGTCGAGCGGTGTGGCAGCGAAGAAGAGGATGTCGAGCGATCCGCTGGCCGAGGTGCTGGCCACGCGATCGAGCAGGGCATCGATCCGCACGGCAACCCCGGCCTCCTCGAGGCACTCCCGCGCGGCGGCGCTGGCCGGAGATTCGCCCGGTTCGACCTTGCCGCCGGGAAACTCGTCGAGGCCCGCCGCGTCGATCGCATCGGCGGCGCGGCGTCCCACGAGCGCATGGCCGTGTCGCAGCACCACGGCGACGGCGATCGTGGTCACGCCTGGATCACTCCGCGCTCACTCCTGCGCCTGCTTGGGCACGAGGTCGAGAAGCCGGCCCGGCGAGCCCATCACGTTGTAGCCCGCATCCACATGGAGGATCTCGCCGGAGATCCCCTGCGAGTCGCGGGAGAGCAGCCAGGCGCCGGCCTTGCCGACCTCGTCGTGGGTGATGTTGCGGCCCATCGGCGACATGTGCTGATAGAGGCCGAGCATGTCGTCCACGCCCGCGCCGCGGCCGGCGAGCGTCCGCAGCGGGCCGGCACTGACCGCATTGACGCGGACGCCGGCGGGGCCGAGGTCGAAGGCCATGTAGCGCATGCACATGTCGAGGGTCGCCTTGCAGACCCCCATGATGTTGTAGCCGGGCACCACCTTCTCGCCGCCGAAGTAGGTGAGGGTGAGGATCGACGAGTCTTTGGAGAGGAAGCTGCGGGAGAGCCGGCCGACCGCGAGCAGGCTGTAGGCGCTCGTCTCCATGGCGAGGCGGAAGCCCTCGCGGCTGCAGTTGGTGGTGTCCCCCTTGAGATCCTCGAGGGGCGCGTAGGCGATCGAGTGGAGCAAAAAGTCGATCGTGCCAAACTCCTGCTTGCCGCGGTCCATGACGGCGGCGATCTGGTCGTCGCTCGACACGTCCATGGGCACGAGGAACTTGGCTTTGGGTTCGGGGTCGGTGAGCAGGGCGACGCGGCGGCGGTTTCGCTGCCGTTCGTCGTCTGGGCGATCGGGGAGGTGGGTGAAGCCGATCTGGCCGCCCTCGGCCATGATGATCTTGGCGATCGCCCAGGCGATCGAGTGATCGTTGGCCACGCCGAGCACGAGCCCCTTCATCCCGTCGAACCTACCCATCGAGTCGTCTCCAGAAGCGAGTTGCAAAAAGCGAGTCCGGCCGCGTGGCGGTGCCGCGGGGCCGGTTTCGAGCGCGGAATGTAGCGGTTGGTCGCGAATCCCTGCAACGCGGCGTCCTGGCCGTGGCCTCTGCGCCGCGGCGGCGGCGGGGCCGACCCTTGTCGGGGCGGTGCGTGGTGGGTAAAAAAGCGGTTCAGCCCCGTTAGCTCAATTGGTCAGAGCATCTGACTCTTAATCAGAGGGTTC
>JBAXOU010000111.1:0-10764 GCA_037133115.1 Planctomycetota bacterium | reverse complement strand
CAACCTGTGCCATCCGCAGGTTGCCAACCTGCGGCTACGGGAGCCCACAGGTTGAAAACCTGTGCTACAGCAAACCGCAGGTTGCCAACCTGCGGCTACGGGAGCCCACAGGTTGAAAACCTGCGCTCCTTGGCGGGCCGCGGCAGGCCGGCGGTGTCGAGCACAACGGCGCGGGTCTCGACGGCCACGGGCTCGTCCTTCGCGATGGTCAGCTTCACCACCCAGCCCGTCCACTCCGGCGGGTCGCACGGGTAGTAATCAAACACGAAGTTGCCGAGGCTGTAGACGATCGGGGCGCCACGATGCACGTCCACCGTCTGCGTCACGTGCGGATGCCCGCCGATCACCGCCGCCGCGCCGGCGTCGATCATCTTTCGTGCGAACAGCCGGTCGGCCTCGAGCGGGCCGGCCACGAGTTCGTCGCCCCAGTGGACGAACGGTACGACCACGTCGGCCTGCTTCCGTGCGGCCGCGATGTCGGCCAGCAGGTCGGCCTCGCGGAGCGGCGCCACGCCCGGGGTTGCATCGGTCGCGGCGTACTCCATGGCGCGAAACCCGTTCGCCGCCAGGATTGCGATCCGCAGGCCGTCCTTCTCCAGCACGAGCGGCCTACGGGCCTCGGCGAGCGTGCGGCCGGCGCCGAACCGGCCGATCTTCTCGCGATCGAGGATGTCGAGCGCCGCGACGAGGCCCTCGGGACCGAAGTCGAAGGCGTGGTTGTTGCCCAGTGACACCGCGGTGAAGGAGCGCTTGAGAAATCGCGGCGCGTCTTCGGCGGCCCGAAACACGTAGGCCTTGTGCGCCAGTTTTCCAGCGCGGCCGAGCACGCACTCCAGGTTGCCGATCGTGAAGTCGGCGTCGAGGAGCAGTTCCGCGCAGGCGGCGAACGGATCGCGGCCGGAGGCGATCGCATGCCCGGGGCCGTTGTCGAGCATCACGTCGCCGACGAACACCACCGAGGCGGTACCTGCGGGCGACGCCTTCCGCACCAGGCCAGTCGTCTCATCAGCCCATGCAGACACTGTCGTGAGCAGGACCACGGACACGCAGAGCGGCAGATGGTGTCGCATGCTGCCCTCGCTCAGTGCTGTGCAGGCCGGTACCACTCGCCCCGGAGCCAGTCGGCGACGAGGTCGATCTGCTCGCGGGCGAGCGGCGGGATCGCACCCTCGGCCGCCTTGCCGAAGCTCGGCATCCGGTCGTTGGTGTCACCGTAGAACCGCTCGTGCGTGGGATCGGTGATGATCCCCACGAGCCACTCGCGGCCACCCCAGCCGGTGAGGTCAGGCGCGGCTCCGAGATCGGTGCCGTTGCCGCGGAAGGCGTGGCAGCCGCCGCAGCGGTCGCTCGCAGCCACCAGTTCGCGGCCCTTCTCCACGAGACCTGCAATCTCCTGCGGCACTGGCCGCCCGGCCTCCGCCGCCATCGCGGCGATCACGGCATCAATGTCGGCCTTCGGCCAGGTGGCTTCATCGGCGAGGTCGTTACGAACGAACGACACCATGTCGCCCTCGTTGTGGGCCGTGTTGCCGAAGTACGCCGGCCCCGCCACCTGATTGGCATCGAGCAGACCCCGCATCCAGTCGGCCGAGCCGAAGCCGTACAGATTGGCGGCCGACGACTTCGCGATCACGGCCTCCGCGTCGGCGGCAAGCGGGTCGACGTGCGCGTGGCAACTCCCGCAGTGCTGGGCGAAGAGCCGCGGCCCCTGCGAGAGCGGATCGTGACGAACCAGTTCGAGCATGCCGGCTGGTGGAATCCGCTCCGGCCGGCCGGCGAGTTCCACCGCCCGTGCGGCGTCGGCCTCGGCCAGCTTCACGGCGTCGAGATAGGCCTGCGAGCGGCGCACCTTCTCGAGCGTCTTCCACTGCCGCTCGATCGCGGCTGTCTTCGTGCGGTCACCACCGAGCGCCGCCGTGAGCTTCGCGGCGTCTCCCCCGGTCTGCTCGTGGAGTTTCTCGGCTTCGGCGAGCGACGCACGGTTCACCCAGAGGGCGGAGTAATCTTCGTTGAGAGCCATCGCCGTGAGCAGCCCGACTCCGGCGAAGATCGCCAGCGTGAAGGCCACGTTGAACCGGTGGCCGAGACGCCAGTTGCCCACGATCGGCATCAGGGCCATGACGGTCATGATCAGGCCGGGCACGACGATCGCCCCGAAGAACTCGCCCGTCGCCCCCCAGCCCTCGAACACCTTCAGGAACTGAAAGAGGAACAGGAAATACCACTCGGGCCGCGCGGCGGCGTAGGGGAGCGAGGGATCGGCCGGAGCGCCCAGTTCGGCCCCGAGGTGCCCCGGATGCACCACCTCGCCGGCGAGCATCGCCCGCAGGGCCGGCATGAGGATCACACCGAGGATCACGGCCATCACGGCGAGCATCGCCACGGCGTCCTTGAGCACCTGGTCGGGCCAGAACATCGCGTCGGGTTTTGTGATCGGCCGCTTCGCGTGCAGGCCGTGCTTGCGAAAGAGCGCCAGGTGCACCACGAGAAATATCACGAGCGTGGCCGGCAGGAATCCGGCGTGCAGCGCGAAGAACCGCGTGAGCGTGTGATGGCCATACTCCGGGCCGCCGATCACGAGTTGCTGGAGCGACGGGCCAACGAACGGCACGATGCCCGCGAGGTTCGTGGCCACGATCGTGGCCCAGTAGCCCTTCTGATCCCAGGGGAGCAGGTAGCCCGTCAGCGCCATGCCGAGCACGAGCATCATCAGCACCAGGCCGAGCCAGAAGTTGACCTCCCGGGGCGCCCTGTAGGCGCCGTCGATCACCACCTGAAGGAGATGCAGAGCGAGCAGCACCACCATCGCCTGCGCCATGAAGTGGTGGATGCCGCGAAGCAGCCAGCCGCCCGCCACCTCATGCTGGATGAAGTAGACGCTCTCCCAAGCCGTTTGGGCGCTGGGCGAGTAGTTGGCCCAGAGAAAGAGCCCCGTGATCACCTGGGTCATGAAGGCGAACACGAGCGTGCTGCCCCAGACGTATCGCCAGCGGGCACCACCGGGGACTCGTTCGTAGAGGGCCTCGTGGACGACCGCCCGGTACCCGGTGCGATCGTCGAGGAAGTCGGCCAGCCGGCCAAACACGCTCTTCCCCGACGGCGGTCCTGAAACGGCGCGGGCGGCGGGTCGGCTCATCCCTGCACCACCTTCTCCGCGACGCCCGCGCGGTATTTCTGCCACTTCACTTCGACCTGGCCGTTGCCCCCCACGCGGCACTCCAGTGCGTCCATGGCGCGAGGGCTCGGGCTTGGATTGACAATGCTGCCATCAAGCGTGAACGAGCTGTTGTGGCACGGGCAGCGGAAGCACTGCGTCGCCTTCTCGAGGTCGATGAAGCAGCCGGCATGCGGGCAGGTGGCGGAGAGCGCCCGCACCTCGCGGGAACCCTTCTCACGGCTGAGGTAGACGGCACCGACCGGCTCGGCAGCGAACCCCGTCCAGGCATCGACCCGGTCGGCGATCACCGGAAACTGCCGCGGCAGACCGTCGTCGGGAATCGCGGCGAGGTCGGCCACGGAGAGGAACGACGCCGCTCCGCGAGTCCGGCCAAGCGGATCGAGAAACGCCCACAGCCCCGCGACCACCGGCGGGAGCGTCGCCAGACCGCCGCACGCGACGGCGACCACCTTCGTCAGAAAGTCACGGCGTCCGTCATCGGGCCTGGCCGAAGCCGAACGATCGTTCCCGTCCGGTCGTGCCATGGAATGACTGCTCCAACGCGATCGTCAACCGCTCAGGCGACCGCCGCCTGCTGTGCGAGCCAGGCTTCGTCGACCGCGGCCACCACGCGCTCGTGCGCGGCATCGAATGGACCGTCGATGATCGTGCCGGCCGCCGCCTTGTGGCCGCCACCGCCGAATCGGGCGGCGAGCGCGTTGCAGTCAAGCCGGCCGCGGCTGCGGAAGCTCACCTTGATCCGACCGTCCGGCTGCTCGATCAGGATCGCGGCCACCTCGGTGCCCTTCACGGCCAGCGTGAGGTTGACGAGGTCCTCGGTGTCGGCGGGCTGCGCCTTCACCTCCTTGATGTCGTGCTGCCGCACGGTGGAGATGATCACCTTGCCGTCGTGCGAAGTGACGGCGCCGGCGATCGTCCGCCCCACGAGGTGGAGCCGTGCGAGCGAATCCTGCTCGAAGAGTTCGCGGTAGATGGCCGTTGGATTCGCCCCGGCATCGACGAGCCGGCCCGCGATCCGAAACGACTCGCCACTCACGCTTGGAAACCGGAAGCCGCCGGTGTCGGTGGAGAGGCCGGCGTAGAGCGGCGTGGCGATCGACTCGGTGAGCGGCACGCGGAGCCGCAGGCCGATCTCGTAGACGATCCGGGCGGTCGCCTCGGCCGCCGTGTCCTTGAACCACCGGTCGGAGAGGTCGTCTTCGCTGACGTGATGATCGACGACGAGCACGCGGTCACGCATCGACTTGGCGACGTCGCCCATCGCTCCGAGCTGGGCCCAGGCGCTGGTGTCGAGCACGATGAAGAGATCACGGTCGGCGAGGTCGGCCGGCCGCACCTTCTCCGCGAGCGACTCGATCTTCCCCCGCGGGTCGATCCATTTCAGGTTGGCAGGGGTCGCCTGAGCGTTGACGATCCGCACGTCCTTGCCGATCGCCTCCAGGATCCCGGCCATGCCGAGTTCGCTGCCGAGGGCGTCGCAGTCGGGCCGCACGTGGCTCGTGAGCACCACCTTCGAGCAGCCACGGAGAACCTCGAGGAGCGCCGACCAGTCGAGTCGCATCATGTCGTTCCGGGAGAAGAGGAGGCAGCGGCGACGATCCGTCCGGCGACCGCCACATCGTCGGCCAACTGGGCCTTGAGGTCATCGACCGACGCGAAGCGACGAGTGTCACGCACGCGGTCGAGGAAGTCAACGTCGAGAACCCTACCGTAGAGGTCACCCGTGAAGCCGATCAGGTGGGCCTCGACCGAAACGCTCGTCTCGCCGAAGGTGACGTTGGGGCCGACGTGCACGGCGGCCGGAATCGCGGCGCCGTCGAGGTGGGCGACCGCGGCATAGACGCCGAGGGCCGGCAGGAGCGTGGCGATCCTTGCGAGGTTGGCGGTGGGAAAGCCGATCGTGGCACCGCGGCGGGCCCCCACCACGACTTCGCCCGAGAGTCGATAAGGCGACGTCATCAGCTGCCGCGCCGCGCCAAGGCCACCCGCAGCCACGAGCCCCCTGATCCGCGAACTCGACACCGGCTCGCCATCGACGACGACCGGTGACACCACGTCGAGTTCCACACCATCCCGCCCGCAGAGCGAGGCGAGCAGCGACACATCACCCCGCCGCCGGGCCCCGAACCGGAAGTCCTGGCCCTCCACCACCGCCCGGGCAGCGAACCGCCCGCGCAGGATCCCCTCGTAGAACGCCTCGGCCTCGAGGGCCATCAGCGCCGCGTCGGCCGGCTGCACGCAGACCGCATCGACGCCCAGGGCCAGAAGGAGGTCAGCCCGCCGCGCCGGAGTGGTGAGCGGCAGCGGAGCCTGTTCGGGCCGCAGGATGCTGGCGGGGTGCGGATCGAACGTCAGCACCACGGCCGGAACACCATGCCGGTCCGCCGCCTCGCGGAGCCGGTGGACGATCGCCGCATGGCCGAGGTGCACGCCGTCAAAGTTTCCGACGGCCACGGCACACGGCGCGCACGCCCCCGCAGCCTGCGGGAAGACGATCAGTTCGGCGATGGACGGCACGGCGGCAGGGATGACCGGAGCGGCTCGGCAGAAAGAACGCGAGACGATAGTGTACCGCGATCACGGTATGATTGGACTCGACTCCCCGAGGCTGCGGACTCGTGCCCGACGCACCGCCCATCACCGACGAACGACAGATCTACCTCTCGGCCGACTTGGCCTGCCGGCTGGGGGCGATCGATATCGGCTCCAACTCGATTCGGCTGCTGGTCGCGGAGGCCCTCCGCGGCGGCACCTACCGCATCCTCGACGAGGAACGGGAGCCGACCCGACTCGGCCGCAGCGCCTCGGTCGAGGGCCGGCTCGACGACGAGTCGATGGACCGCACGGTCGCCGCCCTCCGCACCTTCAAGGAGATCGCCACCGGCTACCAGGTGACGCGACTGCGGACGATCGCCACCTGCGCCGTCCGCGAAGCGAGGAATGGCCCGGAATTCTGCCGCCGTGTCCGCGAGGAGGTGGGCCTGGAGGTCGAGGTGATCTCGGGCGAGCGTGAGGCGCGGCTCGCCTTCACGAGCGTGCAGCACGCCTTCGATCTCTCGGGCCGCAACACGATCGTCGCCGACATCGGTGGCGGCAGCACTGAGATCGTGTTCGCCACGGGCAACCTCATCGAGTCGATCTTCTCGACGCCGCTGGGCGCCGTGCGGCTCACCGAGCAGTTTGCCCTGGGCGATTGCTGCGACTCCCCCGAAGCAGCCCGGGGCCTCGAGCGACTCGACGACGAGATCGCCGCGGTGCTCAAGAAGCAGACCACCAAGCCGCTGTTCGCCCCCCACCTGCTGGTCGGCTGCGGCGGCACGTTCACCACGCTCGCCGAACTCGTGATGGCGACGAAGCGAGATTCGAACGTCCCCGTTGCCGGCTACACGGTGTCGCACGCCGAGGTCCGCCACCTCCTCGACCGGCTGCGGAAAATGCCGCTGCGGGCGCGGCGCGGCATGCCGGGCATGACCCCCGACCGCGCCGACATCATCGTGGCGGGCCTCTCGATCATCGACGCGCTGCTCAAGCGGTTCCACGTCAACACGCTCGCCATCCACACCAGGGGCGTCCGCGATGGCCTGCTGCGAGAGATGATCGAGGAGGCGGTGGTCGGCAGCGGCGGCGACGACCCTGCCTTCCGCGACGCGGCGATCGAACGGCTTGCCGCCGCCTGCTCCGGCGAGGTCGAGCACGGCCGCACCGTGGCGGCGCTCGCAGGCCGGATCTTCGAGCAGCTCGCAGCGCCGCTCGACCTGCCGGTGGGCGACCGGCTGCTGCTGGAATGCGCCGCGCGGCTCCAGGATGTGGGCTACGTGATCAACTACGACCAGCACCACAAGCACAGCTACCACCTGATCCGCAACAGCCGCCTGCCCGGCCTGCGGCCGCACGACCTGGAACTGATCGCCAACGTGGCCCGCTACCACCGTGGGGCCCTGCCGAAGAGGAAGCACGAAAACCTCTCGCGGTTGGCGGCCAACGATCAGCAAAGGGTGCAGCGGCTCGCCGCCATCCTCCGGATCGCCGGCGGGCTCGACCGCAGCCGCTCGCAGCAGGTCCGCGACGTGCGCGCGTCGGTGGACCACGGCCGCGCGCTCCTGGAAGTGGTGTCGGACCAAGAGCCGCAGGTGGACATCTGGGGCGCCGAACGGCGAACCGACCTCTTCGAGAAGGTCTTCGGGATGAAGGTGGACGTCCGCTGGGCCGAGCCGGCGGCCGACGCTCGTCTCGCAAGCCCAACGGCGTGAGCGGCGGGGACCGCCCTGTCGCCAGGCCGCTCGTCTTGCCAGACCAATCCCCTCGCTTCCGTTCATGACGGCAGCCCGCGGCCTCACGGCCGGTCGGCTTTCACAACACGGGATCAGCGAGGGGCTGCCCGTGCCCGAGAGCCGGCGTTGCTGACGAGCGGAGCCATGGATGGCGGAGCGAAGTCAGCATCGAGCGAGCGAAGGGCAGGATGCCCGCAGCGAGCGTCCGGCGACGGGCTCGGGCAGCCCCTCGCGGCGGGGCACACAGGTTAAAAACCTGTGCTACTGGCGGCGGAACACAGGTTGAAAACCTGTGCTACTTCGGGGGCACACTTGTGCTACGACGCGACGCTACAACCCGCGCGATCGCTGCCCGTCGCGCCACCGCCAACCCCGCCAAGGCACGCGGCCTCGGAAACCGATACTCTCCAAGGTGCCGTTCTCCTCCCGGATGCCTGCCGTGCGTCGTCACTCGCTGATCATCGTCCTCGTGGCCGTCGCCGCGGTTGCAATCGTGTCGCCCGCCAACGCCGCGGGCCGGCGGTGGTTCAGCGGTCCCCGCTCGCAGATGTCGCTGGGCACGCCGCAGAACCAGGCCCCCTACGCCCCCGGTGCCTCGCCCTACGTGACCGGCCATGGCACGCGACCCAAATACTTCGTGCCACCGACGAACCCGCGAACCCCCACCTCGCAGATGTACGGCACGCCGCCGGGCGTCGTCGCGGGCGACTGGCCCACCTACGCGCCGCTCGGATTCGGCGGCTACCGCTTCCCCGCCGTCGGCAGCCAGGCCTATCGGTAGCCAGCCCTCTCGGTGGCCGGAGATACGACCACGTCCGGGCCGAGCGTGATACGGGCATTACCGCGGCATCGTCGCTGTCGAGTCATGCGGCGAGCGGACTATCTTTGGTGAATCGACGCCATCCTTGGAGCCGGATCGGTGCATGCGCTCCTCACTTTCGTGCCGCCAGTGCTCGGGAGTAGGATCACCGGTCGCGGGTGAGGCCTGCGGCAGGCTGCCATGCCCACCGGCTTCCACGTTCGGCCGAGGCCGGACGGGCCGACCCCGAATGGCCTCGAGCGGGATTGTCGTGCGGGATCTGCTGGAAGTCACTGACTCAGGACTCTACTGCGAGCGGGGCGACTTTTACGTCGATCCGTGGCGAAGGGTGCCGCGGGCGGTCATCACCCACGCCCATGCCGACCACGCCCGCGCCGGCTCTGAGCGGTATCTCTGCGCCGCCGAGGGCAAGCTCGTGCTCCGCACGCGGATCGGCGGCGGCGCCCCGATCGACACGCTCCGCCGCGGCGAGAGCGTGTCGATCAATGGGGTGAAGGTGTCGCTCCACCCGGCGGGCCACCTGCTCGGCTCGGCCCAGGTGCGGATCGAGCACGGCGGCACCACCTGGGTCGTGACTGGCGACTACAAACTCCACCACGACCCGACCTGCGCGTCGTTCGAGCACGTGCCGTGCGACGTGTTCGTGACGGAATCCACGTTTGGCCTGCCGGTCTACCGCTGGCAGAGCCCGGAGGAGATCGCGGCGGAGATCAACGCCTGGTGGCGGGCCAACCGCGATGCCGGTCGCACGAGCGTGATCCTCGCCTACGCGCTCGGCAAGGCGCAGCGGCTGGCCGCGATGGTCGATCCCACGATCGGCCCGATCGTGGGCCACGGCGCGGTGATGAAACTCGTCGAGGCCTACCGGGCCAGCGGCGTACGGCTGCCGCCGATCGACCGCGTGCCGCCGCGGGCCCGCCGCGTGGGCAACGGCCGGGCGCTCGTGATCGCGCCGCCAAGCGTGCTTGGCAGCTCGTGGTTGAACCTGTTCGGCGAGTCGAGCGTGGCGATGGCCTCCGGTTGGATGACCCTCCGCGGCGTCCGGCGGCGGCGCGGCTTCGACAAGGGGTTTGCCGTCTCCGACCATGCCGACTTCCCCGGCCTGCTCGCGGCCATCGACGCCACCGGGGCCCGCCGTGTGCTGGTCACCCATGGGTTCAGCGACTCCCTGGCGCGGTATCTTCGGGAGACCCGCAGCCTCGATGCCTCGGTGCTCCCCACGCGGTTCGCCGGCGAGGCGCCCCCCGACGACGCGGTGGCGAACGCAGCCGACGACGACCCGCCCACCACCGACCTCGCGGCCGAGGCCGATGCATGAAGCCCTTCACTGATCTCTCCTGGCGGCTCGACGCCACGACCAGCACTTCGGAGAAGGTCGACCTGGCGCCCGGGGTTCCGGTTCCAGCTAAACTCGTCGGTATGACAGGGCGACAGTTCTACGACTGGCAAACAGCGGGCGGCGCCGACGATGTAATGCGGATGGTCGATGCGCTCGAACGCGCTGAACTGCGGTGGTGCTCTATCGGCGGCATCGCGGTGAACTATTGGGCCGCCGAGCCGATGGTGACCCGCGACGTTGATTTTGTCGTCGCCATCGATGAGATCGACCGAGCCGTGACGGCGCTCGAAGCCGTCGGCTTCACGGCTGATCGTCACGAGTGGTCGGTGAACTTCCGCGGCCGCTCGCAAGTCAGCCTCCAGTTGAGCACGGAAGACTTTTACCGCGACTTCACGTCACGGGCCGTCCCCGCGGATGTCCATGGGATCCTGTTGCGCGTGGCATCGCTCGAAGACACGCTGGCCGGGAAGATCAAGGCCTGGCGAACTCCTGAGCGGCGGCCGAGCAAGGCGATCAAGGACCTCGGCGACATCGCCCGGCTGATCGAGGCCCACCCGGAACTCACGGCGACTCTACCGCCAGACGTGAGCCACGCGCTGAGTCGGTGAAGCACCGCCCCACCTGGGCGGCCGACAGCACGAGCATCGCTACGCGGTTCTCGAGGTTGGGTCGGAAGACCACGAGGAGCAGGACAGGCAGGTACCACGACATGAACAGCCCGCTGTTGTGGGCCTTCCAGAACTGACTGCGAGGGTTTGTCCGCTACCGCGGCGTCTGGCGGACCGTGCAGGAGATCGAACTCGTCGAACGCGGCGAGCAGGCGAATCTCGGAGAAGGAGTGGAACGCGAAGCTCGAGCGACTGCGTCGGCAGGTCGACCAGCCGAACCAGGCCGACCGCGCGGGCGTGGCTCGCCACCCACAGGTCGCCACCCCCCGAGTTCCGCCCGTGCCACGGCTAGGTGGCCGGGAAAACGCCCCCGCGGCCTCGTGATCCCCGTGATCGACCAGGGAAAACGCCGGGGTTTTCCACGGTTGACGACCATCGCCTCCAGCACGGCGGGACTTGATCCGCGGGCTTGAGTAACCCTTCTGTTACTGGGGCGATTCGCTCCAGTGGGTGGAGCGATTCGCTCCAGTGGGTGGAGCGATTCGCTC
>JBAXOU010000110.1:0-10764 GCA_037133115.1 Planctomycetota bacterium | reverse complement strand
GCCACCCTTCGCGCTCGAGCGATTATCCGTGAGCCGCGGCCCGGACGGCCGGATCGCTCGCATCCGGGGTGTTTGCGCCGAATCACAAACTGAGGCGTGCAGATGCATGACGATCGCGAAGCGGTTCAGGTGTCGCCCGACGAGCTGCCTGCAATCGACATCCACTCGCTGTGAGGCAGGCGTCGCCAACCGGCTGATACCCGGATACGGAGAAGGACCGCGTTGAGCTTGAAAAACCCTCGCTTCCGGAGCGTACCGTGGCCTGGGAATGCCCGCGACGACCGGCCCGGCACGCACCTGTCAGCGGACAGCCAGGGCCCGATCGCGACTCACCGACCGGAAAACGGTTGCGGAAGTGCCGTTGACCGGCCTATCCTTCATGTCGTAGGGATCCGCCAGTGGGGTGTCGAAAATTTACGACCGCGCGGGAGACGCCCGAGGCTCTCAAGTCTACCGCGCCGCGGGGCAGCGCGACCGAATCGTGCCCACGCCGATCGTCCGGGCCACTCGCGATGCCAACCATCATAAAGCGACCGGGGCGGGACGCCCTGCATGCATCCCGCCCCGGTGCGAATGACGACACTCAGTGGGCCGGCACGTCTCGGATCAGGCGATGAGCCGCCAGACGACGTCACCATCGGAAACGCTCGAGTCCCCGACCCAGTCGGTGCTGCTGATGACGAACCAGTCCGCACCGCTACCGCCCGTCAGTACGTCGATGGTGGTATCCAACGACTCACGGATCAGGTCATTCTCGCTCGCGTCATCGACCGTCTTGTCGACCATCCAGTCCGCCACTGTCTGCCTCAGGCCGGCGAGCGAAATGTTCGTGCCGAAGTCGCCCGCCACGAGGATGTCATTGCCGACGTCGCCGAACAGGTTGTCGGTCCCCAGTCCTCCGACGACGATGTCGTTGCCCAGCCCGCCGCGGACGGCGTCGGCCCCGGCGCCGCCAAGGAGCACGTCGTCTGCCTGGGATCCGGTAATCTGGTCCATGCCATCGCCGCCGTCCACGAAAGACCTGATCGCGACCCCACTCAGGTCCACCAGGTCGTTCCCGCCCAGGGTCCACATCCGGATCTCGCCGACCCCGGCGAGGCTCACCGCCCCACCATTGATCACGAGTTTGCCCCCGAACGTGGTGATCACGTCCTGAACCTCACGTCCGACGAGATAGAGGACTCCGCCCAGACGCGACACCCCGGCCGGGAGCGAGGCGATCCCGTTGATCGTCGCCGCGACGGAGCCCGTGGCGACGCCACCGTCGCCGTCGTCGATGGTGTAGGAGAACGCGTCACCCGACGCGGTCGTGCCGATTCCGGGGGTGTATGTGAACGCGCCGGTGGCCGCGATCACCAGCGTGCCGCGGCCGGTCACGAGCGTCCGCGTGCCGGTGGCCGGGACGGCGTACGTCGTGCCATTCACCGTCACGGAGGTGACCTTCAACGGGTCGAGAGCGCCCGCCGGATCGGTGTCGTTGACCAAGACGTTGCCAGAGAAGGAACTGTCGAGGCCGACGGCGAAACTGTCGGCGGTGGCGGTCGGGACCGCGTTCACGACCGAGATCGTGAAGTTGGCGGCACTGACGCCGCCGGCGCCGTCGCTCGCTTGGACGGTGACGACGTGGCTCGCCGGGCCATCGAGAAAGCGACTGTCTGCGACGGTCACCACGCCCGTCGATGAGTCGATCGTGAACCGACCGCCAGCGTCATTCGTGAGCGAGTAGATGACGCCCGCTCCGCCGCGGATCCCGTTCGGATCCGCTGACAAGACCGCGATGCCCGCCGAGGTGCCGCTGGCGGCACCTTCCAGGACAGAGTTGGCGATCGAATCCTGATCCACCGGCGCAGTCGGCGCCACGTTGGCAACCGCGATCGAAAAGTCGGCCTGCGCGAACCCGCCATCGCCATCGCTCACCTGCACCGTGATCGTGTGCGTTGCGGCATCTTCGTAGTTGATCAGGGCCGCGTTGGCGACCACCACCACGCCCGTGACCGGGTCGATCGCGAACCGACCGCCGGCATTGTCGAGCAAGCTGTACGTCAGCGTGGAGCTCTCCACATCGACTGACCTCGCCGTGATGCCGACCTGGGTGCCGCTGAAAACAGCCTCGGCGATCACGTTCGAGGCAGCGTTCATGTCGGCGGGCGTCGTCGGCGCATCATTGACCGGTGTGACCGTGATCAGCACCCGGGCGGCATTGCTCGTCATGGCCCCGTCGCTGTTGACATAGGTGAACTCCAGTGCCTCGCTGCCGTTGTAGTTGAGGGTCGGCGTGAAGACGAACGAGCCGTCGGCCTTGATCGAGACCGAGCCGTGGGCCGTCGCGACGGTCACGGGCGTGTTGTCGCCCGGCACCGTCACCCCGTTGACGGTTGCGACTTTCATGGCGTCCCCATCCCGATCGCCGTCGTTGGAGAGCACGCCCGGCGCAGCGATGACGAGCGACGTGTCCTCGGCGGTGGTGTACGAGTCGTTGGTAGCTGACGGGGCCGAGTTGAGGTAGACCAGCTGCACGTCGTTCCCGACGTACTGAATGCGGAGTCTCTGGCCAGCGTCCGTGGTGATGATCGCGCCATCGCCGAAGCTGATGGCCACGCCGTTCAGGGTGCCGGCAGGCGAGCCGCTGGTCTTGCCCGAGCCGGCATTGTCGATGATCGTGAACACTTGGCCCTTGCTCGCCTTGAATTCGGGGGCGACCACGAGATCGACGGTCGCGCCGCCCAGGGCGAGGTTCCCCGCGTTCACCCGCACCTGATCGACCACCGGAGCGGCACCGGCCATCGCGAGGTCGATGGTGATGCGGGCGCCGCTGGCGAGGGTCGGCACCTTCGCGAAAGTCAGGGTGCCGGCGGCACCGGTCGAGTCGCCGGGGTTGATGATGGCCGAGGTGATGAGATTCGTCAGACCGGCCACGGGCCCCGTGATCGTGCCCGTCCCGCCGAGCGCCGACGTGGCCGCGACCTGGCCACTGCCGAACTGCTCCAGCGTCGCTCCGGACTTCACGAGCACGTCACCCTTGAGAGCGCCGCCTGCGTCGCTGGGAGTCTTGTTGAGGGACAGAGTTCCGGCCTCGACCGTGGTCCGGCCGGTGTAGGTGTTCGGCGAGCCCCCCGGACTCGCACTGGCGTTGTACGAGAGTTTCTTAGCCCCCGACTTGAAAACCTGCCCGGCGCCGCTGACCGGGGCGCTGACGATGATGTCGTTGTTCACGGTGTTGAACCGCACGGTGCCGTCGTTGGTCAGGCTGCCGAAGGACAGGGTTTTCAGATTATCGAATGCGAGCGTGCCGGCCGTCACGGTGACGGCACCAAGCGTGTAGATGTTCCCGAGGGCTGCCCCTTGGACGGTCAGTGTGCCGCTCCCGCCCTTGGCCAGCGACGCGGCCGTGATCCCGCCGGAGCCGGTCGAGGGTGCGAACGTGTACGACCCCGAGTTAACCGTCACCGTACCGAGCATGATCCCGGTCCGCAGACTGATGGTGCCCTCTTTGGCGCCGTTGAAAACAGCCGACTCTCCGGCCGTGTTCGGCACGTCCTTGGTGTCCCAGTTGCCGGCAGTGTTCCAATCCATGTCGACGGCCCCGGTCCACACCGCCAGCATGGAGCGCCCCTCGAGCCCGTCAATGCGCAGGTGGGTGCGCGTCGCCGCACGACAACGGCGACCGGATTTGCGGTGGGATGGCACTGCGTTCCAAAGACGGCGAACCAGACCGAGGGACGACTTCTTCATTGAGGATCTCCAAGACAAGCAGAACGAGGGAAGAAACTGATCGAGGGGGAACTCACCCCGCGGGGACGAGAAACATAAACGTGGACTTGGACTGCGCCTAGGGGGCGAGAGACGCCAAAATAATTGCTTAACAATCGCTTCTCGGGCGGCCACCGAACGAAGCCGCGAAGCGAAATGCTTTTGACGTTGTAACCAACCGGATACTGGTCGGGCACGTATGAGGTGACTTATATATGCGGCTGTCGTCTGGACGTGGATGGTGTCTCCGTCTCGCGGACGGCGCGTTGAATGAAAGGGCCGCTCCTCACATCGTTCAGATGACGTCGCGGAAGCG
This sequence comes from Planctomycetota bacterium, assembly GCA_037133115.1. Lineage (GTDB taxonomy): Bacteria > Planctomycetota > Planctomycetia > Pirellulales > UBA1268 > QWPN01. The sequence continues at coordinate 6,698 of JBAXOU010000110.1, read as the reverse complement.
TTTCGTCGGCCTCTGGCCGGAGCGAAATCCCGCACGCACGTGGGGCAGTCGAGCAAACTGACGGATCCGTTGTTCGGTCCGTCGTGTTTCTCCAGCGCGGTCGGAGCGTTGTCAGAGCGCGGTCAGGCGGTGCTTCGCACCCACCAGCGGCTGACGGTCAGGCCCCCTCGCTCGTGCATCCGCGGCGCATGCTGCGCGACGTCGAGGGCACAGCGCACGTGCCTGAATCACCGCCGATCATCCCCCCGACCTCGCGCCCTTGCCACAAGGGCGCCCCTCCTTCGGAATCCTCAATGCCTCGCCGTTGTCGTATCGCAATCCTTACCGCCACGCTCGTCTTTCTCGCCGTGGGCCGCGACGCGGCGGCGGCCGTGGTCACTTGGACGGGCGCCAGCACCGTCTCCAACTGGGACCGCACCGCCAACTGGACCAGTGGCCTGCCGGCGGCCGCCGACGACGTCGTGTTCGGCAGTGGCTTCACCAGCGGCACCTCCATCGACCTCGGTGGAGCCCGCACGGTCAACAGCCTCACGATCGCGACCGGCACGTCGTTCCGGTTGCTCAACGACACCTTGCAGATCACGTCGGGGTCGCTCTCGCGGCAGGACCTCTCGAGCGGCACCCAGTCGATCGCCTCGGCCGTCACCCTCGGTGCCGGGGGCAACTGGGCGATCAACGGCTCGGGCAGGGTGATCGTCGCTGGCGCCATCGATGAGGCAAGTCTTGGCTTCGGCCTGACCAAGACGGGCACCGGCACGCTGCAGCTTTCCGGCACGAACAGGTTCTCGGGGGGCTTCATTCTCTCGTCGGGCACGGTCGTGATCAGCAGCACGTCGGCGCTCGGCACGGGCTCGCTCACCCTCGCAGGCGGCACGCTCGACATCGCCACCGCGGGTGGTGACGTCGCCTACGCCACCGGCGTGACGGCCGACGCGACGATCCTCTCCAACCTGGCGACCGGCACGGCGGGCATCACGCACACGCTCGGGACGCTCTCGATCGGCTCCTCCGTGCTGACGATCGGCCGCGGCGCCGCCGTCACGAGCGGCACGGCCGGCATCGCGTTCGGCGCCACCACGCTCTCGGGGAACGCCAGCTTCACCACCGGCTCCGGCGCGCTGCTGACGCTCGGCGGCCTCTCCGACGGCGGCGTCGCACGGACGCTCACGAAATCGGGCTCGGGCGGCCTCACGCTCCGGGGCGCCGCGGGGAGCATCTCCGACGGCACGGTGATGAACGTCGCGGCCGGAACGCTCACACTCGCCGATGCGGCGGCGCTCGGCAGCAGCGTGACGAGCATCACGATGATCGGGGGCACCGTGGCCCTCGGCGCGCCGACGACGCTCGCGGGGCTCACGGGCACGGGCGGCGGCATCGCGCTCGGCGGCAACACGCTGACGGTGAACACGGCCACGAGCGGGACGTTCGCCGGCGGCATCAGCGGCTCGGGCACCCTCACGAAGACGGGCACCGGCACGCTGGCCCTGTCGGGGGCAACGACGTTCGGCGGGACCGTGAACGTGAACCAGGGCACGCTGGCGTCGGCCACGTCGAACACCCTGTCGGGCTCGGCGGCGATGGTGGTGGCGGGGGGCGTGTTCGATGTCCGCACGTTCAACGACTCGATCGGCACGTTCTCGATCACCAGCGGAAGCCTCGTCGGCACCAGCACGCTCACCGCGGCGACCTACGCGTTCGGCGGTGGCACGGTGGCGAGCAATCTCGGCGCCGGAACAGTGAGCGTCACCGCCAACACGTCACTGCTGGGAGTGTCGTCCGCGGGCACGGTCGACGTCGCCTCGGGCACGCTCACGCTCGGCTCCGCGGGCCGACTCGTGGTGCAGCCGAACGTCACGGGTTCAGCGGGCGCGGTGATCACCCTTGCCGGCAACGAGTCGTTCAACTCGCTGGCGGGCGGCGTGAACGTGGCCGTCGGCAGCGGCACGCTCACGGCCGGCGGCCTCGGCGCGACGACGGTGTACGCGGGCAGCATCAGCGGCCCCGGCGGATTCGTAAAGGCGGGCGCGGGAACGATGACCCTCTCCGGCAGCAACTCGTACGGGGGCCGAACGAACGTGAACGGTGGCCGCCTCCTCCTTGGGAGTTCCAACGCCATCTCCGGATCGACCACCGTGACGATCTTGACGGGGACGTTCGACATCGGCGCGTTCTCGCCGACGATCGTCTCGGGCACGCAGAACGGCGGCACGCTCGCCGGCAGCGGCACGCTGACGACGACGGGGACCTACACGATCAGCAGTGGAACGGCGAATGCGAACCTCGGCACCGGCCCGCTCCGCACGACGGGTGCCGCGTCGCTCGGCGGCTCCTCCGCGGCGGGCACCCTCACGGTGGCTTCCGGCACGTTGACGTTGACCGCCCCCGGCCGCTTCACCGCGGCGCCGAACGTGTCGCTCACGACGTTCACGGGAATCGCGTTCGCGGGCAGCGAGACGTTTGGATCGCTCGCGGGCGCGGGAGGCACGATCCTCCTTGGCGGCGGCACGCTGACGACGGGCGGCAGCGGCTCGAGCACCACGTTTTCAGGGGCGATCACCGGCACCGGCGGCCTCGTGAAGGTCGGCAGCGGCACGTTCACGTTCTCGGGGACGAGCACGTTCACCGGGCCCACGAGCGTGACCGACGGTCAGCTCGCGCTCGGGCGGCCGAACGTCCTGCCCGACACCACCACCATGAGCGTGACCAACGCGGGGCTCGCACTCGGCACCCTGCGCGACACGGTGGCCGCGTTTGCGACGGGCAACTCGGGCACGGCGACACTCGCCGTCACCCTGACGTCGGGGAGTGCCGGCATTCTCACGACCACCGGCAACGTGGCGTTCGGCTCCGGATCGAACGTGCTGGCGTTCACGAACGTCAACACCGGGACGGCGGGGCGGTACGACGTGCTCACCTATGGTGGCACCCTCTCGGGCACCTACGGATCGAGTGGCGTGAACGGCACCAACTACACGCTGCAGAACGGCGGGACCACCAACGCCTCGATCTTCCTGCAGCGGAAGGCCCAGTTCGGCACGATCGCGACAACGGTGGTGGGAACCAACGCGATCATCTCGGGTGGCACCGCGGCCTTCACGTTCACCGTGACCAACACCACGCCCACCGGTGGTGCGAACCTCACGCTCTCATCCGCGTCGACCGGGACGAACGTCTTCGGGACGGTCAACACCGGGACGATCGACCTCGCACCGCAGGCCACGAGCGGAGCGGTGAGCGGGTTCTCGTTCACATCGAACACGACGGGTACCCAGACCGGCCAGTTCACGGTCACCAGCCCGAATGCCGTGCTCTCTACCGGCACCGGGTCGGTGACGGTGAGCGTGTACGATCACGCCTCCCCGACGCTCACCAGCGGCACGATCGCGATCCTGCCGCTGCACGTGGGCTACGCCGCCGTGGCCACCGGATCGATCGCCGCCGGCAATGCCGCGGGATTCCGCGTGGCCATGAACGGCACCGGGACCGCGAGCGGGGCGTTCGGCATGTCGGACCTCGGCGGCATCGCCCCGGGCGCCAGCGGCTTCATCACGGGCACGTTCGCGGCGGGGCAGACGACCGGCACCTACACGCAGTCGGTCACGTACCGCTTCTCCGATGCCTCGTCACTGTCTGGAGCGTCTACGAGCGTGGGCACCGCGAACGTGCTGCTCTCGGCCCAGGTGTACACCGGCACCTCCACGTGGGTGCCAACGACGAGCGGCACGCACTCGTGGGGGACGCTCACGGGCACGGGGGCTCGCGCCTTCGGCCTGAACTGGGGGACGAATCAGGGCTCGCCCGGTCTGGACACGGCATTCACGCGAACCGACACGGCGAACTTCGGGACGACGCTCACGGGCGGGACGGCCGTCGTGCTCCTCAACGGGGCCAACCCGAGCCTGAAGGCGATCACATTCAACAACGCCGCGGGCTCCTACGATCTGGACGTCGGCACGGGAGGCACGGGGCGGATTATCCTGGCCGGCAGTGGCACGAGCGCCGGCACGCTCGACGTGCTGGCCGGCTTCCACCAGATCCACACGGAGTTTCAGCTCGGCTCCAACGTGCAGGTGTCGGTGGCGCCGGGCTCGAGCCTCCTGCTGCACTCGGCGATCACGGGGGGCGCCTACGGCCTGACGAAGTCGGGCGCGGGCCTGCTGACGATGCGGGGCAACGACGTCTATTCGGGCGGGACACTGATCACCGGCGGCACGCTGGCGATCGGCAGTGCCAACTCCCTGGGTTCGGGCACGGTGACGCTCTCCAACGGCTCGACCCTGAACCTGCAGGGCTTCGCGATCACCAACCCGATCGACTCGACGGGCGGCTTCGTGATCAACCCGGCGTCGAACGTGGTGACGATCTCGGGCCCCACGGTGGTGAGCGGCACGTCGATCACCGGCGTATACACCGTGACGCCGACCGGCAGCGGCACGTTCACGGGGCGGTTGGGAGACTCCCTGGCGCAGGTGGGTGGCCAGGTGACCGTGCAGTCGGGCGGACTGCTGACGACGACCGGCACGATCACCGACTACGGCTCGGTGCTCATCCTGGCGGGGGGCCGCGGCATCTTCTCGGCCGCGGTGAACGGCGTGATCACGAGTTCGGGCACGTCGACGTTCGCCGCCGACCTCCTGCCCCTGGCCGACGTGACGGTGAACGGCGGCGTGGCCACGTTCAACGGCACGAGCTACGGCGACGTGAACGTGGACGTGTCGGGGACGAACACGGGGGGCGCGACGGCGACGTTCAACGGGACGATCGATCGGACGGCGCACGTCTACGCGTCGGGCACGATGAATCTCTACGGCTCGGTGACGGCGAACGCCGACGTGAAGGTCGAGGCGGGTGGCCTGGCGCGGCTCTACGGGAGCGGCACCTTCGGCCAGGGAGCGATGCTGGTCAACGGCTCGTTCGTGCTCGACCGCACCGCGGACCTGACGATGGCGACGGTGCTCAGCGGCACGGGCAATCTCGTGAAGCAGGGCAACTGGCTACTGACGCTGACGGGTTCGAGCAACTACGCGGGCGTGACCTCCGTGAACGCGGGCGCGCTTGCGATCAACGGCCACCTCGGGTCGGGCACGGTGGCGGTGGCGAACGGGGCCATCCTCTCGGGAGCAGGCGTGGCGGGGCTGACGATCACGGGTGACGGCCAGATCGCCCCGGGCGACAGCCCGGGAATCCTGGCCACGCAGACCTTGGCGCCGACATCGCTGACGTCGTTCGCGTTTCAGTTCACGGGGACCGGAGCGCCGCTCTGGAGCAACGCGGCGGCGAGCGTGAACGACGTGCTCCGGCTGACAGACGCATCGAATCCGTTCGCGAACTCGCTCACGTCGTCGAACCTCGTGGACGTGTTCTTCGACGTGCCGACGCTGACGCTCGGCACGACATTCCAAGGGGGCTTCTACACGGACAAATCGGCGGACTTCACGTCGAACATCGCGGCGGCGACGTACCACTACTACGTGAGGGGAGATGGACTGGGGACCGACGCAACCTACGGCGGGCAAGGCTACTACGCGCTGCCGGCGTGGGCCGCGGTGAACATGCCGTCGTACACGAACGTGCTGGTGAGCACACGATATGCCCAGGCCGACTTCGCGGGGGGCACGGTGGACGGATTCACGTCGGAGTTCGTGGTGGTGCCGGAGCCGGCCATCCCGCTGGCGGGAGTGCTCGGTCTCGCTGCCGCCGCCTGGTGCCTGCGACGCCGGGCATCGGCGGCCTGACGCAGCCCGAGCGATGCGAGGATGGCACGGCCAGATCCCGCAGGCTGAAAACCTGCGGCCAAGGGAAACCTGCGGCCACTGTGAAACGTGCGGCCGACGCACGTTCCACCGGTTGAAGACCTGTGCCCCTGCGAAGGTGAGCTCGGAACTGCCCGTGACCCGGGAGCCGGCGTTTGCTGACGAGCGCAGCCAGGATGGCGAAGCGAGTCAGCACCGAGTGAGCGGAGGGCAGGATGCCCGCAGCGAACGTCCGGCGACGGGACATGGGCAGTCCCGAGCGGCGCGGCAGGCAAACCCAAGCTCGGGGCACCGCAGGTTGAAAACCTGCGGCCACGGGAAACCTGCGGCCACTTTGAAAACCTGCGGCCACTTTCAGGCAGCATGGGTTGACAACCTGTGCCGCGCTCACCGAGCGGGTCCGCCGCCGCGTGATCAGGTGGTTCCGCATGCAGCGGCTGCTCGACGCCGCGGCCGCCGCCGACATGCTCGCCTGGGAGAACAGCGGGTTTTCAGTCGATGCCAGTGTGCGGATCACGCTCATCGACCGCGACGTGCCGAGCTATTTTCGGAGTCTGGAACATCTCCTGCGGTATTGCGCCCGGCCACCCTTCGCGCTCGAGCGATTATCCGTGAGCCGCGGCCCGGACGGCCAGATCGCTCGCATCCGCTACGTGCTGCCGAGACATAAGGCGGCCAACTGGGTCGGACCCAGTCGCAGCCGCAAGTCCACGCGGCCGGGGGCCAATGGCGTCGTCGACCTCTTGCCGTTTGAGTTCCTCGACCGGCTCGCCGATTTCGTGCCGCCGCCGCGCAAGCACCGCCACAGGTATCACGGGGTGTTTGCACCGAATCACAAACTGAGGCGGGCCGTCACCGCACTCGCCATTGGGAACATTGGCAAGCGGCGCCAGGCCGCGACTGGCGGGCATGCGGCCGGCGGACAACCCACGGGAGGCTGCTGCG
>JBAXOU010000109.1:0-10830 GCA_037133115.1 Planctomycetota bacterium | reverse complement strand
AGCGGCGAGAAGCGTGGGCGGGGTGCAGGTAGCCAACCTGCACCTACGTGTCTGCCGACGCCTATTCGGCGCTGTTCAGAACGCGGCGTCGCCTCGACGGATGCGGCCGAGCTGCGCCCGGTCGGCGGCCTCCGCCCGACGCGCGTCGTCGATGAACGCGCCAAACTCCCGGCGGGAGCGACGCGACTCCCGGGCCCCGCGTTCCACGTTCGTCCGCTTCTCGTCGATCTCCGTCAGCTTCGCCGTGAGATCTGCGGCCGACATCTCGAGCACGTCTGGCACGTCAGCCAGGATCGCCGCTCGCCGGTCGTCGGCCATTACGGCCAGGTAGCGGCCAAGCCACTCCCTCACTTCCGTTGCCTCGGGGCTCTCGAGGATGTGCAGTTTGTCGTCGAGTCCTTCGAGCATGTACTCGAGTTCGTACGACGTCATGCCGGTGGTGCGTGTGGCGAGGTCAGCCTTGATGCGTTGCACCCGATCAGGCGAATAGACCGGCGGGGCGGCTCCGACAACGAGGGCAAGAAGAGCCAGGATCGCACCGCAGAGGGCAGGCCGCGAAGCGACTGAACAGATCCGGGCCATCGATCACCTCCGCGGCGGCAGCCGCCTGACAACGTGAAAAGTATTCAGGGGGGAGGTCGTGGGCCATTCGATTCCCGGCAGACGGTGCCAGGGCTTTCGCCACGCCGCGTGTGCGTCGATCATTGGGCCAGGAGTGAGCCAAGGCATGGAACACACACGAAGCAACAACCCCCGGCATGATCGTGGCGTCACGTGGGTGCTCGATCTCGCCGTCTCAGCGGACGTGCTCGTGCCTGACGGCTGCGGGGCTGGCCGCGACGCCTTCATCGAGTGGCTCTGGGGGACACTTGGGGAATGTGGCCTGGCCGGAGTCTTCGAGGGCACTGTGGACGCGGCGGCCGCGGCGGCGGCCGGGCTCATCGAGTCTCCACGGGTGCTCGATGCGGCCGAGTCGCCCGCCGGCCGTGACTGGGTGGCCGCGTTACCGGCCGCAACGCTTGCCTGCTGGTTTACGGACGAGCTGGCGGCGCGACACGCGGCCGTCGGCCTTGCTGGCGTGCCGGGCTGCGACGTGCTCGCCGTCCGGACGGAAGGCGACAACGCGGACGAAGCTTCCTGGAGGCAGTCGTTTGCGGCGATTGCCGTGCCGGGGTTTGGCAGGGTGTGCCCCGCATGGGACGAAGGCGAGTCGTGTGCGTCGAGTCACGGTAGCACGATCTTTATCGAGCCCGGCGCTGGGTTTGGCACCGGCTTGCACGAGACCACGCAGCTTTGCTTGGCCGCGATCGCTGGCTGGGCCGGGCAGGGCGGGCGTCTCGATCGCGTGCTCGACTTCGGGAGTGGCTCCGGCATCCTCGGCATCGCCGCCGCGGTCTGCGGCGCCGCCGACGTGCATGCCGTCGAAATCGATCGCCGTGTGCACGACGCCATCCGCGGCAATGCGACCCGGAACGGCGTCATCGACCGGGTTGTCGTGATGAGCGAGCTTCCCGCGAATGCGGAGCCCCACGACCTCGTCGTGGCCAACATCGTGGCCGATGTGCTCCTGCAGCATGCGGGGCCACTCGCCGCGGCCGTGCGACGGAATCCGGCTGGTGGCCTTGCCGGCGGCGTCGTGCTCTCGGGCCTGCTCGAGGAAGACGTCGTTCGCGTCGCCCACGTGTTTACCGGGCTGCTGGGCGGGCCGCCCGTGGTGACGCGGCGCGGCGAGTGGCGATGCCTTACGTTCTCGCCGTCCACGATGGCCAACCACGGAGAACCTCCATGCCTCTGATCACGCTTCGCGACGTTCGCGTACGGTTTCGCGGACCGCCGCTCCTCGATGACGTGTCGTGCCACATCGAGGCGGGGCAACGCATCGGCCTGCTTGGCCGCAACGGTGCGGGTAAGACCACGCTCATGCGGCTCGTTGCCGGTGACCTCAAGCCCGATGGCGGCGAGGTGCTGCTCGCCCCCGGCACGCGGGTGGCGATGCTACGGCAGGATGTGCCGCAGGATCTGGGCGGCACGATCGCCGACGTGGTGGCGACGGGGCTCGACGCCGAGGCGCTTGCCGCCACCGCGGATGACGAGCATGACGCCGCCTGGCGGCGTGAGCACGCCGTGGCGAGGATCCTCTCGCGGATGGAGCTTTCCGCCGATGCGGCCTTTGCGCCGCTCTCGTCGGGCATGAAGCGGCGGGTGCTTCTGGCGCGGGCCCTCGTCGCGGAGCCCGACGTGCTCCTGCTCGACGAGCCCACGAATCACCTCGACCTCGATGCGATCGAGTGGCTGGAGACGTTTCTCGGTCGCTGGGGCGGCACGCTCCTGTTCGTGACCCACGACCGCGCCTTCCTGCGGCGGATGGCGACCCGCATCCTGGAGATCGATCGCGGCCGGCTCTTCGACTGGTCGTGCGACTACGACACGTTTCTGGCCCGCAAGGAAGACGCGCTGGCGGCGGAGGAGAAGCAGGCTGCGCTCTTCGACAAGAGGCTCGCCGAGGAGGAGGTGTGGATTCGCACCGGCATCAAGGCCCGGCGGACCCGCAACGAGGGACGGGTGCGGCGGCTGGAATCGATGCGGAGGGACCGGGCCGATCGCCGCGATCGGCAGGGCAGGGCGGCCGTCCGCATCCAGGAGGCGGAGCGGAGCGGGGCGCTCGTGGCCGAACTCGACGGCGTGTCGTTCGCCCGCGACGCGCGGCCGATCATCACCGATCTTTCGGTGACCGTGATGCGAGGCGACCGGATCGGGATCGTGGGCCCCAACGGCGCCGGCAAGACGACGCTGCTGCGGCTCCTGCTCGGCACGCTCGAGCCGACCTCGGGCTCCGTGCGGCGTGGCACCAACCTTCAGGTGGCGTTCTTCGACCAGCTTCGCGAGCAGCTCGACGATGAGAAGAGCGTGGCCGACAACGTCAGCGACGGCTCGGAGACGGTGCGGATCGATGGTGCCCCGCGGCACGTGCTCGGGTATCTGAAAGATTTTCTTTTCGACGCCGAGCGGGCGAGGCTACCGGTGAAGTTTCTGTCGGGAGGCGAGCGGAACCGCGTGCTGCTGGCCCGCCACTTCGCCAAGCCCGCCAACCTGATCGTGCTCGACGAGCCGACGAACGACCTCGACGCCGAGACGCTCGAACTGCTCGAGGAGCGGCTGATGGAGTACTCGGGGACCGTGATCGTGGTCAGCCACGACCGCGCGTTTCTCGACAACGTCGCCACGAGCCTGCTCGCCTTTGAGCCCGAGGAGCCGCGGCCAGGGCGGCCCACACATGTGGTTCGCGAGTATGTGGGCGGCTATTCCGACTGGCTCCGGCAGCGGCCGCCGCCGGTGGAGGCGAAGGCGGAGGCTCCCGCCCGCACTCAGGTGGAACCTGCGGCCGCGCCGCCGGCGTCGCCCCGCAAGAAGCTGTCGTACAAGGAGCAGCAGGAACTCGCAGCGCTCCCGGGCGTGATCGAACGGCTGGAGGCCGAGATCGCCGGCATCCATGCCGAGATGGCCACCGAGGGCTACTACCGGCGGGCGGGAGACGTGTTGGCCGCCGACAAGACCCGGCTCGACGAGGCCGAGCAAAAGCTTGCGAAAGGGTATGCCCGCTGGGAGATGCTCGAAGGGACGTCGTGACGATCAGCCGGGAGCCGCTTTCAGAAAAAGCCGGTATTGGAGATCCGGCTCCCCGATAACAGCGTGGTCGATGTCCGCATGAACGCATCGAGCCGCCGCTGAGCCTGTCTCCAACTTGCGAGAGCCGGTGTCGATAGCACGATCTGCTCGAGCTGACGGAACCGGTCGCTGGACGATTGCAATCCCTGCGAAAAGGAGCCGTACACATTCGCGTCGTTTGCCCACTGTGCATTGCTCCACTGCGACGCAGCCGAGAGCAGCGCCACCCGGATGGCGTCGGTCTGCTGGGTGTTGAGCAGGATGGCGACCGGCAGGTATGCCTTGTCCAGCCCGGCTTCGACGGCCGACGTCCAAGCCAGAATCTCGCTCGGCTGCGGCTGCCGCCCATAGAGAGTTTCAAACGTCGTGCGAACGATCACGGAAACGGGCGTGCCGGCCAGGCTGCCCCCGAAGTGGGCTGCCGTTTGGGCCGCGACCTTTGGGTCGGCAAGGAAACGCTCGACAAACTCCGCGATCGACTGCTGCTTTCCAAGCGAAGCGGCCGCCCAGTAGGAGGTGGCGGATGGCGTGCTCAGCCCGCCCGTGTAGGCAATCGTGGCGAGATTGACCACGTTGCTGCGTGCCCGACTTTGGGAAGCACTGAACGTGGTTTGCAACCACGATTGGCGGATGCCCTCGAGATCCCCTGCGTCGATGGCGTCGATGCCGCGGAGGTCGATCGGCAGCTGGTCGGCAGTGTTTTCCATCGCATCGGAGGTCGGCTTGAGACCGTCAACGCCATTCCCCTGCGGCAAGTACAGCGTGTCGCCGACGAGGAGCCCGCCATTCGCAAGAGCGGCCGTAAACACGGGCGTGGCGGCCGACTGGTCGGTGGCCAGCCTATCGATTGCCACGAGATGAAGCGGCGTCAAAGGGTTACCCAGGTTGACGACCATATCATCGTGCGGGAAGGCGGTCGTAGAACCGTGTCCCGCATGGGATGACGAAGATGGTTCGGACGTTGCGATGAAATGGCCGGCGTTCAACTGCAGCGTGTATGCCGTCGAGCCAGCCGGTGTTTGCGCCGTAATCAAGAAATTGTCGAGCGGGCCCTGGGCAAAACGGTTGTATCCGGCCGTCAGCACCAGCGAAGTGGCGTCGCGCAACGCAGCATCGCTGATCACGGCATCAGCCAGGACGTTCGTGGCGGGAAGATACCCGCCCTCCAGTTTCCCGGTCTGATAGAGCAGCGTGAACGCCGCCCCATCGAGGATCGTGACACGGACGCCGTCGTCGACCTTGTAGAGCAGGGCAAAGTCGTTGAAGTTATCGAAGTTGAAGTCACCCACGACCATGCTCGTCTGCTGGGCGGTCAGCCCCGCCACCGGCGAGATGGCTGACTCGGCGTGATCGTGGCCTGTCATCTCGTCGGACGGAGACGCCGCGACCCCATGATGGGCGATGCTCTCCCAGGGCTTGAACGCAAACTCCTGGGTGAAAGCGTTACCTGCTCCCCCCGGCGAGTCCCACGCTTGAATCTGAAAGTCGTGGAGTGACACGGTGCCGCCGAGCCCGTGCTTGAGAAACGCCCCGGTGACCACGTCTCGCTGACCGTCACCGGAGAAATCCTCCGGAAACGCCCAGGGAGCCAAGTCCGATGCAACGGGCGTAATGCTGCTGAGCACCTTGGTCTTCCCCGTCTCCAAGAGGGTCCGGCCATCGACGATGGTCACGGCGCCACTCCCCGCGGCGGATACCAGAATGTCCTGCACGTAATCGTGGTTGATGTCGCCGACCTGAGCCCGCCGGGCCGTCGTTCCTGCAGCCCCCGAGAGCTGGATGGCATACGGACGGTAGTTCTGAGCAAGTCGCACGCCGATCGTCTGCTCCGCCCGGTCCTGCCATGGGCTGATCGCGGCGGGTGCCGATGGGAGCTCGGCGGGGATGAGCCAGCTGGAGTCGGTGTTTTCGATCACCTTGACCGCCTGCATCATGCCGGCATCTTCGTGCACCAGAATGTGGCAGTGGTAGACGTACGTGCCCAGGAAATCCTGGTAGAGCATACGAATGGTCGTCGATGTCGCGCCAAACGTGTTGAGCGTGTCGACAGTCGTGGGATCCGTGGCCTCGGCAATCGGGTAGAAGACGCCCTTGAGCGGCGGTTGCTCGAGGATCTGTCCCGTCGTCGTGTCGAAGTAGCGGTAGCCCGAGGCGTTCAACATCGTGACATCCTCCAGGCTCCGATTGGCGGCGAGTTCCGTGTCAGCTGCCTTGACCTGATAGTCGTTGATGTGAATGTGGAATGGATGAGCGATGTATTGCGCGGGCTGTCCGTTGCTCCAGTCCTTGATCTCCCACTGCTCGATCGTTCCGAGCTGGGCAATCGTCAGATTGCCGTTGGGATAGACGTGATCATTGATGAGAAACGGGTTGGTGTACCCGAGCCATCCGTCTTGGAGCGAAGACACCGGCAGTTCCGTATAGTTTCGATAGGTTTGGCCGGTGGTGGCGGTGTATTCCGCCAAGGCCTTCTGCGTTGCCGCATCGCGTTCGCCCGGCGGCCCCACCAGGGTCCAGATGGCGAAATTGAATTCCCGGTCGCGGATCGGCTTCCACACATCGGTGCCATCGGGAGCCTTGGCAAACAGATTCACCGACGGCACCGCGTTGTTGTCGTAGTCGGTCGCCTTCGTGTCGGGCGTCACATACTGGACCGGAATGCGGGCATTCGTCGCCGCGATGAAGGCGTCCTGCTCGGAGGCGGAGAGCGCCGGCGTTTTCGCGGCCACGTTGAAGATCGCCATCGGACCGGGGCCACTGTACGGCTTTCCAAAGCCGGTCGCCTCGGAACTCAGGTTGGGGTAGCCGCCATTGATGTTGTCAATGTTGTAGGCGAGATCGGGGCCTGGGAAATCGTTCTTCCGCGTGAACGAGTAGGCTCCCATGTTGTTGATGGAGAAGGTCTTCTCAGTGCCCGTCGCTGCGTCGTACTGCGTGAACGACTGGATCGATTCCATCTCCGTCTTGCCCTCGGGCAGGTAGACGAGGAAATCGTACCGCTTGCCCGCGGGAATGCTCTGAATGAAGTCGGCCTGGGTGTACGCGGTCGGCGCGATGATGGAATCCTGCCCGAGCGCCCCGGCGATCCGGCGGATCTGCGGCAGCTGGTGCCCGTCTTCGCCGTAGATATACAGCGGCAGGTGGCTCTTGGTGCCATTGGGCGCGGTGTGCAACAGCGCGATGTTGAAATAGGCGTTGTTGGACTGGTTGGTGACCGTCAGCGACTGCCAGCCACCGGCCCCCGGTTGCACCGTCGGCTGAAACTCGCCATTCACCGTGACCATGTTCATCCGGTTGATCAGGCCGGCCAGATTGTCCAGTGCCGCGGGCACAAGTTGGCCGGTGATCGGGTCATAGCCGATCTCGAGATTTTTGAGCTGGGCCAGGTTGCGAGGCGTGTTTTCAAGCCCCGGAATCTGGCTGAGAGGATCACCAATTTGCATGGCCCCTGTGAGGCCACCGTAGACCTGCTCATTGACGCTGGGGTGGTAATGGGGGTGGTACCAGTAGCTGCCCTTGCCGTGATTTTCAGGCAATTCGATGACGGTGGTCCAGTCTTGGCCGGAGGTGTATCGCGCTAGGACGTTGTCGCCAAATCCACCGGGGTTCGTGTGGGAGCCGTGGAAGTGCATATTGGTCGAATTCTGGCCGGCGACGTGGCTCGTGTTGTTGCCATAGGAACTGCTGAGCACCAAACTCGCCTGCTGGTTTTGTTGCTCGGTCAAGCCTGGAATGGAGAGCCGGTTTCGCATGTGCAGATTCATGGTGTCGCCCGGCTGCACCATGAGCAGGGGACCGGGATAGCTCGAACCGTAGCCTTGGTCGTCGGCGGTAAGTTGCTCATAGGTGCTGAGAAACACGGGATACCACAGTCGCGGGTTTGCAACGGAGCCCGGGGTGTCCATCGCAGCGAGGTTTTCGAGAAGGGCTTCCTTGTCGAAGTCGGAGGCGATGGTGGTTTGGCCCTTGTAGGATTTCCAGAGTTCTTCCGGACGGTAGTTGGCGACGCTGCTTAACTCCTTATAGACCGCATCGTCGGTCGTTCCGACCGCTGTCCAGTACGGTTTGGTGCTGGCATCTTTCGTGGCGCCTAGTCCGACGTAGCCGATCGCCTTCGCCGCAGCCACGGCACGGTTGCGGGGCATGCGGGTGTAGAGCGACACCAGTTCGGTGTGGTACTCGGTGAAAATCGAATCGGTGGACCGCGGATCCGATGGATCCTTTGCCGTGATTTGGGGCAGGTAATAGTCGTTGAGGAACCGATCCACGCCCGGGATCGTGATCGGGTCGGTCGAAATCCTCAGGCTGGTATCGAGCGTTCCCCTCGGCCGATTCCCAGTGGCGACGAACGTGCTTGTTCCGGGGTCATAGGTGATCCCGGATGCGGTGATGACGTTTGGAGATCCATCGCTACGGCGCGGAAACAAAGCGCCGACTACATAGTTGAATGCCGGCGCGGCGGCCGGACGCGGGGGGACGGTGGCGACCTGCCGGGCGGTGCCGCTCGTGCCGCCATGAGCCGTAACCACGGCGTTCAAAGGCCCGGCGCCGGTGGGCCGCGCGGTCAGGGAGACCAGCAGTTTCGTGGCCGTGGCCTCCACGACGGTCCCCTCCGCTCCGTTATTGAAAGAAACGGTATTGTTGGCCGCGATCCGGTCGAATCCGCGACCTTTGATCTTCAGCGTGGTGGCGGCATCGGGAAGAATCGTGGATCTCGCCGTGATGACTGGTCGAGCCACGACTTTCGCCACCATGATCGGTGGTCCGCTCTTGCCGCCGAAAGATCGCACGACAGCTTTTAGCGGGCCGCGGCCGTTGGAAAGTTTTGTGAGAGCCACAGTCAGTTCAGAAGGCGACGCCTTCACGATCGTTCCGATGGCGGAGCCGGAGAGCTTGACGGAGTTCGTGCGATTGGTGGGGTCGAAGCCGGTGCCACGAATCACGAGCGTCTGCGCATTGTCGGCCAGGAGAGCGTTGCTTCTCGTGACTCGCGGTCGTTCGACAACGGTCGCCACTGGGACCGTGCTCCCACTGCTACGACCATTGGTTGTGATCACCGCCGAAAGCACCCCGAGGTTCTTCGGCCGGCGTGTGAGCTTGACCACAAGCGAGGTTGATGTCGCCTCGACCACGCTCCCTCGTGCACCGCCGGTGAACACCACCGAGTTATGCCCTCTGCGCGGGTCGAAATGCGAGCCGTAGATCGTCACCCGGGCAGCATTTCGCGCCAGTCCAGCAACGTTGTGGTCCACCACAGGCACCGCGATGGCAGGCTGGACATCGTAGAGGGCCGACTCGTGCGAGCTGCGTGGAGCGAATGTCGGTTGCTGCACGGCATGCTCTGCCGAGAGCACCACGCGACGCTCGAGTGCCTCAAATCCGATCGCCATGTCGAGGTTGCCAGGCCGTTTTCGGGCTGTGGACGAACGCGACGGCCTACGTCGCCGGTGGCGGCCCAAATCTGCTTTGGAAGAGTCGTGCATGCGATTGCTTGATTGGTGACTGACGCGAATAGTGATTCAGGAAAGAAGTTGCTGCCGGCCGCTACCCGGAGCCCTGCTGAACGGCTTCTCTCCGATTGAGCCGGATGCGTTGATCAAGGAACCGAGCATACCGTGCGCCTGCACTGGAGCCAGTGAATTCGTCTTCGACTCATACGGGTCACACTTGATCCTCGCGCGGTGGAGCGCCACTGCAGCCGGCCGGCGACATGCTCGGCGCCGGCGGGACGTGTTAAGTTTGGGCTCAAGCGCTTTGGAGCGACCGCCGCGGGGCACACGTCTCACCGGCTTCTGCGCGTGCCCCCGGCCAGCTGCTCCCCCTTGCGGAGTCGCACATGCAAGCGATGGTGGTGCGCGCCCAATGCGAACTGGAAAGACACGCAGGCTGAAACCCTGTGCTACGATCAGAGGCAGCGAGGGGCTGCCAGTCCGGCTGTTGCGACCAGCGAAAACGCCGCCCATGCCGCCGCCATCGTCCTGCCGAACGCGTACGAATCCATGGTGACTGTTCCCCTGGCGAGCGGCCCATTCGTGAGCAGCCGAGCGGTTTGCCCTGTGCCCATCGTATCCCGAGGGTTAAGGTAGCACAGGTGCGTTTGCCCGCCCCCGGCGGCGCAGCCCACGGAGTCGTCGATGCCACCCGCGCTCCCCACCGAATCGCCCGCAATCGATGCCGCCGTGCACCGCCTGGCTGAGGGGGCCCGACGTCACGCGTCGCGGAGCCCCGCGGAGCGCGGCATGCTGGCGCTTCAGACCGCACAGGCGGTGGCGGCGGTCGCGATTCCGTGGGGTGAGACGGCTGCGGCCATGAAGGTGGTGCTCGAGCCGGGCAGCTGTGGCGGCCCGCAGGTGGGGCCAACGCCGGCCGCAGTGCTCGCGGAGGAGACCGCCACCGGTCCGCTGGCGACAGTGCGGCTCTTGGTGCTCACGGCGCAGACCCTGGCCGATGCCCAGCGCGGCGAGCGGCCCACGCTCTCCTCCCCGCCGCGTCCGGGCCATCCCGATCGTCGCGGCGATCGACTGCACGCCGGGCTCGACGACCACGTGGAGGTGGACGTGATGCCGGCGGGCATTGGCCGTTTCCACGATCAGATGGTGTTTCGCGGCTACCGGGCAACCGTTCGCTGCGGAAACCTCGGAGATATGGCCGCGTTCGACCGCGCGTGGGCCAGGGAGATTCAGACGCGGCCAACGGCAGGTGGCGTGGCCGTGGCCCTCGGGGCGGGCAACGTCACGGGCCTGGCGGTGGCCGACGCGATCAGCCACATCTTCGAGCATGGCCGGACGGTCCTGCTCAAGCTCCATCCGCTGCACGGCGTGTTGGAGCCGATTCTCCGCGAGGCGCTGAGGCCGCTGATGGCGGCTGGCGTCTTGGAGATCGTCACCGGCGGGGCCGAGGTGGCGAAGGCCGCGGTGGCGGCGCCACTCGTCACGCATGTGCATCTCACGGGAGGCGACGGGGCCTACGACGCGCTGGTCTGGGGCGGGCCGCGGCGGGATCGCCCCGCGGGCGCCCGCCCCGTACTCGCCAAGCCGATCACCTGCGAACTCGGCAATGTAACCCCCTGGATCGTCGTGCCCGGCCGCTACACGCGGCAGCAACTTGAGTGCCAGGCCGACATGGTCGCCGCCTCGATCGTCAACAACACCTCGTTCAACTGCA
>JBAXOU010000108.1:0-10908 GCA_037133115.1 Planctomycetota bacterium | reverse complement strand
GGTTTCCAACCTGTGCCTGCCAGCCGCGTCTCGCCGCTTCGGGTCTGCCCGCGCCCCGTCGCCGGACGCTCGCTGCGGGCTCCGGCCCTCCGCTCGCTCGATGCCGACTGCGCTCCGCCATCCTGGCTGCGCTGGTCGGCAACGCCGGCTCCCGGGGCGCGGGCAGCCCCTCGCCTCGTCTCCCCCGTAGCACAGGTTTCTAACCTGTGCCGTGCTGCACCGCAGGTTGCCAACCTGCGGCTACGTTGCTGCACGTCGCCCACGTCCACCTCACCTGCCCCCCGTAGCACAGGTTGCCAACCTGTGCCCTACCTCCGCCGGCAGCGGTGGAGCGTCATCAGGGCGTAGGCCGTTCCGTAGGGCTGGTGGTAGTCGTAGAGCGGATAGTCCCACCACGAGCCGTCGGCGTCTTGCACGTCGAGGATGATCCGCGCGAGGTTGCCGCGGTAGCCGTCGGCCACCTCCGGCGGAAGCGCGTCGAGCACCCGGGCGGCGTAGTAGTGACCGTAGAAGTAGAAGTAACCCGCCACCTGGAAAAACGACTCGTGCGGAATCGGCCGCTTGCGACCGAGCTCGAGCCAGCCGTTGCGGACGATGAGCCGGTCGAGCCACTCCTCGAGCACCGCGTCGGTGATCCGCTCGTCACCCCAGAGCCGCAGCGCCAGATTGCACGCCTGACTCCGTCCCAGGCTGCCGCCGGGTCGGTTCACGGCCCGCCGGGGCTGCCACCGGAGGTAGGAGCCGTAGAGGTAACTGAAATCGGGGAGCATCTGCTCCTCGGTGGCCTGAATCGCCCTCCGCGTCACCTTCTCCGGCGGCTCGATGCCGATCCTCTTCGCATCGTCAAACGCGATCAACACCACGGCGTTGACGAAACTCGTCGACGACGAGGCGGGCCGCTGCGAACCCACGTTGAAGTCGTAGTAGCCCCAGCCTCCCTGGGCCGACTCATACTTCACGAGCCGGGCGAACTGGCCGTGGATCAATTCCACGATCTGCTGTCGGCGGGCGGCGTCGTCGGGCTTTCGGCCGTGCATGGCCACGAGCGCCTGAATGCCGTAGGCGTGGGCCCACACGTTATAGATCAGCGCCGGGTCGTCGCGGCGTACATCGGGGAGCCGTTCGAAAAGCCAATGCTCGCCGCGGTCGATGGCCGCCGCGACAGCCGGCGAGCCGTCGTCTTCTTCGATCAGGGCCTGCACCGCCAGCGCGGTCGTGGCGGCCCGGAACCCGAGGTGCGAGCCAACCCCGGCGGTGATGTTGAGGTCCTTGGTCCGTCCGGCCGAACCGAACGAGCCATCGCTATTCTGCGCTGTCACGAGAAACGTTCGGCCGCGGGCGATCGCGGCGTCGAGTTCCTCGGCCGGCACATCCACCGGCCGCGACTTCCTCTGGGCCGCGGCGGCGGCGGGCTCCATGGAAGCCGCTTCCGCCAACCCCACCTCGACGGTCACCGCAGGCTGCCCCCAAGCGATCACGCACCAGGCCAGCACGGCGACGGCCATGATTCTCGTGTTCACGGCTTGCTCGTTCGCACGCGGTCGCCCGCGGCGAGCCCTTCGAGGATCTCGGTGCGGCCGCCCGACGCGAGGCCCGCCTTCACCGGCTTCTTGGCCGGCTTCCCATCACCCCCGATCGCAAACACATACCGGCTGCCATCATCGTCGCGAAACACGCAGCCGCTCGGCACGGTCACCGCCTCGGGCCGCTTGGCGACCACGCAGCGAACCGAGCCGGTCATCCCTGGCAGCAGCTTTGGCCCCCCTTCCCTGGCGGCCACGGCAAACACGCCCTCAAACGCCGCGTCACGGGGCACGGGCAGGAATGGCCCGAGCGTTGCCGGCACGTCGGCCTCGGGGTAGCCGGTGGGCTCGATGCGACCCGCGAGACCGGTCGCGAGCAGGTGAAGGTCTTTCTCTTCGATCTTGGCCCGAAACTGCAGCCGGGCGGGATCGAGCACCGTGAAGTCGAGTTCCGCCGGCAGCGCCGGCTGGCCGACGACCGCCTTCGCCGCCACGGCCGCCGTGCTCCACGTGCCCTCTCGGAAGCGTCCGTAGTAGACCATGCCCGCCCGCGGCGACCGCAGGGTGGCAGCCGCCCGGTCGGCCTCAAGCTCCGCGAGCCGGCGAAGCGACTCCGCCCGCTCGTGCTCCTGCTTCGCCAGCGCGAGCTTCTTCTGGGCGAGCTGCATCGGGAGCGTGGCCTTCGCCTTCTCGAGCGCGATCGCCGCCTTCTCCGCGGCCCGCCGCGTCTCAACCTCCCGACGAGGAATGCCGAGCAGGAGCGTCTCCTCCGAGTTTTCCATGATCCGCTTCAACGACTGCTCCGCCTGGACGACGTCGAACCGCGTCCGCTGGAGGATCATCTCCTCCGTCTCCTCGGTGAGGTCCTTGTCCTTGTACATCCGCTCGAGCTGCTCCAGTTCCTCGCGGGCATACTTCAGCCGCTCCTCGGCGGCCCGCACGGTGAACCGGGCTTGCTCCTCCGCCGCCACCCTGTCCACGGCGAGGAACCGCGCCAGATCTTCCGCCGCCACTCGTGCCTGCCGCTCCGCTTCGGCCAGTTCGATCGGGTGCAGCGACTCCGCCGCCGCCACGTCCTTGCGAGCGATCTCCAACGCCTTGTCGCCGACGGCGAGGTCGACCGTGAGATCGTTGATCGCGCGCTCGAGTTTCTCCGCGTCGAACTCGACGACCGGATCCCCGGCGTTCACCATCGCACCATGCGGCACGACCCGCCTGATTTCCAGCGGCTGGGCCCACGACTCGGGGCGAAACTCGACCACGGTGAACTCGACGGGCTCGAACGCTCCCTTCGCCGAGACTGCCGACTCGAAGGGGCCCCGCTCTGCGACGGCCGTGTCAGCAGGCGGCTTCTCGGCAGACGCCTTTGGGGCAGGCTCGTCGGCGATGGCGACCAGGGTGAGGGTCAGGGCCAGGGCCAGCACCGTCGCCGCCTTCGCCCCCGGCACGGACCACCGTCCAGCACCACTCGTCCGGCCGATTCGGCTCATCGCCCAACCTCTTTGAACATGGGGTTTTCGGCCGCGGGAACGCCACACGGGCCGTCACTCCCGCACGCCGTCGCGGACTGTACCATAACGGCATTCTCCCCGCCGCCGCCGCCCGACCCATGCGCCCCCACCGCTCGCCCACCGACGACCTTCGCATCCAGGAGATCAAGGAGCTCTCGCCGCCGGCGCACCTGCTCCGCGAGTTGCCCTGCACCGAGTCGATCGGCCGCATCATCTCCGCGAGCCGCGCGACGATCCATGCGATCCTCCAGGGCGAAGACGACCGGCTCGTGGTGGTGATCGGGCCCTGCTCGATCCACGATCCCGACGCGGCTCTCGACTATGCGACGAAGTTGCTCGGCGAACGGGAGCGGCTCGCCGCCGACCTCGAGATCGTGATGCGGGTCTACTTTGAGAAACCACGCACGACCGTCGGCTGGAAAGGCCTGATCAACGATCCAGACCTCGACGGCACGTTCCAGATCAACAAAGGGCTGCGGGTCGCCCGCGAGTTGCTCGCCGCGATCAACGGGCTCGGCCTGCCGGCGGGCTGCGAGTTCCTCGACATGATCACGCCGCAGTACATCGCCGACCTCGTGAGCTGGGGAGCGATCGGCGCCCGCACGACGGAGAGCCAGGTGCACCGCGAACTCGCCTCGGGCTTGTCGTGTCCGGTGGGCTTCAAGAACGGCACCGACGGCAACGTGCGGATCGCGGCCGAGGCGATCCTGGCCGCCCGGCGGCCGCACCACTTTCTCTCAGTGACGAAGGGTGGCCACACCGCCATCGTCTCCACGAAGGGCAACGACGACTGCCACATCATCCTCCGCGGTGGCAAGACCCCAAACTACGACTCGGCCAGCGTGTCGGCCGCCTGCGACGAACTTGCCCGCCACGGACTCGACGGCCGGCTGATGATCGACGCCTCCCACGGCAACTCGTCGAAGCAGCACGAGCGTCAGCTCGACGTGGCCGACGCGATCGCCGCGCAGCTCGAGGCGGGCGAGCGGCGAATCGTGGGGGTGATGGTCGAGAGCAACCTCGCCGGAGGCCGGCAGGATCTCCTGCCGGGCCGGCCGCTGGTGCACGGTCAGTCGATCACCGACGCCTGCCTCGGCTGGGCTGAGAGCGTGCGGCTCCTTGACCGGCTCGCCGCAGGTGTTCGCGGCCGGCGCGCGGGTCTCGCTGCATCGCATGCCACCACGGCGTCGCCGTCCACCCGATAGAAAGCCCTGAGAAGTGCCATGCCAGAAGCGCCGCTGGAGATCTCCGTGACCGACACCGCCGCGGCGCTGCGGGGGCCGGATCCCCGGCCGCTGCTGCTCGACTGCCGCACGCCCGACGAATACGCAACCGCGAAGATCGCCGGGGCCGTGCTGATTCCAATGCAGGAACTTCCCGAGCGGGTCGGCGAACTGGCAACGCACAAGGCCACGCCGCTCATCGTCCACTGCCATCACGGCATGCGGAGCCTGCGGGTGGCGAAGTGGCTCCGCGACCAGGGATTTTCCCTCGCGCAGAGCATGCTGGGCGGGATCGACGCCTGGACCGACGAAGTCGATCCGTCGGTTCCGAAGTACTGAGCCCACCGACACGGCTCCCCGCGCGTGCGCTCAGGGCTCGTGGTCGGCGGCGAATCGCCGACCACGCGCGGCTCAGGCCGTCGGCACGCCCGACCCGCGGGAGTACCGGATCACGTCGAGCGTGAGCGGACGCACCAGATAGCCGGCCACGCCCGATTCGAGGGCCCGCTGCTCATCCTCGATCCGGTACGTGTCGGACACGATAAACACGCCAGGCCGCATCCCCTCGCCCACGTGTTCGAGCGATACCGGCGAGCCTCCCAGCTGCGGATCGACGTTGGCCTGAAGGACGCTTGCGACAAGGATCTCGAGCAGGTCAAAGCCGGACATGTCCGGGAGTTCGGCCGCCACCAGCCAGGCATCCGCCCGGAAGCGTCGCGACAGCCGGATGGCCGAGGTGCCGTCCACGCAGAAGTGCAGCCTGACCTCGCCGGCCTGGGCGGCCTGAACGAAGTCGGCGTAGTGGTCACACGCCCCGTCGACGATCACGATCTCCCGAACCCCCACGGCGGGGCCGTTTCGGCCAGCAGACCCCAGAACTCGTGCTGACGATTCGTTCATGCTTTCGTACGTGGCCACAGGGCACCTGACGGGTTGGTTGGACGTGAGCGACCGACAGTCGGTCAGAGAGCTCCCATCCCAAATGAATCCATTGCAAGTCCCGTGCCAATCGACCTCGATCGCAAAAATAAAAATGACGCCCTCCGCCGCCGGTAAAATAATTCTGCTTTTTTCTCGTTCTTTTCGTGATTTCCTGTCGGCAGATCGAGCACGGCGGGCCGACGGCGACTGGTCCCCAGCGACCAGTCACTGGAGCGATTCGCCCCAGTGGGTGGAGCGATTCGCTCCAGGTGGGTGGGGCGATTCGCTCCACCCCCCCTGCCCGATCACCGGCCCGCGAACCTCACGTTGCCGGAGCCGACCTCGAGCCACTCGCACTTCAGACCCACCGGTGGGATGCCCCGCACCTCGCCTGATCACTCCCCCGAGCCCGGCGCGGCCATGAGCGTCGTGCCCACCGTCTCGATGGCCACACCCTTGGGCGCCGTCACCCACGAGCGGATCGACCCGTCGGGCTGTCGCTCATGGCGGACGCGGAGAGGCCCACGCGGTGTGGGATACGCGCCCTCCGCCCAGTCGAGGTCACCGAGCACCGGGGCGATCCGGGCCTTCGTGAAGCCGGGTTCCAGCGGCGTCACCCCGAGCACGTGCCGGGAGAGCCACGCTGTCGGGCCGCTCGCCCAGCCGTGGCAGAGGCTGTGACGAAAGCCCTCGTAGCAGTAGGCCCCACAATCGCCGTGGATGTCTTTCTTTCCCTCGGGCACGAGTTCGTCGATTCGCGTCGCGTTGTTCGTCCAGGCGAGATCGAAGTCTTCCCAAAACGTGGTCGCCCCGAGATCGAGCATGCCGCCCCAGTAGGTGCGGATCAGGTCGAGCGCCGCGTCAGCCCGCCCCGCCTTCGCCAGCGCGTTGAGCACGTAGAACCCGTAGAACGTCGACACGCCGGCAGGGCCGCCCGGCAGCAGCACGGCGTCGGCCGTCTCCGCTGCATCTCGCATGCCCGCCAGCGCGAGCAGCGCCGCGCCGCTCTTCGAGCCGTTGGCCTCGGGCACCACCTTCCTCGCCCGGTCGGCCGCCGCACGGCAGACGCCCGCCACGCGGTCGTCGCCGAGTTCCGTCATCAGCCGTGATCCGCTGTCGAGCGTCATCACGAGCAGCCCCTGCAGCCCCGCCGTCACACCCTGCTGGTTGGGCGAACTCGGCCAGTCGAGAAACCGCATCCCGTCGATTCGCTCCTTGCCGTCTGGACCGACGAGCGCGGCCAGCCGCTCGAGCAGCGCGGCGAGGTAAGGCTTCTGGGCCTCGAGACAGTTGCGGTCGCCATGATGCCGCCACATCTCCTCGTGGATCAGCACCCACCACATCGAGTAGCTCGAGATACCGTTCATCCACTTCGGCAGCGGTGTCACCTCACGAGTGAGGTCGAGCGACGCGGGCACCACGTCGTTGTAGCCAAACACGGCGTTGATCGTGCTCACCTCGGGGTGCATGTCGCCGATCCAAACGAGCCGGTCGCGCTTGATGCCGTCCCAGAGGTAGTCCTGCATGCAGAGGTGGACCGTGTCGGCCCCGACTTCCCAGATCCGGGTGAGCCGCTCGTCGGAGCAGCGAAACGAGCCGACCCGCGGCACATCGCGGATGCCAAGCACGGCCCGCACCTGCGTGAGCCGAACAGGCCGGTCGGCGTCCACGGCGTCGATCCGCATGAACCGGAAGCCGCTGGGGCCGATCGTCTGCGTGCCGAGCCAGGGGAGCGTCACGATCTGGTCGCGGACGGCGTGATCGTTGCCGGCGTTCTTCGTACCGCCGAGCTCCGCCATCGCCTCGCTGGCCGACTCGCCGAGCCGGATCCGTGCCCGCACCGGCTCCTTGCCCGGCGCCATCGGCGTGAGCAGCTGCACATGCCCCTGGATCTCGCGGCCGAAGTCGAGGAGCACGCCGCCGGTCGAGCCGGGCGTGGTCTCGATCAGGCAGGGCGGCAGCGGGGTCTCGAGCACCGGCTGCCCCGGGTGCGGGGCAAGCAGCGTTGTGGTGTCACTCACGCCCTTGTCGCTCTGCCACACCACCCGCACCGGATCGAGATAAAACTCCGCGATCGGCGACCGCTTTCCTGTGCCGGGTTGCTCGGCGGACGCCACTGCGATCAGCGCGTGCCACGCAAGCGCCAGGACGGCAATCGCTGCCCGCATCACTCCACCTTCATCCAAAACGGCGCGGCGACGAACCAGGCGATCGTGGAGACAAACATCACGGTCTTCACGACGTCGAGCGAGAGCGCCGGCGTGGAGCCGGGGCCGCCCGAGATCGATTGGAGCATGAACACGGCCGGGGGCCCGATCGTGCCCGCGAGGGCGAGGAGGCCGACGGAGGTGGCTGCGGCTTTCATGGGGTGTCTCCGTTCGGGTTTCAGGCACGCACCGCGATTGCGTCGCGGGCCGCCAGTTTCGAGAGGACGATGTAGAGCAGGCCACAGGCGATGGCACAGGGAAGCGGGAGGAACGACGCGAACACGCCCTGAGTTTTATAGAGCCACATGGCCACGGCCACCGGCACGAGCCATGCCACGAGCACCACCATGTTGAAGGCCGACCCGCTTCGCTCGGCGGGATCGCGGGGAATGCCCACCGCGTCGGCCAGAAAATGGTCCACCACGATGATGCCGCCGATCGGCGCCAGGATCGTGCCGTAGATGCCCACGAAGTCGAGCAGGTTCATCGCGAACGCCGGGAAGATGCCAGCCGCGATGCACAGGCCGCCCGCGAGCAGGGTGGCCCCGGTCCGAGAAATCCCGGGAATCATCCCCTGGAAGGCTAGGCCTGCGCGGTAGATCGTCGGGTTGGCCGTGGTCCAACCGGCGATGATCACGCAGATCAGGCCGGCCCAGCCCACGGCGTCGTTCACCATCGTGCCGGGGTCCTTGCCCACCTGCGGGTCCACGCCGTGCTGGCGAACCCAGTAGATCAGCAGCAGGGCCGCGCAGATCCAGGCCACGTAGTGGCCGAGAAACATGCCCGACGCGCTCGCCCAGCCGGCGCTCGGCTTCTTCGCGAACCGGAGCACGGAGAGGTCGGCCATGCCGATGTGCATCGCCGCGTTGCAAAACCAGGAGAAGAACACGATGCCCAGGAATGAGATCGTCTTGGGTGTGCCCGCCGGGGGCGTGAGCAGCGCCCACACGTCGGCCGTGCCCAGGCGGCCCAGCGTCACCAGCGCGCAGGCCACGAACACGAGAAACATCCACGGCGCCGCGTAGTGCCCCACCTGAGCCACCACGCCATAACCCTTGAGGGCCACGAGCGTCATCGCCACGCCGATCGCGATGCAGGAGATGATCCAGGCCGGCCCGGTCGGCATCGTGGACTGGAACGTCGGCATCTCGATCGTGCCGGGTGGAAAAAACGGCCCCACGGCCGTGGCCGACACCGTGATCATCGAGCCGGCGAGGAAGCAGAAGAGGAGGCCGTTGGCCAGGTTGTAGAGCGTGACGAGCCCGCGGCCGGCGATCTTCTCCATCTTGTAGTAGAGCGTGAGCCGCTGCTCGCAGGCGATCGTCGCGGTGAGATACCGCCAGGTGAGCACGGCCAAGAGGTTGCCGATCAACAGCCCGACGATCAGGCTGAAGGCGTCGGCCCCCCACTTCACGAACAAGGGGCCGATCATGAACTCGGTGCCGGCCGTGTGCTCGCCGGCATACATGCCCCAGAAGGCGCTCGGCCCCTTGAGTGCCTTCGCCGGCACCCGCTGCCGCTCGTACTCACTCGACGCGGCCTCCTCGAGTTCCTCGATGTCTCGCTCCAGGCTGCTCATGTCCGCCTCCCTGTTACGGCCTTCTCGTACTTCCGCACATCGTCAAGCCAGGCCTCGCCGACTGGCACACCCTTGGTATGACAATAGTGGTCCCAGACCGCCCCGAACGGCAGGCCCTTGGCCTCCTCCTGGAGCGCGAGACGGGCCGTGAGATCGCCCTCCTTCTCGGCCTTCCTGATCGCCGGCGGTTCGAGCAGGCCGATCAGCAGCGCCCGGAGCATGTTCCGCGTGCCGATCGCCCAGGCCGCGATCCGGTTGATGCTGGCGTCGAAGTAATCGAGGCCGATGTGCACCCGGGCCGGGTCGCCGCAGGCCACGATCTCGCGGGCGATGGCGAGCAGGTCGTCGGTGAGCGTCACCACGTGATCGCTGTCCCAGCGGACGCCGCGGCTCACGTGGAGCAGGATCTCGGGCAGATAGACGAGCACGCTCGAAATCTTGTCGCTGATGCTCTCGGTGGGGTGGTAGTGGCCCGCGTCGAGGCAGAGCAGTTTCTTTCGCGTGATGCAGTAGCCCAGGTAAAACTCGCTCGACCCCACGGTGCAGCTCTCGCTGCCGATCCCGAAGAGTTTGGGCTCGACCGCGTCGAGGTTGTGCTTTGGCGAGAGAGCCTTTTCGAACACCGCGTCGAGCGACTCGGCGAGCCGCTCACGCGGGGCGAGCCGGTCCGCGGGCGTGTCCTTGAAGCCGTCGGGCACCCAGACGTTGGTCACGCAGGGCGTGCCCAGGGCCTTGCCCATCGCAGCCCCGATCTCCCGCGACCGCCGGCAGTGCTCGATCCAAAACTTGCGGATGCCCTTGTCGGCATGCGAGAGCGTAAAGCCATCGGCGGCTTTGGGGTGGGAGAAGCAGGTGGGATTGAAGTCGAGCCCCACGCCGCGGCTCTTCGCCCAGCCGATCCAGTTGGCGAA
The DNA here is from genome assembly GCA_037133115.1 of Planctomycetota bacterium. Taxonomy (GTDB): domain Bacteria; phylum Planctomycetota; class Planctomycetia; order Pirellulales; family UBA1268; genus QWPN01. The sequence continues at coordinate 1,033 of JBAXOU010000108.1, read as the reverse complement.
GTGCGAGGCGTCGATCTGGTCGCGGTCCACCTTCTTACCGCCAAACTCACCGTAGAAGGCGTGGAGGTTGAGCCGGTGCTTGCCTGGGATGACCGAGAGCGCGGCGTCGAGATCGCTGCGGAGTTCGTCCGGAGTGCGAGCCCGTCCGGGATAGTTGCCGGTCACGGCGAGGCCGCCGCCGACCGCGCCCCCCTGGTTTTCAAAGCCGCCCACGTCGTCGCCCTGCCAGCAGTGCAGCGACACGGGAATCTTGGCGAGGGCGGCGCAGGCCTTGTCGGCGTTCACGCCGAGCGACTCATAACGCTCGCGGGCGATCTTGTAGGCAGACTCGATCTGCTTGGCGGTGGGCATGTGGCGATTGTCTCGTGGTCTCGATGAAGGGTTGGCCGGCGTTGGTCCACGAACGAAGGCCCGTTGCTCATTGCGTTCGTTCCACGTCCCGACCGGCGACGATTGTGACTGGAAGTCTCTGAAAGTCCAACCGCCACCCACCGTAGGTGCAGGTTGTCAACCTGCACCTGCATGCCTCGCCGCGAGGGGCTGCCCATGCCCCGTCGCCGGACGTTCGCTGCGACCCTCCGGGGCAATCCTGTTCGGCACGGCAGTTGCGGGGCGGGTCTCCCCACATCTGGCCTGGCTTTGGGCTGCCCACGTAGGTGCAGGTTGGCAACCTGCACAAGTATCCCGCGGCGGCTCGGGGCTACCCACGCCCTCTCGCTGGACGTTCGTCTCGGCCCTCCAGGCCTCGACTCACTGCATGTCCGCTGCGCTTCGCCATCCTGGCTGCGCTTGCTCCCATAGCCCGCTCGAGGGCATGGGCAGCCCCTCGCTGAGTTCGTGCCTCAACTGCGCAGCAGCGAACCCCGCGTGCCGCTAGTGCCGTGGCTTCGCCAACGCGGACTATCGTCGTGTTCGAATGAAGGCCTCGAGTTCCTTGAGGCTGGCCAAGCCGATGAGGTAGTACCAGACCATCTGATACATCGCCCTATTCGGCTTCTCGCCCGTGTAGATCAGGATCAGCATGCAGACGATC
>JBAXOU010000107.1:0-10918 GCA_037133115.1 Planctomycetota bacterium | reverse complement strand
TCGGCCACAAGACCGGCGAGTTTCTCGAGCACCGGCAGCGTCACAGGCCAGCCCGCGGCGGCGGGCAGGACGAGATAGCGGTACGACTGTCCGTCGGGCAGCGTGGCCAGCCCGTCGCGGCAGGCGAGCCGCGTGAGGATCACCTCGGCGTTGATTCCGTCGAACTCATAGCCCGCGGGCAACGCGGGCCGCACGTGAGCGCGACCGGGAACGAACTGGGCCGTGTCCTCCCCGAAGAAGTAGCAGCAGTCGGCCACGCTCCGCCCCTGGCGGAGCAGGAACTGGCAGCGGCCGATGTACTCGAGAAAGGCGTCGCTCCGTTCCCACCAGGTCATGTTGGCGTTGAGCGCGTCGAACGTGAACAGGCCCGGCCGGGCGTGGACGTCGGGCTGATGCGACCAGAGGTGGATCATCGCGGCATTCATGCCGTTGGCAAACTGTGCGTCGAGTTCTGCCTTCCAGGCGGAGGGCGGATGCCGCGTGCCGTCGGCGATCGTGAGCGACTCCGCCACGACGAGCGGCTTGCCGTAGATCCGTGCAGCCGAGGCGGCGGTGCGCACGGAGTCGACGTAGCCGTAGTGCTGCTTCATGACAACGCCCCACGGACTGCCGTCGTTGAACCAGAACTCCCCCATCGGCTCGTCCACGCGTCCATACGCGGCCAGCCCGTCGATGTGCGGAAAGGGATACGAGCCGTAGCCGTTCTCCGCCCGCATCACGAGGCCGTCGCGATGGGCCCGCTCGGTGATCCGCGCGTAGAAATCGAGGTAGCACTCCGCGAGCGCGCGGCGGTAGTCCCAGAAAAAGCGGTTCGTCTGGCGGCGGCCGTCGACCACGCGGCGGGCCATGGCCGGCAGGTACGGCACGAGGTCGTAGCCGCTCTGTTTCCGAAATGTCTCGCGAAAGCCGTCGGTCCACGTGCCCTGGATACCAAACGCCGCCGCACCGATCTCGTGGCTGTCGAGAAACGCGCCCTTCAAGGCTGGCCGCGCCGCCCCGGCGGTGTCTTTGAGCACGACGCCGATCGAACCGTCGTAGAGCCGGTCGGCCGCCGCCGGGCTGTAGGGATCGGCCTCGTAGCCGCCCGAGAGCGCCGCGCTCATCGAGCGGGGCGGCTCATTCACGAGCATGGCTCCGAATCGCGCGATCGCCCAGCGGCCGGGCGGCACGTCCCAAGTGAGGGTGCCGCTCGCATCCATCGACTGCGTGAGTTCGATTGTGGCGGCGCTCGTGCAGTCTACGACGTCGGAATCGGCGTATTCCTCGCCGAGCACCGCCGGCCCCGCGGCGGGCCAGTCCCAAAATGCCCGCTTCGCCGACTTGAACATCCACCACTTGATGCCGTGCTCGAGATGGCGCCGATCTCCCTGCCGCAACACGCCAAACTCCGCGAGTTGGATGTCGGGCACGTGGGCCGATGTGATCCGCAGTCGGAAGGCCCGCGCCTCGGTGGGCGGGATCTCGAGCGTCTTCGTCGCACCCGGCTCGAGCACAAAGTCGGCGACCTTCGTGAACGTGGTGCCGTCGGCTGCGGCCTCGAGGTCGCACGTGCGCGGCCCGGCGCCGGCGGGCGACGCGACGTGCACGGCCGTCGCCGTGAGCGTCGCGTGATGTCGCACCTCGACCCACTGCGGCGCGTCGGCGGTGGGGGCCGCCTTCGGCTTCCAGCAGGTCTCCGGATCGCCGTCGGCCACGTCCTCTACGGGAAAGTTCTTCTCGTCGGTGCAGTAGTTGCCCACCTCGGAACTGGCGACGACGAGCGCCGGCCGCAGAGGCGCATCGTCGGGCACGCGGAAGGCGACCACCGCCACGTCTTCGTAGAACGGCTCGCTCCCCACCGGCTTCGGCAGGGTCTGCGTGATTTTCTCGGGCCCCTGCACCTGGATCTCGGCATAGGCGAGCTTCTTCGTAGCATGCTTGGCGTCGATCCACGGCCCGCCCATGCCCCAGCCCGCCGCAGCCGTGAGCCGCACCTCGACCCCCACCCGCGCGGCTTCGGCGAGCGTGTGCTGGAGGAGTTCCCGCCACTGCGGCCCCATCATCCCGGCCGGTCCCGCGGGCACGCCGCCGCCCACGTCGAACAGGTCCACGCTGCGGATCCCCTTGCGGGCCATCTCGGCAAGGTCGCGGCTGATGCCTTCGCGGGTGACGTTGCCGTCGATCCAGCGCCACCACACACCGGGCATCGCCGCCACCGGAGGTTTTGCAAAGCCTTCCTCGAGCGACTCGGCCCATGCGGCCGAAGCGCCGCACAGCAACAGCACCGCACAACCGACCCGGAGCATCGACATGGCAAGCCCTCTTCGTGTCACCGCTCCACGATCAACAGGCTGGAGTACGGCTCGACGGAAAGTATGCCGGGCACCTGCACCGGCGTCACCGTGCCGGCGAGTGGATCGAAGAGGTCGGCGGTGAGCGTGCCGGCCGCCGTGGTGCGGACGGTGGCCTTCGTCGGCTCGAGGCCGTCGTTCACGAGAAGGGTGACCCGCCGGCCGTCTCGGACGAACCTGGCCGTGAATACGCCCGGCGGCACGTCCTCGACCTTGACCGCGAATCCCGGCGGCAGGACGGGGCCGATCGCGGCGACAACGTCGGCCGGCGCCGCGATGCGCTGGCCCGCGAACATCGCGCGCACGGCCTCGTGCTCCGCGGGCGCGTCGCCCAGAGTGGGCAGGCATTGCACCCAGATGATCCTGCCGCCGCCGGCCTGGAACTCCGCGAGCCTCTGAGCCACCGCCAGCGGCAGAATCTCGACCTCGGGCATCACGAGCGTGTTATAGCGACCACCGGCCGCGACGAGGCAGCCGTCTTCCACGCGGCCGTCGCGGATCCAGTCACCGTGCAGCCACGTGAAGTCGATCCCTTGCGTGACGAGCGCCCGCGCGACCGTGTCCTGCCGCACGGCCGGCCCCTGCACGCGACTCCAGGCCTCGCCCGCGAGAAGGTCGGCCGACGGCAGGAACGCAGCCTGGAACGTCTCGATCGGGTAATACACTCCCACCGTTGCGGCGCTCGTGGCGCCGCGGAGGACGACACACAGCCGGCCGATGAAGTCGTTGAGGCTGCGATAGACGGCCGGGTCGTAGTGCTGCCACGAGATGTAGGTCGTGAACTGGTTCACGCCGCAGAGCGCCGCCAGGTCCACGAGCCGGCGCACGTCCTCGGGGGGCGGCTGCAGATGGGCGACGGGGCGATTGATGATCGGGTCGAGCAGTCCCGCGACGACGGTCCTGCCCCGCGCCTGGGCGACCGAACTCAAAAACTTCGGCATCCAGTAATTCAAAGAGCCGCCGCGGTCGGGCATCGGCAGGTCGCAGGCGGGGATGTCGAGTTCCTGGACGAACCGGAAGAAGTCGCCGTAGCCGACCACATGGTGCAGCATGTGCTCCTCGAGCAGCGGGTGGCCGGCCGAGCGCACGCCCTGCCCCGCACCCCACGAGGTGATTCGGCGCGAAAAGTTCTCCGCGAGCGCCGTGCCGACGGTCTGGTAATAGTGCCGCCGTGTGAGCCGTGAGACTGCGTCGTCGCCGCCGAAGAGGGCGGGCAGCATCGGGAGAAGATCGTAGCCGTGCTCGGCCTGGAAGCGACGCACCATCTCGTCGTGCCACGGCACGAACGCCACACCGTCGGGACGCGCGCCGGGAAGGAACCAGCACGTCATCAGATTCGGCTCGTTCGTGTACACGACGTCGATCGTTCCGGCGAGCGGGCCGAGCCGGCGGGCGTATTGCTCGTGGGTGAGCGAGACAAACTTCTCCATCGCCGCCGAGTCGAGCAGGTTGGGATACCGGCCGGTGGTGGCGAAGCCGGCGACGGTCGTGGAGGCCTGCGTGCCCGCGCGGTTGATCGCGCGGGCGAACCCGCACAGCCGCCACGGCCCCGCGAGCCCTTCCGCCTCGACCCTGTCGGGATGCACGGCGGCCGGCTGCCCCTGGTCGAGCGCCGGCCGGCCATCGACCACGGGATAGAGGCGGGCATGCGCGAACGCCTCGGCCCACCCGGGCAGTTCGAGCCGGGCCGGGCCCAGGCCCGCGCCGTCCTGCGTCACGGCGACGAGCCCCCGCGACTCGAAAGCCGGATCAAGCTCGACGACGAGCCCTCCGGCCATGCCACTCGGGTAGCCGTTGTCGTCGGCTATCCACACCTTCACGCCGGCCATCCGGGCCGCGTGGATGTTGGCTTCGAGATTCCGCCAGGCGTCGTCAGAGCGGAGGTAGCCGTTCGACTGCATGAACAGCATCACGCCGCCGATGCCCGCCTCGGCCATCCGGGCCATGGGCAGGGCCGCGCCGTCATGGGTGCCGTATTGGATGAGGCGAAACTCGGCGGGCGGCGTTGCGAACGCAGTCGCGATCTCACGCCACTCGGTCGACACGCCAGGCTCGGCAGCAACGGCAGCCGGTGAAAAACCTGCGGCGAGGACGAGTAGACACGCGACGGCGGAGAAGCATCTCCAGCACTCCCGTGACGACGATACCGGGCAGCACGATCGACAGGAGGCCACCCCGAACGTCATACACCCAGCCCGATTTGCTAAACGAGTCCGTGCGCACACAAGCCGCCGGACAATTTTTAAAGCGGCACAGTCCGCCTCAATCAAGCCTGCCTTAAACGACGGCGTAGCAACGCCGCACAGGCTGTTCCAGCAGCAAAGATCGCCCATGTGCTGGGCTCGGGAACTTGCACAATCGCGACACTATCAAGAGCTGGCGGGGTGCCTGGTGATATCAAATAGAAAGCGACTGATAGCGGGGTGCCAGCAACGACGGGCGACGACGTGGTGAGCGCCTGGGGGCCGGTGCCGCTGAATGCGCCGAAAGCGTAATTGGTTCCGTTGGTGAATGGCCCGGCGTAGATCCCCGCACCGACGTTGTATCCGGTGCCAAACGTTGCGGGCAGGTCAAATGTCAGGGTGACGTCTCCTGTGAAGTCCGTCGTTCCGACGCTCTGCGAGAGAAAGACGGCGGGCGACGAGCCATCACCTGCCAGCTGTCCGAGGTTGGCCACATGGGTCGGGCCGACGTCGTACACCGTGAAGGTTGTACTGATGCCGCTCCATCCGGCGGGAACGCCGCTATACCACCCGCCCCCTTGCGCGGTCAGACCGGTCAGATCCTCGAAGTCGCCATTCGTGACGATCAACCCAGCACTTGCCTGGCTGACGAGCGCAAGGAAGACGACTGCACAGGGCAAAGAGAGAATGAATCTCGATTTCATAGTGTCAGCACGACGTTGATAATGTTGACGAAACACCCGAAACCCCACCTGCGGGGAGGTTATCGCCGCAGACGGCGCTCGTCAAGGCCCTGGCGATCTTTTTCCAGACTGGAATGCCTTTCATCGCCGGCCGTCGCATACCGCTGCAACCATGTCACATAGTGCGGTTTTTCAGCCTGCCGGGCGTGCACTGCGGGTTATCGTCTTGGCGGATGGCCGCACGGTAGATTCACGAAGCACGACGCAACTCATGAAGGTAGGCCCGAGCGATGATCGCACGCACCCCGGGTTCCGTCAGCATCAGCACCGTCGCTGGTCTCGCCATCTGCCTGCTTTCCCTTGCTGGAAGGGGCGACGAACCGGCCCGGGTTGAGACGGCCGTCTATTACTTCCCCAACTGGGGCCCCGTGGCGACGTCGGAGTGGGGGCTCATCCAGGCGGCACAGCCGCAGTTCGAGGGGCACTTCCAGCCCAAGGTTCCCGCCTGGGGCTACGAAGACGAGAACGATCCCGCCGTCATGGCCCGGAAGATCGAGGCGGCCGCCGCCCACGGCATCGACACCTTCATCTTCGACTGGTACTTCTTCGATCCACAGCCCGAGGCAGAAAAATCCACGGGTTCCAGCCCCTGGAACGGTCAGAAATATCTCTCCCGGGCACTCGAGAGCGGATTCCTCAAGGCCCCAAACAACGACTCAATCCGGTTCGCGATCATGTGGTGCAACCACGACGTGAGCCCAGTTAAGGGAGCGGTGACGCCGGCCACGTTCGACACGCTCACGAGTTACGTCGTCGAAACCTACTTCCCGCATCCTTCCTCCTGGAAGATCGACGGCAAGCCCTATTTCTCGATCTACGAACTGAGGACGTTCCTAGAGACGTTCGGAAACGACCTCGACGCGGCCGCCGCGGCGCTCGACCGCTTCCGCGCGAAGGCGAAGGCCGCGGGATTCCCGGGGGTGCATCTCAACGCTGTGCTCTGGGGCCTCCCCAAGGAATCGCCCGACGAAGCGATCCGCCGGCTCGGGTTCGACAGCACAACGTCGTATGCCTGGATTCATCACAACCCCTTGCCCGATTTTCCCGCCACCGACTACGCGAAGGCGGCTGCCGCGTATTTCGGCAGCGTGAAAGAAGGCGGCGGCTCCAACGGCCTCGATCGCCCCGCGGCGTCGCTGCCCGTTCCCTATCACCCCAATGTGTCGATGGGCTGGGATTCCTCCCCTCGCTGCCGCAACGCCCCCGACTGGGCAAGCCGCCGCGACTATCCCTTCGGCGCGGTGATGGTGAACAACACGCCCGCGGCGTTTCGCGAGGCGCTCGAAAGGGCGAAGGCCCTCGCCGCCACCAATCCGCCTGGCCAGCGGATCGTGACGCTCAATGCCTGGAATGAATGGGGCGAGGGGAGTTACCTCGAGCCCGACACGACGCACGGCCTCGGCTACCTGGAGGCGGTCTGCGACGTCTTCGGCCCGCGGCCGTGAGCCAGCCGCGCGCGGCTCAGCGCTTTCCGAACACGGCGCGAACAGCGTCGAGATAGCCCATGCCGTGGACCGCATCGGGCTCCAGGGAGCTGCCCTCTGTCCACTCATTCCAGCAGTTGATCGCGATCATGAAGGGATAGCCCGTGGCGACGAAGCATACGCTTCGGATTGGGGTACCCGCGAAATCCATCCGTTGCCGTTCACCACTGGATCCACGATTGGCTCCATCGATACACGTGTCGCAAACCGCGGGAAACCTGTCGCAGCTTGGAAGGCACCGGAGCATCGTGCGCGCAAAACGTCGCGTTGTGGTTGGAACAGATACCGCCTAGACTTCATGAAGGAGCGGGGGATTTCCAGACATGCGAGAAAGGGTGATGCGCTCCATTCGATTCCCGTCGATTCAGAGGCGAATGGGGCCGAACCCTCGACCAATGCATTTGAAACACTCACGCGGGTTCACGCTGGTCGAATTGCTCATCGTGGTCGCGATCATCGGCGTGCTCATCGCGCTGCTCCTGCCCGCGGTTCAGGCGGCCCGCGAGGCGGCGCGCCGGAGCAACTGCCAAAACAAGCTCAAGCAGCTGGGGCTGGGGATGCACGGTTACGTCGACGCCAGGAAGAAGTTCCCGCCGCGCGGCGTGTGGGGCATAGAGACGGGTTCGCCGCCCTTCACTGAAAACCATCACACGTGGATCACCTTCATCCTGCCTTACATCGAGGAGCAGAGCCTCGCGTCCGGCATCCAGGTCGATCAGCCCGCCTGGGGCAAGCCCCATGTCAACGCCTCTCTGCCAGTGCTGCGGTGCCCGAGCGATCCATTCTTTCTCAACCCAAGCGACAGCCGTGACCTCACGGTCACGAACTATGCGGGCTGCGAGGGCATCGACTGGTGGTATAGCCGCGACATGTACGGATTCAAGGGCTTGAACGGCTGGATGACGGGCGTGCTCGGGCAGTCGGTCACGGAGCGTGCCCCTTATGGCCAGCCGCATGCGCTCAAAATAAGCCAGATCACGGACGGCCTCGCAAAGACGCTGCTCATGGGCGAGGTCACGAGCGTGGGTTTTTTCAATTTTAGCGGCCTCGACCTGATGGGAGATGGTGTTCCAGGCACGCCGTCGCGGGCGTACGCACGCGCAGCGCTTATCGACTTGACGGTGGACGGGGCAACCGGCCAAGCCCCGTGGAAGAAAGCGAACGGCGACGCCACCGGGGCGTGGATCTACGTCCCGGGGGTTGAGGGGCCGCCCAGCATGAGCGGCCCGGTGTTCATGACCCGGGGCGGAATCAACAGCCATTTTCTGGGAGCGAGCAGTCTCCATCCGGGCTTCATCCACATCACGATGTGTGACGGGTCAGTCCGGCCAGTGCGAGAAACGTCCGACTGGCTCGTCTGGAATTTCATCTGCGGCGCGAACGACGCCCAGGTGATCAACGAATGACCATTCAGGAGGCCTTCTTCCGATGCGAGTGAGCAAACCGATTTGCGTGTTCTTGTGCACTGGCCAAGCCCCCCGCCGCGCGAGGCTAGCCGTGACGCTTGTCGCGATGACGGTGGCCTGCGCGGCGATCGGCTGCGGCAAGCACGAGCCGTCGTACAAGGACAGGATCGGCACCATCGACCCGGCGACTGCCCCCATCGTCCTTCCTGGGGCGCCGGCTCCGCAGAAGAAGCAGTAATGAACGCCGCCCACGCCTCGGGGTTGCTCATCAACCTTCGTCGTCAAAGCGGCTGGATGGTCGCCCTGGTGGTCTTTGTGGGGTGTTCGACCCGGCCGGCTGACCAGCCGGTGATCGCAGCCGTGTCCGGCAGGGTGACGATGGATGGGCAGCCGCTCGAGGGCGTCAGCGTGGTGTTCGAGTCGGAGCGGGGCGTGCTCTCCTTCGGGAACACCGACGCCGACGGCCGCTACAAACTCTCCTACATCCGCTCCGCCAAGGGTGCGGGGCTTGGGAAGAACATCGTGCGGATCAGCACCCCGACCATGGGCCCGACAAGCCCTTTGCACAAGGACTCGATCCCGGCGATCTACAACACGCAGTCGACCCTCGCGGCCGCAGTCGTGAAGGGAAGGAATGTGTTCAACTTCGCACTCAAGTCGACCCAGCGCTCAAAGTGATCGGATGAAAGCCATACGGCCAAAAAACACGTCCGTCACAGGCATGGGCGGTTTTACCCTCGTCGAACTATTGGTCGTGATCGCGATCATTGGCCTGCTCATTGCCCTGCTCCTGCCGGCGGTGCAATCAACCCGTGAAGCGTCGCGCCGGTCTCGGTGCCAGAACAACCTCAAGCAGCTGAGCCTCGGCCTGGTCACCTACGTCTCCGCTCGGGGCGGACTGCCGCCGTCGATCCTCGACAACGTGAAGGCGGGGATGAGTTCGTTCGCTCCGGCGGACAACGCACCGGGCTTCGCGTGGTCGGCGCTCATCCTGCCGTTCGTCGAGCAGGCGTCCTTGTGGGACCGCCTCAAGACGGCCACGAATGGCGGCACCGTCAACTGGCAGTCGGCCGGGTCGGCGGCGACGTCGCTCGCCAGCCTGCCAGTCAACGTGTTTGAATGCAGTTCCAACGAGGGGTCGGGGCAGCCGAACACCAAGAGGGATCACTTCCAAACCGGCACGGCCTACGGCCAGAACAATTACGGCCCCAACTCCGGCTCGGCCGCCAACCGTTCGACCATGGAGGAGCTCGTGACCATTTGGGGCATTCCTGAAGCCGATGCACCGGCCCTTTGGGCGGCCAGCGCCGGCGTATTTGCCATCTCCAACAGGACCGCCGCCATGAAGCTGGCAGCCATCACGGATGGGCTCTCGAAGACCCAGATGCTCGCCGAGCGGTCTGCGACCAGTGAAACTGGTGGCAGCAGTTGCGGCGGCCTGCCGTGCGACAATCCGGGCGGTCTCTGGATCGGCCCTCAGCTCATGCGAGCGATAGCGGGCTGGTCTGCCGGGATGGTCACGCACGACGTGGAGACCTATGGCGGCGGTGACGTCGCCTACATGATCAACCGCTCGGCGTACACCTGGGGCGACGACTGGTCCAACGGCAGCCCTCACGCGGGCGGCATGAATGCCTCGATGTGCGATGGCTCGGTGCGGTGGATCAGCGAAAACATCGACATGATGACATACACGCGCCTCCGCACCAAGGCGGAAGGAACCTCCGCCGAAGACTTCTGACGCCGCTAGAAAACGGCATGAGCCTCACGGGGCTGCCACGATCAAGGTGCCAGTGACACGCTCGTCGGCGGGAGCGGCGGCTGACCCCCCTTCCCCGACACCTGTGGGGCAAATGTCACCCGCCACAGACCCGCCACCTCGAGCACGAGCCTCCGGGCTGGGGCATTTTCACTTCCCGTTGCCGTCGCGCTTGCCTGCTGCGCTCTAGCGGCACGATCGGCGAGACCGGGTCGCGAGGCCGGCGGCGACCGCGAGCGAGCTGGCCAGGAGGGCCAACGTCGAGGGCTCCGGCACGGCAGCAATGCCAGATGCTCCCACCGGCGTGTTGTAGTTCCCGGTGTCGTAGAGGCCGGTGCCGAAGAAGTCGGCGGCGTCTTGAATGTCCACGACGCCGTCGTAGTTGAAGTCGCCCTCCAGCCAGGTCGACGGCAGGCCGGTGTCGTACTTGCCGAGCGTCAGGAAGTTGCCGGCGTCGAGGATGTCGACCTGCCAGTCGATGTTGGTGTCGCCCGGCGCCGCAAAGGCCGCCGTCACCGAGCCGTCGCCGTTGTCGAGCCAGCCCACCGACCGCGGGATGCTCGCGGCCACGTCGGTCGCGGCCACGCTCGAGGTGATGCCGCTCGTGCCGGTCCAGGAGCCGTCACCACGGCCGGCCTTGATGGCCGTCACGAGGTCGGTGGCGGACAGGCCGCTCGCCACGGTCACCAGGCCGTTGCCCAGGTTCACCAGGCCGCCGGCGTTGGGGGCGAGGCCGCCGACCGTGGTCTGAAGATAGGGAGCGAGCGACATGGTGCCGCCGGCGAGAGGCACGATCGTGCTCGAGGCGAGTGCCGCGGCATTGGCGAGCTGCAGCGTGCCCTGCTGCACGGTCGTCGAGCCGGTGATCGTGTTGGCGGCGTTCACCACCAGCGTGCCGGCACCAGTCTTCGTGAGCGGCGCGGTGCCGGAGAAGAGGGCGTAGCCAGCCTGGGCCTGGGTCTGCGTGCCGCTGGCCACGTTCACGGTGGTGCCCGGCGGAGCAGAGGGAAGGC
>JBAXOU010000106.1:0-10942 GCA_037133115.1 Planctomycetota bacterium | reverse complement strand
GCCCAAAGCGAACCGGGAAGACACACAGGTTGAAAACCTGTGCTACGAGAAGAGGTAGCGAGGGGCTGCCGGTGCCCGGGAGCCGGCGTTGCTTCCGACGCGCAGCCAGGATGGCGAAGCGGAGGAAGCATCGAGCGAGCGAAGCCCAGGATGGGCGCAGCGAGCGTCCGGCGACGGGCATGGGCAGCCCCGAGCCTGATACACGCGCGAGCATCACGTGTGACCCGTATGAGAGGGTCGTGCCAAAGATCCCGTGGCCGGATCATGGCTCTAGACATCGGGCCATCATCTTCCACGGCCCGCCGTCGCGGATGAGGGGCCGGCGATCAGAATCCAGCGGGCGCTTTCATTCCCTGTATCGCGACGGGTCGATGCCGAGCTTTCGCATGCGCGCTCGAAGCGTGTGCGGGTTGATGTCGAGGATTGCCGCAGCGCCCCGTTGGCCCTCGATCCGGCCGCGGGTTGCGGCGAGAGCCCGCTCGATGTGCTGCCGCATCGCCGTCGCCAGCGGCAGGATGTCGCTCGTGTATGAGAGCGGTTCGGCCGCCGGAGTCTGGTCGAACGACGACTCAGGAATCACTTCGTAGAGCGTCGCCTCGTCGAGCGGAGGTGGCGGCACCGCCGGCTGCCGTCCGAGCCCGAGGGCCACGTCCACGGCGAGCGTTCGCCCGCCTCCGAGAATGGCTGCGCGGTCGATGACCGCACCAAGTTCCCGGATGTTGCCAGGCCATGCGTAGGCGGAGAGCACGGCGAGGTTGGCCGCGGTCGGCTCGACGTAAGGCAGGCCGAATCGCGTGGCCGCCCGCTGGGCGAAGTGCCGAACAAGGGCCGGAATGTCTTCCAGTCGCTCTCGAAGCGTTGGCAGCAGAATTGGGAAGACGTTCACCCGGTACCAGAGATCCTCGCGAAAGGTCCGCTCCTTGACCATGGCGGAGAGGTCGCGATGCGTGGCCGCCACGATCCGGACGTCCACGTGGATGGGAGATCGTCCGCCGACGCGCTCGATTTGGTGGTCTTGGAGGACGCGGAGGAGCCGCACCTGCGCGGGGAGCGGCAGTTCACCGATTTCATCGAGAAACAGCGTGCCGCGATCGGCCCGCTCAAACCAGCCCTGATGCTGCTGCGAAGCCCCGGTGAAGCTTCCTTTCTCGTGGCCGAAGAGCTGCGAGTCGACGAGCTCCGGCGGGATCGCGCCGCAGTTCACGCGGATGAAGGGGCCATCCGCCCGCTTCGAGCGAGTATGGATCGCGCGGGAGACCACCTCCTTGCCCGTGCCCGTCTCGCCGAGGATCAGCACCGGCAGGTCGGACGTCGCCACGAGTGCGGCCCGTTCCATCACGTGTTTGAGCCCAGTTCTCGCGCCCACGACATCCTCGTTGATGTCCTGGCGGCCGAGCCGCGAGAGGAGCGTCTGGCGGTCGGCCTCCGCGGCCTCGCGGAGCGAGCGGAGTTCGTGCAGCTGGCCGTCGTTGTCGAGAGCGACGGCGAGGGGTTCGAGGAGGTTGCGAAAGACATCGACGTCGCGATGGGTGAACGCACTCCCCGGTGACGCCACGACGACGAGCACGCCCGTCTTCCCCTGGGCGGTGCGGAGTGGGCCGAGGAGCGCGGCGCCATCGAACCCCTCAGGCAGGGCGGCTCGAAGCCATTCTGTGGCTGCTCGATCGGACGTGGTGGCGACGTCGTCGGATCGAAGCCAGCGAGTCAGTCGCTGCCACGTGGAAGCCGGGAGTTCAGGGCCTCTCGCCAAAGGTGCGAAGCTGCCTTTGGTCCTCCCGCTGGCGATGGTCTCAACCGTTCGCGAGGCCGCGTCGGGGGTGAGCACGGCCAGCCCCTGCAGAGGCATCGTGCCCGCAAGCGTTTTGGCGATCGCCGAGACCGATGCTGCGATCTCGATGTGCCGGCAGGCCTCTCGCCAGACGGCGGCGATCGCGTCGCGTTCTCGTGCATCGGTGTCGGAAGGGGGCATGTTCTACTCGGCAAAAGGGGAAATCTAGGATATTTGATGACTCAAGTCCGTCAAATATCACGGACCAGGCCGATGGAAGACCATCGTATATCACAGCCATCCGTTTTATGCGATGGCATCAGAGGTCGTCTTTTCGGCTCATCTCACGTGTTCTTTCTCGCTTCACAGCCGCACTGGAAGGCAGGGGGGCATGGGGTGGCGAATCGTCTGGCTGGTCACCGCGGCTGCGATTGGCACGGGGATTGCTTCAGTTTCCGGTACGGACGGAACCACGGAGTCATCGCCTCATGCCACGCCTGCTCGCATTCGTCGCCATCGGTCTTGCGATCGTCTCGGCCGCTGCCGGTTGCAGCGGCCGCCCGCGTGATGCCGTCGCCGGCACCGAGGCCGCGACGCCCATCGAATTGCTGAACGTCTCCTACGATCCCACGCGGGAACTTTACCGCGACATCAATCAGGTGTTCGTGCGGCACTACGCCGAGGTGCACGGCCGGGCGGTCGATATCAAGCAGTCCCACGCCGCCTCGGGAAGCCAGGCCCGCGCCGTGATCGACGGCCTCGAGGCCGATGTGGTCACGCTCGCCGTCTGGCCCGACGTCGAGGCGGTTGCCAAGGCTGGCCTCGTCCGCTCCGACTGGGAGAAGCGATTCGACAACCAGTCGGTGCCGTACCACTCCGTGGTCGTGTTTGTCGTCCGGAAGGGCAACCCCAAGGGCATCAAGGACTGGCCCGATCTCGTGAAGGGCGACGTGTCGATCATCACGCCCAATCCCAAGACCTCGGGCAACGGCAAGTACAGCTTCCTCGCCGCGTGGGGCTCCGTGCTGGCGACCGGCGGTGGCGAGGATGATGCGAAGGCCTTCGTCACCGATCTCTACCGCCGTACGCCCGTGCTCGATACCGGCGCCCGGGCGGCCACGGCCACCTTCTCGCAGAAGGGGATCGGCGACGTTCACCTGACCTTTGAGAACGAGGCGCACCTCGAAGTGGCCGAGTCGGGCGGTGAACTGGAGATCGTCTATCCGCCCCGGTCGATCCGCGTCGATCCGCCGGTCGCGGTCGTCGATACCAACGTCGACAAGAAGGGCACCCGGCACGCCGCCGAGGCCTACCTTGGGTTTCTCTACTCGCCCGAGGGTCGCGCGATCATCGCCAAGCACCACTACCGTCCCTGGGGCGAGAACCCGCCGCTGTCTGCGGTTGGGGAGGCCTGGCCGGCCATCGTCGCGTTCGACATCAGCCTCGTGGGCGGTTGGGAGGCGGCCACGCCGAAGTTCTTCGGCGAAGGGGGCGTGTTCGACGCCATCTATCAGCCGAACGGCGGCTGAGCGACCAACCACGAATGACATCCAACACGATACCCATGATCGCCTTCGCCATCGACTCGTCGCCGTTGCCCGTTCCGCCCGCCGCGAGTGGGCGCGTCGGCGGCCGTCGCCGCCGGCCCACGGTGCTGCCCGGCTTCGGGGTCAGTGCCGCGATCACCTCGATCGTCGTGTTCTCAATGATCGTGTTTCCGCTGTCCGTGCTCGTGCTGCGGGCGGCGTCGCTCGGCCCAGGCGGGTTTATCGCTGCCGCCTGGACGCCCCGAGCTCGGGCCGCCTACGCCGTGTCGCTGGGGGCCTCGCTGATCGCCGCCGTGCTGAGTTCCGCGCTCGGGCTCGTCGTGGCGTGGGTGCTGGCCCGCATCCGCTTTCCCGGTCATCGCCTGCTCGACGCGCTCGTCGATGTGCCACTCGCCCTGCCGACCGCCGTCGCCGGGCTCGTCTACTCCTCGCTCTACGTGCCCAAGGGCTGGCTCGGTCAGTGGCTCGTGCCGCTCGGCATCAAGGGTGCGTACTCGTACCTGGGGATCGTGCTCGTGCTCGTGTTCGTGAGCCTGCCGTTCGCGATTCGCGTGGTGCAGCCGGTGATCGAGAGCCTCGACCGCGACACCGAAGAGGCCGCCCGCATCCTCGGGGCTTCCCGGCTGCAGACGTTCCTGCGAGTGGTTCTTCCCGGCATCCTGCCGGCGTTTGTGACCGGGTTTGCGCTGTCGTTGGCGCGAGCCCTCGGCGAGTACGGCTCCGTTGTTTTCATCTCGGGCAACATGCCGTTCAAGACCGAGATCGCGCCGGTACTGATCGTGTCGCGGCTCGAGGAGTTTGCCTACGCCGAGGCCACCACGGTAGCCGTCCTGCTACTGGCCATGTCGCTCACGCTGCTCATCGTCGTCAACACCCTCCAGCAGCGGCTCGCCCGCAACGCTCAGTGATTCCCATGGCATCACGCCCTGCCACCACCGATGCCTCGCGGCCGATCGCGGCCCTGCTCGTCACGGCCGCCGTGGCGATCGTGGGGCTTCTGATCGTGGTGCCGCTCGTGGTGGTGTTTGCCGAGGCCTTTGCGCTGGGTGTGGCCGCCTGGTGGCGGGCCCTCGCCGACGATCCCGACACGCGGCATGCGATCTGGCTGTCGCTCACCGTGGCCCCGGTGGCCGTGGCGATCAACACTGTGTTCGGCGTGGCCGCCGCGTGGCTCGTGGCCCGGTTTCGGTTTCCCGGCCGGTCGCTGCTGATCTCGTTCTTCGACGTGCCGTTCTCCGTGTCGCCGGTGGTCGCCGGCCTGGCGATCGTGCTGATCTTTGGACGGCAGGGGCTGCTCGGGCCCACGCTTGCCTGGCTCGACTGGCAGGTGATCTTTGCGTGGCCCGGCCTCGTGTTGGCGACAACCTTTGTGACGCTGCCGCTGGTGGTCCGGGAACTGATTCCGGTGATGGAGGCGATCGGCCCCGACGAGGAGATGGCCGCGGTGAGCCTCGGCGCGAGCGGCTGGCAGGTGTTCTGGCGGGTGACGCTGCCCAACATCCGCTGGGCCCTGCTCCACGGGATCGTGCTGGCCAACGCCCGTGCCATGGGGGAGTTTGGCGCGGTGTACGTGGTGAGCGGCCACATCGCGGGAGCGACCGACACGATGCCGCTCCGCGTGGAAAAACTCTTTCAGGAATACCGCCAGCCCGCCTCGATGGCGGTGGCGAGCGTGCTCGCCGGCCTCGCGCTGGTGACGCTCGTCGTCAAGTTCGTCATCGAGCATCGACTGGCGACCGAGGCCCGTGACCTCGAACGGGCACGATCTGCGGACGGGACCACCCACGACGCGACCCTGGAGGCGGCTTGACCATGAGCATTCACATTCGCAACGTTACCAAGCATTTCGGAACCTTTGCGGCGCTCGACGACGTGTCGCTCGACGTTGCCGACGGCTCGCTCCTGGCGCTGCTCGGGCCATCCGGGTCGGGCAAGACGACGCTCCTGCGGATCATCGCGGGGCTCGAGCACGCCGACACGGGCACGATCGAGGAGAACGGCGCCGACATCACCGACCTGCACGCCCGGTCGCGGGAGGTGGGGTTTGTGTTTCAGCACTACGCGCTGTTTCGGCACATGAGCGTGTTCGAGAACGTGGCCTTCGGCCTTCGCGTGCGAAAGACGCCCGACGCTCAGGTGCGGGCGCGGGTCGAGGAACTGCTCAGGCTCGTGCGGCTTGAAGGCCTCGGCGGCCGTAAGCCTTCGCAGCTCTCCGGCGGCCAGCGGCAGCGGGTGGCCCTCGCCCGGGCGCTCGCCATCCGGCCGAAGATCCTCCTGCTCGACGAGCCCTTCGGGGCGCTCGATGCGAAGGTTCGCGTGGAACTGCGGCAGTGGCTCCGGCGGCTGCACGACGAGATCGGGATGACGAGCGTGTTCGTCACCCACGATCAGGAGGAGGCCTTCGAACTCGCCGACCGCGTGGTGGTGATGAATCACGGGCGGATCGAGCAGGAGGGCACGCCCGATGAGGTGTTCGACCAGCCGGCCACGCCGTTCGTGATGGACTTCCTTGGCAACGTGAACGTCTACCACGGCCGCGTTGAAAACGGCCGCGCCTTCTGGCACGGCATCCCGATCGACTATCCCGACTACCCGCACGCCCAGGCCCGTGACGCTCGCGTCTACCTCCGGCCGCACGAACTCGACCTGTCGCCCGCCACCGAGGTTTGGCACCGGCCCGGCACGAGCCTGCCTGCTCGCGTGGTTCGAGTCACTCGGAGCGGGGCCGTCACTCGCGTGGCCTGCCGGCCGCACGGCTCCGATACCGAACTGCACGTTGACGTACCCAGCGACACCGCCCGCCTGCTCACGCTCGAGCCCGGTTCGAACGTGGCGATCACGCCGCGACGTGCCCGGGTGTTCCTGCCCGGCCCGGAATACGTGATCTGACCCCACGGAGAGCCACGCCATGAGCGATATCCCCAAGACCCGTGATGACCATCGGACCGACCTGCAGGCCGGATCGCCCGCCCCGGCGGCATCCGACACCACGCTTCACCGGCTCTCCGATGCCCTGCGCGGGCTTCGCTTCGGCTCGGTGGTCGCGATCGTCCAGGACGGCGTCGTCGTCCAGATCGAACGGACCGAAAAGACACGCTTTGGCCGCTGATCCCTTGATCCAGATGTTCTCTTTTTCACCTCGGAGTTTTCTGACCATGTCTATCATCCTGTCACGCCTGAGTTCACGTCGTCCCGTCGTTCGTGCTCCTGCGGGCTTTACGCTCGTGGAGCTTCTCGTGGTGATCGCGATCATCGCCACGCTGATCGGCCTGCTCTTGCCCGCCGTGCAGAGTGCCCGCGAGGCGGCCCGTCGCACGCAGTGCAGCAACAGCATCCGGCAATGCGGCCTGGCCATTCACCAGTTTGCAAGCGCCAAGAGCGTGCTCCCCAACAGTTCGCGGCCGCCGTCGGGGGCCAACGGGCGAGTGTCGTGGGTGACGCGATCGCTTCCCTACATGGAGGACAAGCAGCTCTCCGACGCCTACGACTTCGATCCGGCCGGAGCCAACTGGAGCACGGCGACTGCCCGGGCCGGCTCGGGTAAGACCGTGCCGAACGCCGTGCTCGTGATGACGCAGATCCCGCACCTCCAGTGCCCGTCTGATCCAGAGGGGGCTCAGACGTATGACGGCGACCCAGACTCATCGAGCACGCCGAGCGGCTACGGCAGCGGCCCGGCCGTGGTGAACGGAGATCGGAGCGGTTTCGCGACCACTGGGCAGTTCTGCGCGACCACCGACTATTCGGCCACCACGTTTGTGGATAGTCGGCTCAGCGGCAAGGCGGACGTCGTCGCGGCCTTCTCGCAGAAAATCATTTCGAGCGGTACGGTTTCGAGCCCGGCCGCAGCGGGCTTGCTCGTCAAGGACTATGACGGCCGCACGAAGGCCAAGATCGGCCAGTGCACTGACGGACTTTCGAAGACGATCGCCCTGGCCGAGTCGGCTGGCCGGCCGGCCAAGTACGTCCGAGGCAAGAAGGTGGGGACTTTCCCGACCGATCGGGTCAACGGCGGCGGCTGGTGCCGGCCCGCCAGCGACTTCGCCTTCAAGGGCGCGGTGGCCGACGGCTCGGCGGTTGGGTCGTCTGCCGGGCAGGCGATCAACGTCACCAACGGTGAAAATGTGACGACGGCCACGTTTGGCGGCACGGAGTACGGCAAGGAGGGGACCGGCGACCCCTACTCGTTCCATCCGGGCACCGTCAGCGTCCTGATGGGAGACGGTTCCGTACGATCGGTTGGCGACGAAGTGGAGATCCGCGTGTTCGCGGCGATGGTGACGCGGGCCGGCGGTGAGATGGTCTCCGATCCGCAGTAAGTTCACCGGTGACGAAGCCGGGGTCCGGCAGGAAGCCGGGCCCCGGCTGCGCCCGGCGGACTTGTCCCCGTAGCGTAGGTTTTCAACCTGCGGTGAAGCAGAGCCGACGACGCTTCATGCACAGGTTGCCAACCTGTGCTACGTGGTTGCAACCTGCACCTACGACTCTGCCTCGTAGCCGCAGGTTGGTAACCTGCGGGGAAGCAGAGCGGATGATGCGTCATGCACAGGTTGACAACCTGTGCTACGTGGCGACAACCTGCGCTGCCGCGCGGGCTACTTATTGATCAGGAAGTGGCAGATGTCGCCGTCCTGCATCACGTACTCCTTGCCCTCCACTCGCATCTTGCCGGCGGCCCGAATCTCCTTCTCGCTCTTGTACTGCTCGAGGTCCTCGAGCGAATAAATCTCGGCCCGGATGAAGCCCTTCTCGAAGTCGGTGTGGATCACTCCCGCGGCCTGCGGGGCGGTGGCGCCCACGGGGATCGTCCAGGCCCGCACTTCCTTCTCCCCGGCCGTGAAGTAGCTCTGCAGCCCGAGCGTCTTGTAAGCGGCCCGGGCGAGCACGGCGAGGGCCGGCTCCGCGAGCCCCGCGCCCTCGAGCATCTCCGCCCGGTCGGCTTCGTCGAGTTCGGCGATCTCGGCCTCGATCTTGGCGCAGACCGGCACCACGTCGGCCCCCGACTTCGCCGCTGCCGCCCGCACCGCCGGCACCAGCGGGCTCTTGCCTTCCACGTCGGTCTCATCGACATTGGCGACGTAGAGAATCGGCTTGGCGGTGAGGAGGCCAAGTTCCTTGACCGCCTTCTTCTCGTTTTCGTCGAGTGTGAGTGTTCGCAGCGGCTTCTGCTCGCTGAGCCAGGCGAGGCACTTCTTCATCACCTCGACCTTGAGCTTGGCGTCCTTATCGGCCCCCTTGGCCGCCCGCTCCGCCTTGGGGATCAGGTTCTCGAGGTGCTGGATGTCGGCCAGCATCAGCTCGATCTCGATCGTCTCCATGTCGGAGAGCGGATCGACCTTGCCCGCCACGTGGATTACGTCGGGATCGTCGAAGCAGCGGACCACCTGGAGAATCGCGTCGACCTCGCGGATGTGGGAGAGGAACTTGTTGCCGAGGCCCTGGCCCTCGCTCGCCCCCTTTACGATCCCCGCGATGTCCACGAGCTTGAGGGCCGCGGGGATCACCTTCTGCGGCGGGATGAACTGCGTGATCCGCTGCAGGCGGCCGTCGGGCACGCTCACCATCCCCTCGTTGGGCTCGATCGTGCAGAAGGGGTAGTTCGCGCTCTGCGCGGACTTTGACATGGTGAGAGCGTTGAAGAGGGTGCTCTTGCCGACGTTCGGCAGTCCGACGATGCCTGCTTCCATAGGTGGGCTCCGCGCGCGAGGGTTCCAGGGGCGGCATCATACGGCTTCGTGGCTCACTCGGTAAGCCGCCCGGGCGGACGGGGAATGGCTGGGCTTCGGACGGGAAGGATATCCCGACTCGCCTCACCTTCCCCCGATCCGCCCGGGCTTCCGCGGGACGCCGCTGAGCGGAAGTGATAGTCGCCCACGGAACGCTTATCGCCTAGAAAATGAGGTGATGAAAACGGGCCCTATCCTTTCGCGCGACTTTTTCGACCGACCGGCGGATCGGGTGGCGCGGGAGCTGCTCGGGACGTGGCTCGTGGTGCCGGGGCTCGAGGAGCGGCCGACGCGGCATGTCGTGTGCGAGACCGAGGCCTATCTTGGGGCCCACGACCTCGCCTGCCATGGCTCGAAGGGAATGACCAAGCGAAACGCCACGATGTTTAACGCGGCGGGCTGTTGGTACGTGTATCTCTGCTACGGGATGCATTGGATGCTCAACGTCGTGACCGGAAGCGAGGGCGTGCCGGCTGCGGTCCTGATCCGCGGCGTCAGCGAGCACGCGGGGCCGGGTCGTCTCACCAAGGCCCTTGGCATTGATGGCTCCTTCGACGGCCGGCCGGCCGCGCGGCAGGGCGGGCTCTGGTTCGAGGCCAGCGGCACCTGCGTGCCGCCGCGGCGCATCGAGCGGACGCCGCGGATTGGCGTGGACTACGCCGGCGACTGGGCCAAAAAACTGCTCCGGTTCGTCGTCGATCCGGCCGACCTTCGTACAATGCCCCAGTCACGGAGACGCGAGTCATGAATCGTCGAAACGCGGTCATCACCATTGTCGTGGGAGCGAGCATCATCATGGGAATTGGAGGAGCAGGGGCGGAGGAGCCGAAGCTGGCGAAGGCCACGCTGGCGGGCGGCTGCTTCTGGTGCACGGAGGCCGTCTATGCAGAACTCAAGGGCGTGAAGAGCGTCACCAGCGGCTACATCGGCGGCGCTGTCCCCAACCCGACCTACAAGGACGTCTGCACCGGCCAGACCGGCCATGCCGAGGCGATCGAGATCGAGTACGACCCGACGGTCGTGTCGTTTGCGAAGCTTCTGGAGGTGTTCTTTGCCACGCACGATCCAACCACGCTGAACCGCCAGGGAGCCGACGTCGGCACGCAGTATCGGTCATCGATCTTCGCGCACGACGACGAGCAGAAGCGGGTGGCGCAGCAGGTGATCATGGCGCTCAACCAAGCCCGCGTGTTTCCCGGCCCGATCGTCACGCAGATCGAGCCGGCGACGGTGTTCTATCCGGCCGAGGATTACCACCAGGACTACTTCGCCAAGAATCCCAATCAGCCCTACTGCCAGGCTGCGGCGGCGCCCAAGGTGGCGAAGGTGCGGAAGGTGTTCAAGGACCTGGTGAAGTGACGAAGGCCGACGACCTTCGTCGCGGCGTGGAGCTCGCGATCGCCGGTGACTGGGACGAGGCCCACGAGATCGCCCAGCGGCACGAGGGCGATGCGACGGCCGACTGGCTGCATGCGGTGCTCCACAAGATCGAGGGCGACGCAGGCAACGCGCGGTATTGGTATCGCCGCTGCGGCAAGTTCGAGGTGGCTGGCAACGACGCGACCGCGGAGCTCGCCGCGATTCGAGAGTCGCTCGAGCCGTAGACCAGGTTTTCAACCCGTGGCAGTCTGCTCCCCACGTAGGTGCAGGTTGGCAACCTGCACATGCATCCTGCGGCGGCTCGGGGCTGCCCATGCCCCGTCGCCGGACGTTCGCGGATGCCGTCGTGGCATCCGCTCACTCGATGCTGCCCTCGCTTCGCCATCGTGGCTACGCTCGGCCAGCAACGCCGGCTCCCGGGGCACGGGCCGCCCCTCGCTCCATCGTCTTTCCGTAGCACAGGTTGCCAACCTGTGCATGACGCATCATCCGCGCTGCTCCACCGCAGGTTGCCAACCTGC